>CAYJGV010000192.1:0-1503 GCA_964369715.1 uncultured Bacteroides sp. | reverse complement strand
CAACTGACTATACTCCATAGCATAGCTTATCCCTCGATATAATTTTCTTTTGCTTACTTTTCTTTTTTTCAAAAGAAAAGTAAGTTAGCGTTGTACACGTCCGCTTGCGTTTCCGCCTGCAAGTTTTTCAACTTCATCAACAGTCACAAAGTTATAATCGCCTTCGATAGAATGTTTCAAAGCACTTGCTGCAACAGCAAACTCAACAGCTTCTTGTGTGTTTTTGCCGTTAAGTAATGAATAAATTAACCCTGCACCGAAACTATCACCACCGCCAACACGGTCGATTATATGTAAAGGATACATTTTTGAAAAACAATATTCATCGCTTGCAACATCATAAAGCATAGCGCTCCAATTATTATCAAACGCAGAAATACTCTCACGCAAAGTTATTGCAACTTTCTCAAATCCGAAATTATCTGCCAATTGTTTAGCAACGCTTTTATATCCCTCTTTGTTCAATTTACCGCTTGTGATATCTGTATCTTCGGCAGAAATCCCAAACACGTCGTGTGCATCTTCTTCGTTAGAGATGCAAACATCAACATATTTACAAATTTTACTCATTGCCTCACGTGCTTCTGGCCTTGTCCAAAGTTTTCCACGATAATTTAAATCGCATGAAATTTTAACGCCCGCAGCTTTAGCAGCTTCGCAAGCTTTAATGCAAAGATTAACGCAGTTTTCGCCTAATGCCGGTGTAATTCCTGTGAAATGGAACCAATCTACACCATCAAAAATATCTGCCCAATCAAAATCGCTTTCACTAGCCTCTTGTATCGCACTATGAGCACGATCGTAAATGCAAACACTACCACGTTGTGAAGCACCTTTTTCAAGGAAATAAATGCCTACACGTTCGCCACCACGTGTGATTTTATCTGTGCCCACACCATATTTACGAAGTGAGTTAACCGCCATTTGTCCAATTGAATGTTTTGGCAATTTTGTCACAAAATTTACATCTGCGCCATAGTTTGCAAGCGATACTGCAACGTTAGCTTCACCGCCGCCAAATGTAGCTTCAAAGCTATCCGCTTGCACAAAACGTAAATAATCATATGGTTGCAAACGCAACATTAATTCTCCAAAAGTTACTACTTTCATTATTAAATCTCCTTTTATCGCCTTATAGGCGTTTGTTTTTAATTTGCATTCTGCATAATTTCAAAATCATGCAAAATATCATAAAATTTTGTCATTATATCATAAATGATATTGTCATTTTGAGGATTGCCTAAGCACGACATGAGTATCACAATTATCGCGTGCCTAAAAATCGGATTCCTGCGACTCGCTAAGAGCCTCCTTGCGACGTTTGCTCGCTTGAATTGCACTGCGGTGCTTATCGTTTTACTTTGAATGACAGGATAGAGGAACGGATTCCTCGCTTGCTCTCGGAATGACATGGTAGGTTGAATGAATCGCTCGACTACTCCCAGAATGACAAGGGTGGTTTTCTTTTGCTTACTTTTCTTTTTTTCAAGGTTTCTAATAAAA
>CAYJGV010000191.1:0-1564 GCA_964369715.1 uncultured Bacteroides sp. | reverse complement strand
GTCTCTTCAAAACCCACTTAAGTTTGTATAAACACTTGCTCAAATTTACCTTTGTCTGTTTTTTGTGGCGGTGGCGATGGATATTTTCCTGTAAAACATCCGTTGCAAATTCCACATGTAGAACCAACTGCAAGTTTTGGTAAATCTTCAACGCTTAAATATCCTAAACTGTCAAGCTCTAACATTTTAGTCATTTCTTCAATTGTGTGATTATATGCAATTAAATTTTCGCTGGAATCAATGTCTGTTCCAAAATAACATGGGTATTTAAAAGGTGGCGAAGATAACCTCATGTGCACTTCTTTTGCGCCTGCCTCCCTAAGCAGTTTAACAATTTTTAAACTGGTTGTCCCACGTACAATGCTGTCATCAACAAGCACAATGCGCTTGTCTTTAACCGCACTTGAAATTGGATTAAGCTTTATGCGCACACTGTTTTCACGCTGTTTTTGGTCAGGCGCAATAAAAGTTCGTCCAATATATTTGTTCTTTAAAAAACCTATGTCGTAAGGTATGCCACTTTGTTTTGAAAAACCAAGCGCCGCATCAAGTCCCGAATCCGGCACGCCGATAACAACATCAGCCTGTACAGGGTGCTCTAATGCCAAAAATGCGCCTGCACGTTGCCTTGCAGTGTGTACGCATGCACCGTTAATAACACTGTCCGGCCTTGCAAAATAAATATATTCAAAAACACAAAAACTGCTTTTTTTACCGCAATGTGTTTTAATGCTTTGTATGCCTTTTTCGCTTACAACAACAACTTCACCCGGTTCAATATCTCTTTCAAATTTTGCACCCATTGCATCAAGCGCACAGCTTTCGCTTGCAAATACAATGCTTTCGCCAATTTTACCCATGCAAAGAGGACGATATCCATAAGGGTCTCTTGCGGCAATTAATTTTTGCGGTGACATTATAACAAGACAATATGCACCCTCAAGTTTGCCCATTGCATTTACAACGGCGTCTTGTATGCTGGGTGCTGTTAAACGCTCTTTTATAATGGTGTACGCAATTACTTCGGTGTCGCTTGTTGCGTGGAAAATTCCGCCTGTAAGCTCTATTTCTTCACGAAGCTCTGCCGCATTTGTCAAATTGCCGTTGTGTGCAAGCGCCATGCCGCCCTTTACATGCCTGATAACAAGCGGCTGTGCATTTGCCCTGCTTTGCACACCTGTCGTGGCATAGCGACAATGCCCTATACTCATTTGCCCTTTTGGCATAGTGGCGAGCACCTCTTTAGAAAAAACCTCGTTCACAAGCCCTAAATCACGATGCTTTGTAATTACACCGTCGGTGTTAATTGCCATGCCGCAGCTTTCTTGTCCACGATGTTGCAAAGCATATAAACCATAATATGTGCCGCTTACAACGTCGCCTAAATCGCCGCTTTTGTCGTAAATTCCAAGCACACCGCATTCTTCATGCAATTTATCGCTAAAGCCATATTCTTTCATTCGTCTCTCCCATTGCCTATTAAAAGGCTATCGGACAGATATCGCTTTGGCAATAAACTGTCCGTATATCATTGTTTTTGTTTTGTGATGGTTTTGCTTTGTGT
>CAYJGV010000190.1:0-1581 GCA_964369715.1 uncultured Bacteroides sp. | reverse complement strand
CTGCCCTAAGAACCCGCAATTTTTTGAAAAAAATTGAGTAAAACTTTTGACATTATAAATTATAAATTATAAGTTTATAATGTTAATTTATGGTAGAATAATCACGGGATTGATAAAATCAATGCCCTCATAAAAGCTTCCGTTAACTGTAAACGGCGATGTGCTATAACGTGTGCCTAAATGCAAATGATTTCCATACGAATCGCCTGTATTGTTTACATAGCCGATTATTGAACCTTTTCTGATAAATGAACCTACTGTTACATTCAAAGTATCAACACGGCTCATGTGTAAGTAATAAGAGCGTATATATCTATATTGTTTGCCTGTGCCAAAGTCATGGTCAATTCTAACAGAAATTCCCTCTAACGGGTTCGTCGCCTCACTTGTTGTTTTAGAAACTATACCGTCATATATTGCATAAATTGGCGTATTAAGCGGCGCTGCCATATCCACACCGTCGTGTGTTGGTCGTGCAGCTGTTCTAAACCCGCTTGTTATAGGAAATTGCTCTTGACTATACAAAGGCCATATTGCGCCATAAGGAGATTCTGCCCCTTGCCCATCTTCAAATAATACCAATTTGAAAATTTGGCTATCGTCACATTTAAATTCTTCCCAACGCACATCTGCACCAATTTCATTTCCCTGTGCTGTCATATAATAATCAAAATTAAGCTGTTTTACTCTATATAAATTTTCATCTGCATTCACTGTTATAAAATCAATTTTCGAATCATCTAAATTTGTTCTCCAAGTAAAAATATCACAATTGAATTTATTATATGTTCCAAACCATATATTCAGCGCATATTCAACATTTAATGCAGTTTTTATCCTTGCATAACCCTCATCAAAATTTACATCAGCAAGCCAACTTTGGTCGTTTATAACTTCTTTTTCCCATAAAATAACATTTCTGTTTTGGGAAACTTGACTATTTCCATATACGCTTAATGCTTTACCATTGCCTGCATGCGATATAAACCAATAGTATTTTCCATTTTCATATGCCATAATATACCTCCAAATTATTTTAATACTATATTATATTATTAATTTAGAGCAAATTATGTTAATAGAATTTTTGCAATTTTTGTTAAATTTTATTTATTTGATTTTTGCATAAAAATGCTGTTACGAAACTTAATTCGTAACAGCATAAAAATTATATTTTAAATTAATGCATTAAACCGGATGAGATTTACTTGCATAATCTACATGTGCGCCATCAACACCTTGAATTTTTTCGTTGCGTTTTTCAAAGAATTTAGGTGCAACTTGAGGGAACATAGCATATGTCAATACATCTTCTTCTTGTTGTGTATATTTTGCTGCTTCCTCTTTCATTTTTTCAACTTCGTCAACAAGCAAATCTGCTGGGCGGCAAGTTATTGGTTCTTCATCGCCAAGTATTTTTTTGCTGAACTCTGCGCTGATTGGTGCAGGAGTTTTGCCGTATTCGCCTTTAACCATGGCTTTAAACTCTTTAGTTACCATTTTATAACGTTCATCCATGATAACATTAAACACAGCTTGTGTGCCAACAATTTGGCTTGTAGGTGTAACAAGTGGTGGATA
>CAYJGV010000189.1:0-1612 GCA_964369715.1 uncultured Bacteroides sp. | reverse complement strand
GGTTTCTCGACAATTCCATTTTAACGGATTTTTGCAAATTATGCTCTACTTTTTTTGTTTTTTTAGTAGGCTCTAATTTCTTACCCCAACATTTATTATAGAGCCTTTTATATTTACTTTTATAAATCTTTATTTTATTTGCAAATTATAAGCGCAACCCAACCATTATCTTTAAGTGTTTCTTTAATTTTCAATCCACTTAAATTTATCGCCTCAACAACTTCGTCTAAACGTTCATAAATTATTCCGCTGGCTATAAAAATGCCATCATCTTTTAAAAGTGGCGATATAAAAGGCACAAGCTTAATTATTATGCTCGCAATTATATTTGCGCATATTATGTCATATTCGCCTGTTGCAAGCTCTGATAAATCCCCAACAAGCACCTTGAAATCATCGCTTACATTATTAATGGCGGCGTTTTCTGTCGCCACTTTAACACACATTGGGTCGATGTCAACACCTTCAGCGGCATTTGCGCCAAGCTTAAGCGCACTTATGGCTAAAATTCCGCTACCTGTGCCGATATCTAAAACACGTTCTCCGCCTTTAATATGCCTGTCTAATTGCGCTAAGCATAACGATGTTGTCTCATGTGTTCCTGTCCCAAACGCCATGCCGGGATCCATAGAAATTTTAATTCGGTCTGTATTGTATTCTTGCCAACTTGGAACAATCGCAAGACGCTCGCCTATATCGATGGGCTTATAATAAGCTTTCCAGCTCTTTTCCCAATCCTCTTGCTCTATTTTTTCACAGGAGATAACAAAAGGCAAATCTGTACCTTTCATTCTATCGTTTAAAATTTGTATTATTTCCTGTGTATCGTCACACTCATTCGTGTAAAGATGGATTATCGCATGTGTGCGCTTTTCGCAAAGAAGCACATCGTGGTGTATATCCCTTTGTGTCTCCTTTAAAAGTTCTAATTCTTCAAGCATTTGATCCTCGACATAAATGCCTGCATTAGCTACGCTAATTGCAACATCTTGCGCTGTTTGTGTGTGCTGTGCAGGCACAGCAATTTGTATATCTGTCCATTGCATGGTTTTCACTTCCAATTAAATTATTTCTTAAATTTTACCACACTTTGCTTTCATTTGCAAAAATTTATATTGCCGTTTACGATATTTTATTATAAAATATATTATGAGAAGAACAAGTATTGCTGTTTGTTATTTTGCGAATTACACTTTAAGTGCAGATTATTTATATTTGGCGAAGAATGAGCATAATATAAATCGGCATGTGGGCACTCCGTTGCCCACGCCAATAAAATCGCCCCTGCGAGGATATAAATAATCGGAATGAAATGTAGATTATTTATATTTGTGAGGTAAGCTTTACCTCTTTGTCATTCCGAGCGTAAGCGATAAGCACCGCAGTGCAATGCAAGCGAGCAACCGCCGTAAGGCGGCTCTTTGCGAGTCGTAGGAATCCGTTCCCCTAAGAAAGCCGCACCCTGTCATTCCGAGCGTAGGCGAGGAATCCGTCCCCCTAAGCAAGCCGCACCCTGTCATTCCGAGCGGAGTCGAGGAATCCGTTCTTTTTAGTTGGTTGCACCTATCGCAAACTTCCCCACGAGGAGAAGCCCTTCTTTTCAGCGGGAAAA
>CAYJGV010000188.1:0-1660 GCA_964369715.1 uncultured Bacteroides sp. | reverse complement strand
CGCTCGGAATGACAGGATTAATTCATACTACTTTTTATATCCGCATTTTGGGCAAACGCCATGTTCGTCAAGCGATATACCGCAAAGTGGACACCTGTCAATATTGTTTTCTGTTTGGTATTCTGCACTTGCGGCATTAACGCCACTTGTAAATGTAATTTTTGCTATGTTTAATTTTGTGTGCAGTAAATCGTAAACGATTTTGATAAAGCCCTCAACCGTCATTGTCTCTTTTGTTACAACTAAGCGGCAATCGGGGAACGCTGTGGCTAGCTCTGTTTTAAAAGCTTCGCCTTTCATTGTGTTTTGTGGTGTTCCGTCTTTTACGCCTGTCTCTTCATACACTTTTAAAATTGCGGGCAACAATGGGTCGTCTTCTCTTAAAATAAGCGCATGGTCAAAGTTCTTTAAAACGTCCCACGCTGTTTTTTGTATTTCATTACATGGGAAAACCATGTTTACACCGGCGTTAACCGTATCTTCAACTTCTAATGTCAATATTCCTGTATGTCCGTGCAAATATTGTGCCTCGCCTTTAAACCCATAAAATCTGTGTGCATATTGTATGTCTAATGTTGCTATACTTCTCATAATATCCTCCTATTGTTTTGATTAATAATATTCGTCGATTGTTTTTGTAATGCATTTAATGATATAATGTCATTAAACTTTCGTATTTCTTAATGATATTATATATCAATAAGTTATCATTGTCAATAGTCAAATTGTACAAATATATAAATAAATTCAATTTAAACAAGCAAATTTATTCATTTTGTCGAGATAAATTTTGAAATTGATATTTATAATGGCAAAAGCACAAATAGTTGCTTTAAATCATTGACATATTTTTATCATTGTGATATTATCTAGCAAAGTTTAAATAAGTGGCATAAAAAGCAAGCTTTTTTTAAATGAGATATTAGATAAAAGCCGCATTTAAAAAGTAAATATATTAGGTGGATATTATGAAAAAATTATTAGTAATTGTAGATTATCAAAATGATTTTGTAGACGGAACCCTGGGGTTTGACGGTGCCGAAAATTTAGACGAGGGCATTGCAAATTTAATGGCGCAATACCTTGAAAGTGGCGATGACATTATAATGACATATGACACACACGATAAGGAATATTTACATAGCAGAGAGGGCAAAAGCCTGCCTGTAGAGCATTGCATTAAAGGCACAAAAGGCTTTGAATTATATGGTAAGGTGAAAGAAACAGCCGATAAAAATAAGGATAAAATTATAGAAATAGAAAAAGTTTCTTTTGGGGTTTCGCCAAAAAGTATGGTTGAGCTAAGCGAAAAAATATATCCGCTTGACATCACTATTGTGGGGCTTGTCAGCAATATTTGCGTAATTTCAAATGCATGTGTATTTCAGGCGGCTTTTCCGCAGGCAAATATTAATGTGATTAAAGCGTTAACTGCAAGTTTTGATAATGCATTAAACCAAAAAACTTTAGATGTTTTAGAGGGGCTTCAAGTTAAAGTAATATAGGGCATAGGGTATATGGTATAGGGTTTGTATGGATATTGTTGTTTTGGGTGTAAGTAGGGGATTTGGGGTTTTAGGTGAGATGAGCACTGTCATTCCGAGTGGAGGCGATAAGCGCCGCAGCGCAATGCAAGCGAGCAACCGCCGTAAGGCGGCTC
>CAYJGV010000187.1:0-1664 GCA_964369715.1 uncultured Bacteroides sp. | reverse complement strand
TTTTCCCGCCGAAAAGAAGGGCTTCTCCTCGTGAAAAAGTTTGCGATAGATGCAACCGACTAAAAAGACGGATTCCTCGCTACACTCGGAATAACAAAGCTAAGCTTGCATATCCCCAGTCCCTCCTTTTACATAATATATCCACAAATTGAAACACACCATTTTATATTATAATTTAAAACCATTAAATTATAATATAAAAATTTACATAACAAAAAGGCTGTGACGAAAAATCGTCACAGCCTTTATTAAATTATATTAAACTAAAACTTAAGCTAAACGTGCTTTAAAGTCAGCAAGTTGCTTTTTAAGTTCTTCAGGCACACGATCGCCGATTTCAGCATATAGCTCTTCAACACCTTTGATGTCTTCTAGCCATAAATCTTTATCAACTTGTAATAAGCCTTTAACTGTGTCTAATGTGATATCTTCTAAGCCGTTGATGTCAATGTCTTCAGCGTTTGGAACATAACCAATAGCTGTTTCTACTGCGTCAACTTTACCTTCGCAACGGTCAACAATCCATGTAAGAACACGCATGTTGTCGCCGAATCCAGGCCAAATGAATTTGCCTTCGTCGTCTGTTCTAAACCAGTTAACATTGAAGATTTTAGGTGCTTTATCGCCTAATTTTTTACCCATGTTAATCCAGTGTGAGAAGTAATCGCCCATGTTATATCCTGTGAAAGGACGCATAGCCATTGGGTCACGACGAACAACGCCAACTGCGCTCATAGCTGCAGCTGTTGTTTCGCTAGCCATTGAAGCGCCAACATAAACACCGTGGTTCCAATCGAATGATTGATATACAAGTGGTGCAGTTTTTGCACGACGGCCGCCGAATACGATAGCGCTAACAGGTACACCGTTAGGATTGTCGAATTCTTTGCTTAGGCAAGGGCAGTTGATAGCAGGTGCTGTGAAACGGCTGTTTGGATGAGCCATTTTTTTGCCGGCAGCCATCTCTTCTTTGCCGTTAACTTTATTGCCAAGCCAATCTGTAGCGTTTGCAGGTGGGTTTTTATCAAGACCTTCCCACCAAACAGTGTTATCATCATCGTTAACAACAACGTTTGTGAAAATTGTGTTTGACATTGTGCTCATCAAAGCATTGTAGTTTGATTTATCGTTTGTTCCAGGTGCAACACCGAAGAAGCCACTTTCAGGGTTAATAGCATATAATTGGCCGTCTTCGCCGATGTGTAACCAAGCGATATCGTCGCCAACTGTCCAAACTTTGTAACCCTCTTCTTTTAGATATTCGGGAGGAATTAACATAGCTAGGTTAGTTTTGCCGCAAGCAGATGGGAAAGCGCCACAAACATATTTAACTTCGCCTTTTGGATTTTCAATGCCTAAAATAAGCATATGTTCAGCCATCCAGCCTTCTTTGTAGCCTTGGTAAGATGCTATACGAAGAGCAAAGCATTTTTTGCCAAGTAGAACGTTGCCGCCGTAACCTGAGTTAATGCTCCAGATAGCGTTGTCTTCAGGGAAGTGAGCAATGTAACGGTTTTCAGGGTCGATATCAGCTTTAGCATGTAAGCCACGAACAAAATCGTTGCTTTCTGCGCCTAGTTGGTCTAGTGCGCCTTGTCCAATGCGAGCCATGATATCCATGTTTAATACAACATAGATAGAATCTGTAACTTCAACGCCAACTT
>CAYJGV010000186.1:0-1716 GCA_964369715.1 uncultured Bacteroides sp. | reverse complement strand
ATGCAAGCGAGCAACCGCCGTAAGGCGGCTCTTAGCGAGTCGTAGGAATCCGTCTTTTTAAACACGCTGTAGTTGCGATTCTTCCTCACACTTCCTCATAATGACATGTTCGAGGTGATTACACCAGATATAAATAAAAAAATGCACAAATTTTTGATTAGCTTTTGAAAATGCTTTTAGGTCTATAAATTTTATTACAAAGTCGCTTGGCTAAGCCTTTTATCTGTTAAATAATTTATTTAACAGCCCTGCTTTTTGCTTTTTATTGCATGCCCAAGGCGTTTCTTTTTCATCAAAAAACAAATTTTCAAAATCGTCGCTTATATTTGTAAGTTTTTTTGGCGCATCGGTTTTTTTGCTGTTTTGACATGCGTCATAATTCCACACTATTTCGCCATTTTCTTCAGCTTTGTCGGCATCCATTGTAAACACAATTCCTGCTGCCTCGCCATAGCAAAACCTCTCAAACAAAATATTCCCTTTGGCATAAACGGTAATTCTATCTCTAAATTGGTTGCGTCCTGTTTTTTCATAGACATAAAAACTCATTTTATCATCATTTATTTTTTTTATCGCTTTGAAAAACATATTGTATTCCTCTTTTGCTTATTCTTAAAAATGCATAAAAATTTAATTTGTAATTATGCTTTAAGTTTTGATACTTTATTACCAAACACTTTATTTATAGTTAAAAACCCTTTAAATTGTCTCGGGTTTGTTATAATCATCTTGTATAAATTTAGCAACGCTGTTTTCGTTGTTGCTTCCTATTATTCCACTTGCAATATCTTTTAAATCGTCTATAGCATTCGCAACGGCATAGCTTTCTTCCGCCATTTTAAACATCGATATATCGTTGAAATTATCCCCAAATGCGATTATTTTATCAAAGCCGTATTCTTCTTTTAATTTTTGCAGTGCTTTGCCTTTTCCACAGTTTTCTGTATATACTTCCAGTATATATCCCGATGAATTATACTCGTGAGGATATAAATAACATAATAAATTAGGGTTTGCGCTTAATAGTTCATAGAAGGTGTAAATTTTGCGTAAGTCTGACATACAAAACAAAAACATTACAACTTCGCAGTCTTCCAAAGATGTGAAATAATCATCTGTTTTAACAAATTCTTTATATGGTGTGCCTATGCGACTTTTAACGAATTCACGTTCAAAATCGTTTTCAAATTCTTTGTAGTACACCATTAACTTGCCGTCTTTGACGGCATAAACAAGGGCGCTTTGCCCTACGATATCAAGCATATCGCAAATATCTTCTACATCGTCTTGCGCTAGGCTGTTTGTTTGAATTGTGTTTTTATTGTTAAGGTCGTAAATCATAGCGCCGCTCATAGCGACGATGGGCAAATTGATATTAAGCGGACATAATAAATCTACCGCTGTTGCCGGTGTTCGTGCCGTAGCAACGGTGAAATTTAGGCCATTTTTGATTAACGGGCGCAAAATATCCTCGCTTACTTGCGATAATTTTGCGTTTTTGTCAAGCAAAGTTCCGTCTAAATCTGTTACGTATAATTTTTTCATAAATATACCTGCTTAATATTTGTGGTATGTAATTGACCCACTGCGTGGGGGCAATTAGCTACATAGATTTATGCAAGTTTATAGTGTAGTGCACGGTGCCGTAATTATGTTGTTAGCCTAAACAACAAGTCATTGTCATTCTGAGGAGGTACGGCGAAGAATCGAAATTAT
>CAYJGV010000185.1:0-1720 GCA_964369715.1 uncultured Bacteroides sp. | reverse complement strand
CCTTGTGCATTGTAGCCACTTGCGTTAAAGCCTTGTCTGTTGTAACCGCTTGCATTAAAGCCGGCTGTATTATAGCCTTCTCTGTCAATGCCGCTTGCGTCAAACCCGGCTCTGTCGTAGCCGCTTGCGTCAAACCCTTGTGCATTGTAGCCGCTTGCGTCAAAGCCTTGTCTGTTGTAACCGTTTGCGTCAAAGCCTGCTGAGTTATAACCCTCTGCATCGTATAAGTTTACATCGCCAACGCCCTCAGCGAATGAACCATAACTTATATTTGTCATAATCATCGCAAACATAAGTACAAAGCAAAGTATCCTTTTAAATAATATAGCCTTTTTCATGTTAAGATTCTCCTTAGTGAATATCGGTTGATGGTTAATTTGAAGTCAAATTATCTCTTGCCGATTTTTTATTATGACACTACTATACCACATCAGGGTTTCACCACGGTTACATGGTTGCTTAAATTTAAGGTTTTTTGCAGTTTTAATCTTAGAATTATTTTCAACATATGCTAATATTTTTATACAATATGCATAAAAATATTAAAAAATCGTGTTATTATGCTCTTTTTACAAATAGCAAATGTAATATTTTTTTATTTTAGTTAAAAAATTTGTAATATTTTTTTTATAAACCAAGCTGTGTTTATGCTTGTTTTATAATTCACTGAACACATACTTTTAATAGTGATATCTGATGAAACTTGAGCTTATAATGATAATGCGGCTGTTTTTAAGATTAAATCGCTAATAAATCAATAAACAAAAAAGGTGTAGCTTTTTTGCTACACCTTTAAACACAATTTAAACCATTGCCCATTTTGCAAGCGATTGCATTGTAGGAATAAGCTCTTTTGCTTTTTCTGTAATAAAATATTCCACTCTAATTGGCATCTCGTTATATTGGACCCTTGTAATTAAACCATCTTTTTCTAAATCTTTTAAAGAAGAAGCAAGCATTGTGTTGGTAATTCCACTCACTTTTTTCATAAGCTCGTTATACCTAATGCCCTCGCCTGATGAAAGCACACAAATAATCGGGACTTTCCATTTACCGCCAATTTTTTTAAGGGCTATTTGCAATGGACATTCTTCTCCACATGGGCAATGATTAGCTTTACACTTACTCATGTTTTTCTTACCTTCTCATATTTTTTTGCGTTATTGACCTGATATTTTTTATGTGATATTATTATACCAACTCAGAAAAACAAAGTCAATTGTAAAAACTTATTAAGGAGAATAACTAATGAAAAATTTAGAAAACGTTAGCAAACTTTTTACTGACAAAGAAAGCACAAAAATTATAAGCACCGTATCAAAAGATGGTGAAATACATTCTATCGTTGCAGGTAGCATTATGAAAGTTGACGAAAACACTATGGCTGTTGCTGAAGTAATAATGAAAACAACAGCTGCAAACCTTGAAGTAAACAACAAAGCTGCTTTACTTGCGGTTAAGGGTATGGAGTCTTACTTATTAAATTGCACTGTTGAGGCACGTCGCACTGACGGAGCATTGTTTAATGCTGTTGCAGAAAATTTCGCAAAAATGAATATGCAAATCAAAGCTGTTTGGACTTTAACTGTTGATAAAATCTATGACGAAAGTGCCGGACCTAATGCCGGAAAACAAATTTTTTAAATTAATATCACTAATATTACTTTAATACAATATTATTTTAAACCCACAGTGAGTATGAAAAACGTAAAAAATTTTT
>CAYJGV010000184.1:0-1796 GCA_964369715.1 uncultured Bacteroides sp. | reverse complement strand
CATACGCTCACGATTACATTGTTCTAATTGTTGCTACTGGGTGCTGGTTTAAAAACCCGCTTATCTTCCTATAGTTTTATTTAAAACTTTGCTTTTATTGTTAATTTTGCGAATTGCACTATAAATTTATTTAAGAGTTTATTTTTATCATCAAGTTTATGAATTACACTTAAAGCACCCATTATTTATATTTTGTAATACAAAATAATCCCCCATATAAAGCTTTACTCAATTTTTCTCGAAAAATTGCGGATTGCAAAGGCAGAGCCTTTGCGCGGGTTTGGGCGGCAGCCCAACAGAAAGGATGAAATATGCTAATACTAGGCATCGAAACCAGTTGCGATGACACATGTGCTGCGATAGTTGAAAACGGCCGCAATGTGCTTTCAAACTACATTGCGTCAAGTGCACAAGAACAAAATATTTATGGCGGCATTGTGCCTGAAATAGCAAGCCGCCGCCACATAGAATATATAAGCGACGTAGTTGAAAAAACATTAAATGATGCAAATTTAAAACTAAACGATATAGATGCAATAGCTGTCACTTTTGCACCGGGCTTAATTGGCGCATTATTGGTGGGCGTAAACTTTGCTAAAGGCCTAGCGTACAGCGCAAACAAGCCTTTGATTCCCGTACACCATTTGCGTGGTCACATCGCATCGTTATACTTAACTTACAAAGACATTAAACCTCCGTTTTTATGCCTTGTTGCAAGCGGCGGACACAGCCATATAATATATGTCAAAAATTACACTGAATTTGAAATTTTAGGCAGAACCGTAGATGATGCCGCAGGTGAAGCTTTCGATAAAGTTGCACGCACGTTAAAGCTTGGCTACCCAGGCGGGCCAATCGTCAGCAAAATGGCAAAAACCGGCGATGCCACGGCATACGCACTTCCTGTCCCAAAAGTAGAAGGCAGATACAATGTCAGTTTTTCGGGCCTTAAAACAGCGGTTTTAAACACTGTAAACAAAGCTAATATGCAAGGCAAAGAAATTGACGTTTGCAATATGTGCGCAAGTTTTGAAAACAGAATTGCAGGCATATTAGCAGAAAAACTCCTTCTTGCTGCCGATGACCTAAACATAAATGACATTGCACTTGCAGGCGGTGTTGCGGCAAATTCACGGCTTAGAGAAATGCTTGAAGCAGGCACAAAAAAGACAAACGGCAATTTATATTTACCAAAACTTAAATATTGTACGGATAATGCCGCAATGATAGCCTCGCAAGCATTTTTCGAATTCGAACACGATAAAAACATACTTGCAGATTTAAAACTAAACGCATTGCCAACCCTCTCAATCGATTATAAATAAAAATGCACCAAAGATTGTTTATATATCCGTAAATATATTTTCCATTTATCATTTTGAACGTAGCGAAGAAGCAAATGCATTGTATTTAAAACGCAAGAAAATGAAACGGATTTCTCACTATGTTCGAAATGACAGTATGGGTTTGTTTTTTCCTCGTTTACTGTGCTTAAATATTGAGGACAAATAAATTTTACAAAAACGATTAAAACCCTTATTTTTGTGGCAATAACAACAATTAAAGCCTCTATGAAAATTTTATTTTTTTCACGGGTAATAAATCATTTTACCATTAACAATAGACTTATAAAAAAATTTTAAAAAAAATATAATTTTTTTCGCTTAAAGTGTTGACAAATCGCCATAAGCTTTGTATAATATAAAAAGTCACCTTAAGGGTATGAGGCGGCAACGTGTAAGGCCCCTTGGTCAAGCGGTTAAGACGTCGCCCTCTCACGGCGAAATCAGGAGTTC
>CAYJGV010000183.1:0-1826 GCA_964369715.1 uncultured Bacteroides sp. | reverse complement strand
TTTTTTACATAGCTTTTTTGTAATTGGCTATGGTGTGGGTATGTGTGTTACCGTTAGCAGTGTCATGCCTAAGCCTATGCCAAGGTTATCGTAATGTACTGTAGGCAAAGATGTGGCACCGGTACCAATATCCATCCAACCTGTACCAATATCCATCCAACCTGTACCGTCGTTATATGTATGATAATGCATTGTATTTAAAAAGCTTGTGGCTTTTGCATCATTTCTAAACGCTGTGCCGTCCTTCCGCAATGCACCAGTTGTTTTACCACCTATTGCCGTTAAAGTGCCGCTAAATGGCTCTGTGGCAGTGCCTATATTTATATCTTCCGAAAAATATGATACTAACCCATACCCGCCACTTCCGGCGCCGCTACCGCCTCTCGCCGTCACGTTTGCGCTACCTAAAATTTCCGTTTTTTCAGTGCTGCTAATACCGTTCCCGCAAGTTGTTCCACTTGTTGCACCGTCTGCTTCAACTGTCGCATTGTCTTTAATCGTCAGCACTCCACCTGCTCCATCTACACGGATTCCGGATCCTCCATTAGTGCCACCTTCAGCGCCTTTTGTTATTACTTTTGTATTCCCGGAAATTGTCATCGGAATATAAAACGTATAAATAAATCTAGATACGGTTATAACGAAGACTATATTTGCAAATACATTTCAACAGAAGTTGCTACACTAAGTGTGAAAAACCATGAAATCTGGATGCAGAAAATAGAAAAACTTAATGATGAGAGAGCAAAGAGTAGTTCCAGAATTATTCGAAGACAGTTCTTGGTTACAACAGTCTTGGGCTAAGGATTTTAATTTTAGTCCAACAAGAACGTATTTTGTTTCCTCGTTTAGTAAGGAACATAATAATACTGATATGAAAAAAGATTATGGGGAATGTGTGTATGGTTTTAAAAACGATAGAATTGTTGACTTAATAGGACCATTAGGGCAAAGCAAATTCGAAAAGAAGATTTCAGGAAATCAAAAAGAAGTATTAATGCTTCCATTTGTTTCTCAAGTTCTTGCTTTTGATGTGCTTTATGACAAAGAAGAAGCGAAAGACGAATTAAAATATTTATTTAGCTTGATTGAATTATTTGATTCGTCTAATGAGAAAAAACATTCTTTTACTGAGGAGTTACTTCAATATTGGATTCTTTCTGTTAAAGATTTTAAGTGGCACACTGAGCATGAACGCAGATATGTAATTTTTATGTATGAAGATTATGAATATCTCGAAACATTTATAGAAGATGATTTTTTAAAAATTAAAACATCACTATTTTTAATGCCGGATTTTATATTGGGAAATAATCCTTCATATGAAACCATTAAATTTCAAGTTGAAAACAAACAGAAAGTTCTTATGTGCAACCAATACTTATATTGCAAAAATTGTTTAATGCAAGATTATGATTTAGCGATTTTTCAAGTGCCAACCGAATGTCCGATTTGTGGTTCTAATAAATTAGAAGTGATATCTTTTAATTGAACAGCAGCATATATTTTAAACCTTAGATGTTAAGTCTAAGCTGGGTTTTGAAGTAAAAAGGATTATACACAGGACTTTTTTCTTATTTAAAAAGGGTTACATTAAAAAAAGCTGAAAATTAGAGGCGAAAAATATAAAGTTTATATTTGAACCTTGCAAACTGAACATTTATATTTTATTACACTTTAAATTGTAGAATAGTTAATTGTATGATATAATGCCAATAAGAAACAATATTTAATAAATCATTTACAACAATACGTTATATCAATGATTAGAAGCAAAACATGCTAATTAACGACGGCTCATATTTTGAGGTTATTGACAAAATTAA
>CAYJGV010000182.1:0-1860 GCA_964369715.1 uncultured Bacteroides sp. | reverse complement strand
AAGTTTATTTCGCCGGTAAAGCAGGCAGTGATGCTGAATTTATGTTAGATATGTTGAAAAAAGAAAAAATAAATATTTCCAACATTATTAAGTCAGATGAATTTAGTGGTCATGCCATAATACAGGTAGCTAAAAGTGGTGAAAACTGCATTATAATTTGCCCCGGTGCAAACGGCAATATAAGCTGTGCCGACATAGATGAGATACTCAGCAACTTCGACAAAGGAGATACTGTACTTTTGCAAAACGAAATAAGTAATTTACAGTACATATTAAAAATTTGTGCAAAAAAGGGCATGGATATATATTTAAATGCCTCACCTATATCAAAAAACATGCTTGAAAACAACTTTTTTAATAATGTAAAATGTATTATTATTAATGAAACAGAAGGTGCTGAACTTACGAAAAAAACATCCCCGAATGAAATAATTGAAGCTTTGCAAAAAAAATACAAAAACATGCAAATACTGCTAACTTTAGGTTCGGATGGAGTAATGTTTTGGAATGGCAGTAAAACAATAAAATGTGAAGCAACCCCTACAAAAGTGGTTGATACAACTGCAGCCGGCGACACATTTGTGGGGTATTTTGTTTCTATGATTATGCAAAATGATAAAGATATAAATAAAATACTAAAAATTTGTTGCAATGCTTCTTCATTGGCAATTTCAAAATCGGGAGCATCTACATCAATACCATTTATGCATGAAGTAGTATGTGAATTTTAGCACTTTCTAAACAACATTTTTTGCAAGACTATTTATCAGCACCATAATAAAAATCCACTAACTTAGCGGGCTGTCAATAAAGAAACTATCTGACACCCCCATAAGTGGTTTTACTATACAAAAAAGAACTTTTCAAAAATGAAAAGTTCAACAATTTAGATTATGTAGTTTAACTATAATTTTTCTATGATATACAAAAATTATTTATGCACCAGTTATTTTTGCCTCAGGGTTGTTTTACTGCGAGCTCACCCTCCCATAGTGCGATATAGCTACACCCCCGTCTAATATTCAATTTTTGACGTTATATCGTTATAAATTTAGCAGGCCAGTGTTTTCAAATATGCCATTATTAAATAACGCAAAAATATTTTCATTTCAACAAAATTTAACGTTATATGGTTTATATTTATGATAAGTTGTGCATGCCAGTTAATTCGGGTGCAGTATTTTTCCAAAAAACCAAATCATCCAACGCTATAGATTGTTTTATCAAAAAATTATTCTTTTATCAAATGCTATGTTGCGGAATATTTCTTAATTTTCAACGCTATAGCCGATAATATATTAATTAAAAACACACGGTAGTTAAATTATTCAACACATGAAAACTCGCCTTCAAATATCATTGTTTCGCGGGTGTGTGTGATGCAATTTTCTTTATATTTATAAAGAAGCAGTTGTTTCTATTTAATTAATTATTTAAGTTTGATTTCTTTTAGATTTAATTTTAAAGTAAGTTGCATAAAATCATCCGGTATACACATGCAAATTGCAGTAAAGTAAAAGTATATTACACCCCCCAATTGCACTGGGAGGTGTGTCATACCTATTCATCATCAAAAACGAATTAAACTATATCGTCTGTATTTTGTCCCCCTATTACTACACCTTTTTCATCAGCAATAACTTTGTTTGCGCCTTTCCCGCTTGTGTCCACTCCTGTTCTGTCTTCTGCTTTAGCCTCAAGATCAGGCAATTTATCACCTGTCAATCTATCAAATGTTTTGCCACTTGCTTGCATTTCTGCTTTAATATCTTCTGCAAAATCTTTTGCTCCTGCCAATTTTCGAAGATGCAAAAGGTACCGCACATCTTATTTCTGACCAAAGCAAAAGGCTGACAAAGT
>CAYJGV010000181.1:0-1876 GCA_964369715.1 uncultured Bacteroides sp. | reverse complement strand
AGGGTAGGTTTGCCTGTCATTCTGAACGAAGTGAAGAATCCGTATTCCTTGGTGGGAACGGATTCCTCGGCTTGCGCTCGGAATGACGGGGGTGGCTTGCCTGAAAACGATTTAGACATCTACACTCAAAATGACATATTAAACTTTCTTTTTTCCAAAAGAAAAATAAGGCGCAATTTGTGCAAAAACAACTGCAATGAAAATAAGTGATGCTCCAAAAATTTCGCGTGAATTCATCATTTCACCTAATAATAACCACCCGGCTACAGCACTGAAAACACTTTCTAAACCGAAAATTAAACATGCAATTGCAGGCGGCGTGTGTTTTTGCCCAACAATCTGTAAAGTGTAGGCTATGCCACTGCTCATAATGCCTGTGTATAACAAAGGAAGCGTCGCCGCAATTATGCCATCGATAGTCGGCGTTTCTAATATAAACATCGCTATTGTGCTAACTATTGCGCAAACAACAAATTGCGCGCATGCCATTCTGACAGTATCGGTAAGTTTTGCGAAATAATCGATGCTTAAAATTTGAAATGAAAATGCAAATGCACAAAGTAAAACCGCAAGGTCACCAACACTAAGCGAAATAACGCCCGATATGCACATGAAATACATTCCAATACTTGAAAGTAAAATAGCAAACCATAAACTACCCGATATTTTTTTACCCATAAAAAGACCGATAATAGGCACAATTACAATGTATAATGTGGTGATAAAACCGGCTTTGCCAATGGTTGTGTAAATTATACCAAATTGTTGCAAACTGCTTGCAAGCGCAAGCAAAACGCCTGTAACAATTCCGCCTAAAATTAAATTTTTACGGCTTTGCTTTGTTGTTGCACTACCCCAAAAAGTGGGCTTTTTTTTGTTTATTACGTCAATTAAAATTATACAAGGCACTAAAAAAAGAGCCCCTATGTAATTTCTTACCGCGACAAATGTTATAGGGCCAATGTAATCCATGCCGTTGCTTTGTGCAACAAACGCAGTGCCCCAAATAAATGACGCTATTAATATCAGCATGCTGCTTTGCACGCTTTTTTTGTTCGACATTCCGCTGTTTTCTCCTTGGTTAATTATAATTTGGTCATAAATATAGGGAATATGCTCTCTCGTTTAACAAGCTTTAAAATAAAGCTTGTATTAATTCAAGAGCATTTCCCCTTTTTAAATTTATATTGAAATATGTGTTAAATTAATTTTGTTTTGCCGCTAAATCTGCAAGTGCATCTTTGCGTGAAAGATTAATTCTGCCTTGTTGATCAATTTCTGTAACTTTAACAAGCAATTCATCGCCAACTGCAACAACGTCTTCAACTTTTTCAACACGTTTTGAATCAAGTTTAGATATGTGTACAAGGCCTTCTTTGCCCGGTGCAATTTCAACAAATGCGCCAAACGCCATTAAGCGTGTAACTTTACCTTTGTAAATTGCGCCAACTTCAGGGTCGTCCACTATTGTTTTAATAATTGCCATTGCCGCATTAATGTCATCTTTGCTAGCAGAAGCAACATATACTGTGCCGTCTTCTTCAATGTCGATTTTAACATTAAATTTAGCGCAAATTTCTTGAATAACTTTGCCGCCTTTGCCGATAACGTCACGAATTTTTTCAACATCAATTTTCAATGTTTCCATTTTAGGCGCCCATTTGCTAACTTCTGTGCGAGGCTCGCTTATAACAGGCATCATTATCTCTTCGATGATGAAATCTCTGCCTTTTTTGCATTTTTCAAATGCGTCCCAAATGATGTCATATGTTAAGCCGTCAACTTTCATATCCATTTGAATAGAAGTGATACCTTTTAATGTGCCGCCCACTTTAAAGTCCATGTCGCCGTGGAAATCTTCAACACCTTGAATGTC
>CAYJGV010000180.1:0-1908 GCA_964369715.1 uncultured Bacteroides sp. | reverse complement strand
CAACATGGGCATATAAAATTACAGGTGGCGCATATGTTTTGGCAAGAAACACCACAAGCGCACCTGAGGGAACAACACGTGCTGTTTTAAACAGCGCAAGCGCCGTTGATATGCCTGAAATTAACGCAGAAAAACTTGTGTTTTCAGGCAGCGGCACACCGATGTCTTTCACTAAAATAGAAGACAACACATTAAGCCTTCGCTTTTTTGACACAGATGTGCCAAGCGAATTTGCCGTTAGCGGCAGCAATATGGTTAAAGGCGTTCAGGTAAACGACATCGAAGACGGAGCAAAAGAGATATTGTTAACTTTTGAAAGTCCACTTTATGGTTATAGTGTCGAATACGAAAACGGGACAGTAGCACTTTATTTAAAGAAAACGCCTACTGTAAACGCTTTAGATTCATCAAAACCACTTGTGGGCGTTAGCGTGCTTTTGGACGCAGGCCACGGCGACACAGACACAGGCGCCTTAAGTGTTGGCGGAATTGACGCACCAAGCGAAAAAGATGTAAACTTAGCCGTTACAATGGCGGCAAAAACAAGGCTTGAGCAAATGGGCGCAACTGTGCATTTAACAAGAAGTGACGATACCTTTTTGGAACTTGAAGAGAGAAACGCATTAATAACCCAAATCATGCCCGATATTTTTATATCGGTGCACCACAACAGCGTAGCCTTAACTTCTGATGCAAACAGTGCCGAGGGCATTGAGTGCTATTACTTCACACCGATGAGTATGGAATTATCAGAATTGCTTGTGCAAAATTCGGTGACGGCTACAGGTAGAGCTGACCGTGGCTCTAAATGGGGATATTATTATGTTGCGCGAAATAATATTTGCCCTTCTGTGCTTTTTGAATGTGGTTTTATGGTTAATCCGCTAGAATACAGCAATATTATTAAAGAGGAAAACTTGTGGGTTATGGGCGACGCAATTGCACAAAGCGTGCTTGACAGCATAGTATAAAATGAAAAAAATTTTAAAAACAACAAAGCAAAAGCGAATTGCAGGCACTTTGCTTGCAATAATTATAGGCCTTTTATATTATGCACAAGGGCAAATAACAAATTTATATGTGCCATGCGCAATTTATCAAATTACAGGGCTTGAATGTCCGGGTTGCGGTGTAACGCGCATGGCTATTTCTTTTTTACAATTTAATTTTTCAGATGCGTTTGATGCGAATGCCGGACTTTTCATTTCATTGCCACTAATTGCCATTGTTTTTTTTTATGCGTGGATAAATTGGATAAATGAAAAAAACATTAGAAGCAAATTCATCAAAACATCGATAATAATTTTAATAGTATTTTTAATTTTGTGGGGAATTTATAGAAATTTGTATTATTTTGTTGACATATCACAACTTTTAGTGATATAATTTAACCGCAATTTTAAATTTGTATAAATTGCATAACTTTAAGGAGGAATACTTATGAACAAGAATATCGGACTTTGCATTTTATTAACTTTCGTAACTTGCGGAATTTACGGAATTTATTGGTTAAGCTGCATCAACAATGCTGCAAAAACAACCAACCCAACTGCATGGGATAAAAGCTTCTTAATCGTGTTTTTACTAAGCGCGGTTACAGGCGGCATCTACATGATTTATTGGTACTACAAAATGGGTAAAACACTTGCACCTTACACAGGTACAGACAACAGCACATTATACTTAATTTTATCTATTTTCGGTCTTGGCATTGTTTCAATTTGCTTATTGCAAAGTGACATTAACAAGCTATACCCAGCAAACCAATAATAAAGCGAAATTTCTTTGGAAATTATGCTTTAACGCTATGCAATTGCAAAGGCTGTGACATTTTGTCACAGCCTTTGTTTTTTTATATGGCTCTTTGTCAATAGTTGGGGTAAACCCGAAAAAAGAAGAATTGCAATC
>CAYJGV010000179.1:0-2039 GCA_964369715.1 uncultured Bacteroides sp. | reverse complement strand
CCATATCAAGCATGTCATTCTGAGGAGGTACGACGAAGAATCGCAATTATAGCGTGATTTAAAAAGAACGGATTCCTACGACTCGCCAAGAGCCGCCTTACGGCGATTGCTCGCTTGCATTGCACTGCGGTGCTTATCGGCTACGCTCGGAATGACAAGCGAGTTCAATGCAGATTATTTATATTATGCGAAGAATGAGCATAATATAAATCGGCATGTGGGCACTCCGTTGCCCACGCCAATAAAATCGCCCCTGCGAGGATATAAATAATCGGAATGAAATGTAGATTATTTATATTTTAGTTAAAATCTCTTGGTGAATATCTTCAATTGAACGCATTTTTCCGTCTTTTGTGCATTTAATTATAAGCCAATTATATTTATTTGCACAATAATTTGCAACTTCCCTGCTGTCGTTTAAATACCCTACATCTTTTTCGTGAATATCTTTTTTGCTTTCACTGCCTTTGTAGCGCTGTGTCATTAAATTTTGAGAAATTGACGGTTCAACGTCTAAATATATAACAATATCAGGTTTTGGAATAGCTATTTTTTCATATTCTGTTTCAAAAAGCCAGTTTAAAAACTCGTCCCATTTTTCCTTTGGGGTTTTGCAACATTGGTGCACCGCATTAGAAGTTGTATACCTATCACAAACAACTATACCACCATCGTTATAATGTGTTGACCACTGCGTTTTAAACGAGGCATATCTATCCACACCGAAAAAAAGTGACGATGCATAGGCATTTACATCATTAACATTCGTCCCAAATTCTCCTGATAAATACATTTTAACAAGCGCACTTGAATTGCTTTCGTAGTTTGGAAATGTAACTTGAACAATATTTTCGCCCTTATTTTTTAATGCGTTATATAAAAGTTTTGCCTGTGTTGCTTTTCCGCTTCCATCAAGCCCTTCAATAACAATAAGCTTACCCATCACTTAAAGCCTCCTGTTTTAGTTTTGCGTAATGCTCTTTTACTTGTGCCATTTTGCCACATGTCATTTTACCTTCGGGACATGCGCCTTTAACGCAAGGCGCACCGGCTTTTGAAAAAAGCGCAGGGGCTATTTTTATAACAAGCTTTAACATTTCATCGGCAAGCTGTCTAATTTCCCATTGTGCACGATTGCAGCATCTGTGTGCAAAAAAATTATGTAAACTGCGTGCATTCATTGTTACAATCATTTTTGTGTCGCACGCATTAGGCAAAATAAAACGTGCGTCTTCAATCGCCATTTTTTCCGCTTTTCTCGTCGCGGTTTTTTCGTCGTCGCCCTCTTTCATAAGGCGGCTTATATGCCCCTCTTTAAGCACAGCCGCAATTCGTTTATATTGCTCTGTTTGTTGTTTTATTGCACTATCAAATGCATCTTTGCCGGCATCATCATTTAGCACACTTGGCGGTGTTACATATGAAAAATCGTCCAAACGCACATAGCGTTGGCTTTGCACACTGAATGACGCAATGCGATGTCGTGTTATTTGTGCCAAAAGTGCACGTGAAACACCCTCAATGGCAAAAGTAAAGTTTGCGTGTTCTATCGGGCTTGTGTGCCCTAAAGATGCAAGCATTTCGATAAACTCTGTTGTTTTTTCAGGCGTTAAACCTGCCATTAACGTGCTTATTTCTGCGTTGGAATAACACAATTTTGCCGCCGCCGCAATTACTTTTTCAGGTTCGGGAGTATGTGCGATTAACGCTACTTTTAATGCCATTGTTCGCTCCTTTTATTGGTAGATCCTTGTATAATAACAATTCTCTACTAAAATTTTGATAGCCATAAATACAGTATTTTGCCTTGAATGCGATGTCAATATAAAGCGCAAATTTAATAATAAACAAAACTAAAGTGTAATTCACGAAGTTTGCAATTAGAACAAACTATTAAATGAAACTATAGGTAGATAAGCAAAGCTGACAATTAGCACACTTTAGCAACATTAGAACAATGTAATCGTGAGCGTATGTCAATCTAATTGTTAGCGAGCGATTGTGATTGTTCTTTGTTGCGGTCCTAAGAGCACAGCGTT
>CAYJGV010000178.1:0-2051 GCA_964369715.1 uncultured Bacteroides sp. | reverse complement strand
GTGCGGCTTGCCTACGATAAACACCCCTCGCTTTGCTATAATCAACAAACACCAATCAACATATTAATTAAATTTGATTTATTTTATACAATTGATTTTCTTTTTAAAGCGTAGTATACTCAATATAATATGATAATTTGTTTCACGTGTATTAGCTGTTGATATCGTCAGGAGAAATAGGATGAAACTTTCAAAAATATTATTTGTATTGTTAATCATCATTAGTTTAATTGCATCTCTTTATATTGCCAATATAACATATATAGATATAGTGGAAAAAGAACAAAATCTGATTGAAGTATATGCCGAAAGAATTCAATCCGCTTTGCAATCACAAATACAAGTCAGCCAGATTTTAGGGGAAATATTCATTATACAAGACGGCCAAATCAGTGATGAACATTTTAATAGGATTGCACAGTCTCTTTATAATGTAAACATCGAACCGTCTATCGCTTACCTATCTGAGGGCATTTTCACACAAGTATATCCTTATGAATTAAGCGCTTTTCTTTTAGGCCTCAACGTGTTTGACGATGAAGCCGCAAGAGCTGACGCAATTAAAGCACGAGATAGTGGCGAAATTGTTGTTTCAGGCCCATATAAGCTTGCCGGTGGTCAAGTAGGTATCGTTATTCGCAACCCCGTGTATATCGATAATGAATTCATCGGTTTTTGTTCAGTGGTAGTTCATGTGGACAAGCTTTTGTCTTCGATTGCTGCAACAAACCTTCCTAATCTTGGATATGAATTTAAACTTACCTCAATATATCAAGAAGAAAAAACAGAACTTTTTACATCTGACGATTTTAATGATAAATATGCAAGCAGTTATTCTTTTAAACTTGGCGATGCAAACTTACAAATGGATTTATATACAAAAGATAAAATCGTAACTGTCGCAACTAGCTTTATTGCATGTTTTTTCATTTTGATAGCTGTGATTTTGCTTTTTTATAGGTATATTAGAAAAGCCCGCAAAATTAGAGATAACTTAAATAAAAAGCTTGAAACAGACGCATTGACAGGCGCTGATAATAGACTTAAAGTTGAAAAATATATTAAAGAAGCAAATGGCACAGATTTTGTTCTATTTTACCTTGACCTTAATAAGTTTAAACCTGTTAATGATACATATGGTCACGAAACAGGCGATAAAGTTTTAATTGCATTTGTACAACGGATGAAATCTGTATTAAAGAGCAACAGTATCGTTGCAAGGGTTGGAGGGGACGAGTTTGTTGTTATAGTTCCTAATGTCACAAACGATAAAGAAGCCTTATCCATAAGCCGCCGTATAAAAGACCGCTCTGAGGCTATGTTTAAATTCGATGATATCCATGTAAATATCTCTTGCAGTATTGGATATGTATTTTCAAATGAAGCAAACGACTCATCCGATTTATTGACAATAGCCGATAAAAAAATGTATGCCGATAAACAAAAGAACAGTGTTAGAAACTAAAAATATATTTATCAAACAAATACAAATAAAATAAGCATAAAATGTGTATAAACAACCTGGCACTTTACAAATTATGTGTCGGGTTTTTTAGTAGGTTTATCCACTACGTTTTTTACATTGAATTTTAATTAAAAACTTTAATTTTTTCACAATGCGTTGAATCACTTTTTAATATTGTTTTTTGATAATATTGAATTTTTCAATGAAGGTTACACTGAGCGCATTAATATGTTACATGCAAAAAAATATACATTTTGTTAATTCTTAATTTAACTCGTTCACTCAACATTGTTGTTGAAAACTCTGTTGAAAGTGTGGAAAAACGGCTTAATATTCATGGTTTTGGGCTGTTGAAACATTTTAATCAGTTAAGTTTTCAACAATTGTTTAAAGTTTTCAACAAAACTAAGTGTTTAATTCGCTTTACATTTTAAAAAAATTATTTAAAATTTTACTGAAATTTTAAATAAAAATTTATTTATTTTGACAAAAATGAAAAACTTGGCAAATTCTATTGACAAAGAGAATTTATATTTCACATTTTTTTGAGTGACAAAAATGCGCCTATTTCTAGGCAGCGTTTTTT
>CAYJGV010000177.1:0-2053 GCA_964369715.1 uncultured Bacteroides sp. | reverse complement strand
ATTATTTATATTAAATACAAGTCATAATTGCGCTAACTGCTTTTGAAATTCCAACATTTGATGTATTTATGCATAAATCATAATTGCTCATGTTTTTCCATTGGTTACCTGTGTAAAAATTGTAATATTTTTCACGGTTTTTATCAATTTTTAAAATCTCTTTTTTAATCTCTTTTTGGTCTTTTTGTCCATCTTCAGGAACTTTGTCGATACAACGTTGTATTTTTGCTTCCATATCACTGCTGTATACAAAAACTTTCAAAGCTTTTTCGCCTAAAATATAATCGGCGCATCTGCCAACAATTACACAATCTTGTTTGTCGGCTATTTCTGAAATAATTCTTTTTTGTGCTATCATAATTTCGTCGTTTACATTAAAAACAGGTTGTGGAATTACGAAACTACGTCCATAAACAAAATTGAAATTCCGAGAAACGCTGGAATCTTGAAAAGATTCGATATAATCGGGGTGCATATTAGTTTCCTCAGCAATTATATTAATAAGCTCTTTGTCATAGTACGCAATATTAAGTTCATCTGCTAAACGTTTGCCAATTTCTCTGCCACCGCTGCCAAATTCTCTACTTATAGTTATTATTTTTTTCATTGCCGATATCCCCTTTCTGATTTAAGTACATTATATCATATTATTTTTGAAAAATATATATTTTTACTGTATTTTTTATTTTAATCATTTATGGTATAATATCTTTATATGACGTCAGCGTAATTTTGACAATTTTAGTATGCTTAAAGGAGAACATAATGCAATTTGAAAGACGTTGCTTTGCCGAAGTTGATTTAGATGCAATTTTGCATAATTACAATTGTGTTTTAAATAACGCAAAAGGCGCAAAAGTGATGGCGGTTGTAAAAGCAAACGCCTATGGACATGGGGCGGTAAAAACAGCAAAGTTTTTGCAACAAAACGGTGCCGAATTTTTTGGTGTAAGCGGTTTGCAAGAAGCGTTAGAACTTCGTAAAAATGGCATAAATTCACATATTTTGATTTTTGGATACACTTCGCCCAAGGCGGCAGATATCCTTGCACAAAACAATTTTTCACAAACGGTTTACAGCCTTGAATATGCTAAAGAATTAAGCAAGCAAGCGCAAAAATGCAATGAAAAAATTAATATACAAATAAAAACAGACACAGGCATGGGACGCATAGGTTTTGCTGTTAGGGACGATGTAAAAGCAGCATGTGAAGAAATCGCACAGGTATGCGATTTGCCAAATTTAAAGGCAGAGGGGATTTTTACGCATTTTGCATGTGCTGACAGTAAAGAGCCATCTGATGTAGCATATACAAAAAGCCAATATGCCTTATTTAAAAGTGCTATTGATGCGTTAAAAAATCGTGATATATCGTTTGAATTAATACATTGTTGCAATTCTGCGGCGGCGTTTATGTACCCCGAGTTTACAAACACATTAGTGCGTGCAGGCATAGTTTTGTATGGAGAAAACCCCTCGCTCGATTTAGATATTGGAGAGTTAAAAACAGCAATACAATTAAAGGCGGTTATCTCGCAGGTTAAAGATGTAAAAAAGGGAAGTTTTGAGAGCTATGGACGAACGTTTTGTGCGCCTAAAGACATGCGCATAGCGACAATTTGTGCAGGTTATGCCGACGGATACCCAAGGGTGATGTCGAACATTGGGACAATATGTGTTTCAGGAAAGCCTGCAAAAGTTTTGGGTAGAGTATGCATGGATCAATTAATGGTTGATGTAAGCGATATAGAAAATGTACAAATAGGCGATATAGCGACGCTTTATGGTGGGGATATCGCTGATAGTGTAAGTGATATTGCTAAGTGCACAAATACGATTAATTATGAAATTATATGCAGTGTTGGCCATAGGGTTGCAAGGGTTTATACACAAAATGGTAAAGAGGTTGATGTTGTGGATTATTTGTCGCAGTCACATAATATTGGTGAAAGCACTTGTTAAATTGAATGAAGATTGCGATGAAATGACAGAACAGGGTAAGCGCATTTGTCATTCTGAACGAAGTGAAGAATCCGTACTCCTTTGAGGCGGT
>CAYJGV010000176.1:0-2073 GCA_964369715.1 uncultured Bacteroides sp. | reverse complement strand
AATTGCCAAAGACCAAAACATACGGCGGCGCGACATAGTGATATGGCGTGAGGAAAGTCCGGGCTCCATAAGGGAACGGTAACTGCTAACGGCAGCCGGGGGTGACCCTAGGGATAGTGCAACAGAAATAGACCGCCATGCCTTGCATGGTAAGGATGGAAAGGTGCGGTAAGAGCGCACCAGCATTTTTGGTAACAAGAATGGCTCTGTAAACCCTACCGGGAGCAACGCCCATATGAAAGCAATGTGTGCCCTGCACGCTTTTGGAGGCGGCTTGAGCTTTATGGCGACATAAAGCCTAGATAGATCGTCGTTTAATACAGAACCCGGCTTAAGGTTTGGTATTTGGCATTAAAACCACCGTTTTTTGCGGTGGTTTTAATATTTATAAATAAGTATGCTGTAATAAATATTGTTTCACATTCAATTATATTAACTATGTAGTAATTTGTCAATTTTACATGAAATCGTCAAATTACTATATTGTAAAATATCTTAAATTAAAGTATAATTAATTTAAAGAAACCTATTTTTATTATACGCGAAAGGAAAAATGCTATGAATAAATTATTGAATACCGCAAATGAATATATAAGCACATGTGATTGGAAAATTTTTGCTTTGATGAAACTTTGTCTTGTTTCGCTTGGTGGCATACTGGGCATTTGCTTGCCAAAAAAAGCAAGAAAACCTTTTTTAATTATCTTTATAATTGGCTTTATAGCGTCATATATCCCCTTAATGTTGAAACTTATTAAAATGTATATTGAGGAATAATTTTTATTAATAGCTATATGGATAATTTACTGCAAGATGAAGATTTTATGTTAATTGCACTTAACGAGGCAAAAAAAGCGGCTGAAAAAGGCGAAGTTCCCGTTGGCGCTGTCATTGTAAAAAACGGTGAAGTAATAGCGAAGGCTCACAATACTAGGGAAAGCGAAAAAAACGCCTTGCACCATGCCGAAATTTTAGCCATTGATTTGGCATGCAAAAAATTAGGTGGTTGGCGCCTTTGGGAGTGCGAACTTTTTGTCACACTAGAGCCATGCCCGATGTGCACCGGCGCAATAATTAACAGCCGCATAAAAAGAGTGGTTTTTGGTGCAAAAGATGAAAAAAGTGGTTGTTGTGGTAGTGTTGCAAATTTTTTTGAAGTGCCATTCAACCACAAGCCACAAATTGTTAGCGATGTTTTAAAAGATGAATGCACAGAGCTTTTACAAGTTTTTTTCGCTAATTTAAGAGAAAAATTTAAAAATGGAGAAAAGAGCAAATGGAAAAAACCATTATAATAACGGGTGCATCGTCGGGAATTGGTGCTGCTTGTGCCAAAGAATTTGCAAATAATGGCTACAATATCGCTGTTTGCTATAATAAATCAAAGAAATCCGCATTTGAATTATGTGATTTTATAAATACTTTCCAAAACAAAAATTGTGCAAAGGCATTTAATGTCGATGTAAGGAACGAAAAAAGTGTTAACGAAATGCATATTGCCGTTAAAAAAGAATTTGGAAATATACACGCGCTTATTAATAATGCAGGGATTTCAAGGCAAGAACTTTTTACCGAAACCACATGTGAAAACTGGGACGATATGTTTAATGTTCATGTTAAAGGTGCATTTCTTTGCACAAAGGCTGTTTTACCTGAAATGATAAATAGAAAAAACGGCACGATAATAAATATTTCTTCTATTTGGGGTTGCACAGGAGCCTCTTGTGAGGTTGCATATTCATCTGCAAAAGCAGCATTAATAGGCTTTACAAAAGCACTTGCCAAAGAAGTTGGTCCAAGCAATATCACAGTAAATTGCATTGCACCGGGTGTGATTGAAACACCTATGCTTAGCAGTTTTACACAAGAGGACAAGGCAACTTTAGCCAACGAAACACCCTTGTGCCGCATTGGAAAACCCGATGATATTGCAAAAACTGCTGTGTTTTTAACAAGTGAAAACGCAAGTTTTATCACAGGGCAAGTGCTTTGTGTTGATGGTGGTTTTGCTGTTTAACTTCATATTAACCTTGTTTTTATGCCGATTCCTCAACAAGGCTTGGAATGACAATT
>CAYJGV010000175.1:0-2076 GCA_964369715.1 uncultured Bacteroides sp. | reverse complement strand
CTAGGGGAACGGATTCCTCGCTCACACTCGGAATGACAGTGGGTGGCTTGCCTATGGGGAACGGATTCCTCGCTTACACTCGGAATGACAGTGGGTGGCTTGCCTAAAAACCAACTCCCTAAACAACTCTAATACTAATAAATACACTAACAAAAACACATAAACTATCTATTCAATTTCTAAATCAATAACATCATCTATTTTTAAAACTTCATTATTTTGTAAAAATATCATCCTATGCACTTTATCAATTTTTCGTATAATAGCATTTGTTTTCACATATTCGCCACCCTCTTTTATATTGTCGGGCACGAAATGCGTTATTATTATTTGGGGTTTTTCATTTAATTTTAACTCTATGTTTTTTAATTTTCTATCTAAAATTTCTTGTTCGTGTTCTTCAAGCTCTATTCGCTTTTGGGTTATGCGTGCCGTTTGCGAAATAGTGCTTTCGTGCCCTGTTAATGCCGCAAACGGCGCGAATTGTGCCGCACGTTCTTCTATTGCCATTTTCGGTTTTTGCGTCATCGGCCTTTTTAAATCGATAATATCTTCATATCTCATGCTTTGTGGCCTCCTATGCTGGAGTTTCTCTCTTTTGCTGTTGCGCCTTCTTCCAAATTAATGCCTTTTAAAATTGCATTTTTGCCATATTTTTTCTGTATTTTTAATATCGCTTCTTGACGCTTTTTTTCACGCTCAAGCTGTTTTTTATCTATTTTTGTCTCTTTTGTCTGTGCAAAAAAATCTAATTGTTCAAATTCCGGCTGTGCATTTGCCTCACTTTGTTTTATAACTTTTCCGGCAACAATATTCATTCTTCTAACAAGCAAATTTGGGTTTACTATTTTATTAAATAATTGCGTTACAGCGCTTACAATAAGCTTTGTCGATGATGTTTTCATCTCTAAATTATGCGTGCCGTGTGCATGTTTTGGCACTGTTCTGCCATAGGCATCTTCAAAAGTTTCGCCCTTGTATCCATTTTTTATATTGTCTATATCATAACCTACTGTCAACACAATTTGGTCTGTCACAAGGGTTTTTTCAACTAAATCAAGCGCAAGCATTTCTGCCATTTCACGCACAACAAGCTGTGCTTTTTCAAAATTATACGGCTCTTTTAAAACTTGCCCCATGTTTATACTGTTAACTTTAGGCTTGTAGCTTTTTATTTGCTCAATCGTGCATGGCTCGTACCCCCATGCGTGGTCGATTAAAAGCTCGGCATTTACGCCGAACAATTTATAAAGTAATTCTTCACTGTGGTACGCCGTTTCTTCTCCGAGAGAACACCTCGCCACGTCGCCCATTGTGTATATTCTGTATTCCTCAAGGCGTCTTGCATATCCTTTTCCAATGCGCCAAAAATCTGTTATAGGGCGATGATCCCAAAGTTGCTTTTTATATAACATTTCATTTAAAAATGCCACTCTCATGCCGTTTTCATCAGGCTGTGTGCGTTTTGCTAAAATGTCCATCGCAATTTTGCAAAGATATAAATTTGTTCCGACACCTGCCGTTGCGGTTATCCCTGTCGTGTCGAAAACATCTTTTATTATCATTTTTGCAAGGCCAACAGCACTTGTGTTATAGGTTTTTAAATATTTGCTTGCGTCAATAAAAACTTCGTCTATTGAATAAACATGCATGTCTTCAGGCGCAATATATTTTAAATATACTTCGTAAATTTTAGCACTTACTTTGATGTAATGCGCCATTTGTGGTTTTGCTATAATGTAATCTATTTGCAATTTTGCGTTATCTGTAAGTTCGCTGTGAATATGCGATTTGCCTTCAAAACTTTGCCTGTTTATTTTTAAAGAGCGCACAGCATTAGCATTTTTAACTTTTTGAATAACCTCAAAAAGGCGTGACCTTCCCGATAAACCATACATTTTTAAAGTAGGTGTAACAGCTAAGCATATTGTTTTTTCAGTTCTTTCGCTATCTGCCACAACCAAATTTGTGTTCATTGGGTCAAGCCCACGCTCAAGGCATTCTACCGAGGCATAAAACGACTTTAAATCTATGGCAATATAAAATTTATTCATTTTTTCCTCCTTTGTAATTATA
>CAYJGV010000174.1:0-2337 GCA_964369715.1 uncultured Bacteroides sp. | reverse complement strand
TTAAACTTTCTGTATTGTTCCATAATTTTACTCCGTTTTGTATATTTTTAGTCTATAAAATGTGCTAGATAATATTGACACTATTTAATTTAAGTTGATTTAGGTAAATTTAAGTAAACCTAAGTCAATGCATCCTAATAATCCAGTAATAAATCGGGATATTCAGGCGCACCTATCGTGCCTGCCTGTGGCAAATCATCAATTATATCAAGCAGATAATCTCCATTTTTCTTCATATTTTCAAGCACTTTCGCCTTTAATTCTTCTTTTATAGCAATGTGCTCAATGCTATCCGATAAGTTAACCATCTCGTGTGGGTCGTTTTGCAAATCATAAAGCTCGTCAATATCTTGCGGTATAAAGCTATATTTGTAGCGCTGCGTGCTTATGCCACGTATTTCAAAGCTGTGCCCATTGTATTTATAATAGTTGCTGTATGTTTCTTTTGGCTCGTTTTGCTCGTCTTGCTTGTTTGGGTCATTTTTTGCGCATTGTCCAAACAAATCAATGCCGTTTTTCGCCTTTTTGCCCATCTGCGCAAAAAAAGTTTGCGCAATGTCAAGTGTGTTATAAAAACCACTACTTTGCGTGCTTTTTTGTGCTCCACTCAAGTCATCACACAAAAGCAGCGGCGTTCTTATAACATCGTCATAAAAGTAAGCTGACTTGTCAAAACGGCTGTGTGCACCAAGCATTTCACCGTGGTCTGCCGTGAAGATAACTCTTGTTTTGCGCCCACCGGAGCACGCTTCCGCCTTATCTAAAATTTGCCCTATAAGCTCGTCCATCATTGTTATGCAGCCGTAATAGGCGCAAATTGTTTTGCGCCATTTTGCTTCGTCAAAATGATCTGCCGAGACAGACGGCCACCAGCGACGAGATTGAAACCACGGCTTGTTTATAAAGCGGTCGTTTAGGCTTTCTGGCAATTCAATTTCGCTTTCGCTGTATAAATCGTAGTATTCCTGTGGCAATGTGCTTGGAAAATGCGGCCCCACAAGTGACGCAGTTAAGCACCACGGCTCATCTTTATTTTTCTCTAAAAATTCAAGAGATTTTTGCGTTACTTTGTACTCATGTCTGTCTTTTATGCTATCAATTCTACCATAAAAAGGCAAATAATCATCTTCATTTTCGCTTACAAATAGCGGCGGGTATCCAGGTTTAAACTGTCCACGCTCTGTAACTGCGGCATCTGCAATGCGCTTTTCGTGAGTTTCTCTGTCACCCTCAATTCGGCACATGTCAAAGTCAACATTTTTATCGTATGTCTGCCAATCAAGCCCCAAGTGCCACTTGCCAAAATGCCCCGTTTTATAGCCTTTTTCCACTGCGGCATCAAGCCAAGTATATGCGCTATTTGGCAAATATTCCTGTGTGGATGCACCAACGTCGCAATTATCTATAACGCCACTTTGGTGTGGGTATAGCCCTGTAAAAAGTGCGCCTCTTGCAGGTGTGCAAAGTGGGCAAATTGAGTAGCTGTTTTGAAAATCAATCGATTTTTTAGCTAATTTGTCAAGGTTTGGGGTTTTTACAAATTTGTGCCCACGGTAACCCATGCAATCCGCACGCCATTGGTCTGTAAAAACAAACAAAATATTGTCCATTAGTTCAACCGTACCTTTCAGTTTTAAACATTATTCAAGTATATATCAAACCATATATTTTAATTATTTTCATATATGATTTTTTATACTAATTGTAAAGAAACTCGTAAATATTAACAATTGTATAAACAGATATGTTGATCTACACACCACGAGAAGCTTTTATGATGACGATAAAAGAATAGTCCATGCGCCAATTTATCGCATTAAAACATGAAATAATTTTACCTTTGCACACGTCCCGAGCCGTCACCTTGTGCAAGTTTTAAGACTTCGTCCACGCTAACAAGGTTAAAATCGCCCTCTATTGTGTGTTTCAAACAGCTTGCGGCAACAGCGAACTCAATTGCATCTTGCGGCGCATAATTGTTGATAAGCGAATAAATAAGCCCACCGCCAAAGCTGTCGCCGCCGCCAACCCTGTCAACAATGTGTATTAGGTAATTTTTGCTGAAATAGTATCCACTGCCGTCGTACATCATAGCCGCCCAGTTGTTGTCGTTAGCAGATATCGAGCCACGAAGCGTAATTGCAACTTTGTCAAAGCCAAATCTATCAGCCAGTTGTTTAGCAACGTCTTTGTAGCCGTCGTGGTTTACTGTGCCTGTTGTAACATCTGTATTTGCGGCATGTATTCCAAAAACGTCTGCAGCATCTTCTTCGTTTGCAATGCACACATTTACGTATGGCATTAACTGCGCCATAACTTTGCCTGCTTCTTCTTTGC
>CAYJGV010000173.1:0-2383 GCA_964369715.1 uncultured Bacteroides sp. | reverse complement strand
TTTATTGCTGAATATAAGCACAATGGTGTTCAAAGACAAAGCATCGAAAATTTAGTTAATTTAAATGATTATGATATTATTGTTATTACAACAGCACACACAAATGTAGATTACGACAAGATTGCAAATTGTGGTGTGCCAGTGTTTGATGCAAAAAATGTTTGTAAAAATGTTGCAAATAGAATAAATATAGAGGTTTTATAATGAAGAAAGCATACAATAATTTGTCGGAGTATAATAATGACTAAAGTTTGCCATATTACATCTGCACATAAAAGTCAAGATGTAAGAATATTAAAAAAGCAGTGCACTAGCCTTGCAAAGTCCGGATATGAAACATATCTTGTTGCGAGCGGCGATAGCTATGAAGAAAATGGTGTAAATGTTGTAGGTGTAGGGCAAATTGGTGGCGGACGATTAAAGCGAATGACACAAATGACAAAACGTGTATATGAAAAGGCGTTAGAGCTTGATTGCGATATTTATCAGTTGCATGACCCTGAACTTTTACCTTTTGCTTTAAAGTTAAAGAGAAAAGGCAAAAAAGTTATCTTTGATAGCCACGAAAATTATTCGTTGCAGATTAAACAAAAAAAATATTTGCCATTAGTTTTCAGAAACCTTATTTCAAAAGTTTTCAACTGGTATTCTTCAATAATTTTTAGTAAAATCGATGGAATATTGTTCCCTTGCTTGAAGAATGGCATAAACATTTTCCAAGATAAATGCAAACGAACTTTTATTATAGGGAATGAGCCAATAATAGATGAATTTAATGAAAATAAGTTGGGTTATTCATGCAAGTCCGATAAAGCAGTATGTTATATTGGAGCGTTAAGTTATAATAGAGGTGTGAAACATCTAGTTTCAGCATGTGAGATATCAAAAGCTAAAAAGTTGATATTAGCTGGCACCTTTGCTTCAAAAGAGTTGCAGATAGAACTTACTCAAAATAGTAATTTTGAGGTTGTTGATTTTAGAGGATATTGTAATCGTAACCAAGTCATGCAAGTAATGAGTGAATCTTCAATAGGTATGGCTACATTATTAAATTCTGGACAGTATAATTTGTATGACAATTTTGCAACTAAAGTATATGAATATATGGCAAATGGGCTTCCTATAATTATGTCAGATTCTATATTTGCTAGAAAAGTAAATGGAAAGTACAATTTTGCTGTGCTCGTCAACCCCGAAAATATAGAAGAAATCGCTAACGCAATAAATTATCTTTTAGATAACCCTGAAATAGCAAAGCAAATGGGTGAAAATGGCAGAAAAGCGGTTGAAAAAGAGTTTAATTGGGCAATTGAAGAGAAAAAATTACTAAGTTTATACAAGGAGCTCGCAGATGAAATACGCACTAATAGGTTGCGGTAGAATTGCAACAAATCATATAAAAGCATGTTTGAATAATGATGTGCAAATTGTCGCTGTATGCGATATAGTAAAAGAGAATATGCATATTCTTTTGTCAAAACACAATTTGCAAAATGATGAAACAATTAAACGCTATACTGATTATAAAGAGATGATAAAAGAAAACGAGTTTGATTTTGTATCAATTGCAACTGAAAGCGGTAACCATGCCGAAATTGCACTTTATTGCATTGAAAAAAGAATTAATGTAATAATTGAAAAACCAATGGCGATGAGCATTGAAGATTGTGATAAAATTATTGCATTATCAGAAGAAAAAAATGTTAAAGTATGTGCTTGTCATCAAAACCGCTTTAATATATCGGTGCAAAAACTGCGCAAAAAAATTGAAGATGGAAGCTTTGGCAAAATTTCACACGCTACAGTTCACGTGCGTTGGAATAGGGGTAAAGATTATTATACACAAGCACCATGGCGTGGCACATGGGCACAAGACGGCGGCGCACTTATGAACCAGTGCATACATGGTATAGATTTACTTCGCTGGATGATGGGTGATGAAGTTACTGAAGTATACGGTAAGACAAAACAAGTTTTTCACGATTATTTAGAGTGTGAAGATTTGGGCACTGCAATTGTTAGTTTTGCAAATGGAGCAACAGGCATAATTGAGGGCACAACGAATGTTTACCCACAAAATTTAGAAGAAACACTATACATTTTTGGCGAAAAAGGCACAGTAAAACTTGGCGGAAAAAGCATGAATACAATTGATGTGTGGGATTTTGAAAACCAAGTTGAAAATAATGCAGGTTTTGAGGAAAAAACCGAAAATGTCTATGGCAATGGGCATATTTCTGTCTGGGCAGATTTTATTACTGCTATTAAAACAAATGGAAAGCCTTATATTGATGCACACGCCGGCAAAAGGGCGGTTGAGATGATTTTGGCAATTTACAAATCTAGTTTTGATAAAAAGGCTATTGAATTGCCGCTTGGGAAT
>CAYJGV010000172.1:0-2548 GCA_964369715.1 uncultured Bacteroides sp. | reverse complement strand
ACGCTGAAACAGAGTATCAAATGTGGAAAAACGGCGAACTTGATTATATGTATAATGGCGTTCCCACAAGCGAGCAAAACTTATATGGTGAAGGCTCTGGCTATGTTTCACGCAACAACATGGTTATTAACCGCAACTACTTCACTTTTAACATGAACAGCGAAGTTATGAGCTTAGAGCTTCGCCAAGCATTCAACTATGCACTTGACCGCGACCAAATTTTAAATGTTGCCCTCAGTGGTGTTGGTGCTAAATCTGAATACTATCTATCACCTATTTATGATTGGGCTATGAATGAAGACGCTAAAATTCCCCAGCGTGATGTTGAAAAAGCAAAAGAGCTTCTTGAGCAAGCAGGCTATACAGCAAACGAAGATGGCATATATATAACACTTGATGTTCCTTACTTTATGTTTGATGAGATTTTAGTTGTTGCACAAGCAAACTTACTTGAAGCAGGCATCGATATTCAACTTGAAAAACTTGAAATCAACACATGGATGGAAAGAGTTTTTGGTGGCGATTATGATGTTACATTCCTTGGTGGCGACCAAGGCCCCGATATAAGCATGGTTGGAGACCGTATTGCAACAGGTGGCGCACTTAACCTTGCAGGTTATTCAAATGCACGTATAGACGAACTTTTGGCACTTGGAACAACAACAGACGACACTTCTGTTCGCGCACCTTACTACCAAGAAATACAACAAATTATGGCAGATGAGCTACCGCTTGTATTTACAAACGAAACAAGTTACACAATTGTTATTCCGGAGCATATCCACGGTGTACCTTTAGTAGATGACGAAGTTAGAGGTGAAGTTCACCGCTACTCTTTCGCCAAAGTTTGGATGGAAGCTGTAGGATAATTTTATAATGCACAAGTAATAGTGAAGAGTGAAGATATAATATACTTGCCATATGCAAGAATTATAAGGTGTTTTACCTTCGGTAAAATTATCACGCTTTTCACTATTATTTTTTATTTTTATCAATTATAATGAGGTGTGATTAAATGGCAAAAACACGTGTGGGAAATTATACACTTGCAATGCATAATATAGGAAGTATCAACCAGGCACTTATTACGCAAGATGACAACAAAAACTTACCTCTCGCACTTATATTGCACGGAGGCCCGGGAGAAGCTATGGCGCCTTTTGTAGGCGAGTTTGGTGAACTTGAAAAAAAATTCACACTTTGCCTTTGGGAACAGCGTGGAGCAGGGCTATCTTACTCGAAAAGCATTCCTGAAACAAGCATGACAATAGAGCAATTTGTGAGTGATACAATTGAAGTTATTAATATATTACTTAATCAATACAATCGCAAAAAACTATATTTAATTGGTTTTTCATGGGGCAGTTTAATCGGAATTTTAACAGCACAAAAAGCACCACATTTAATTCATGCATACCTTGGTGTTGGACAAATTGTCAACCAATTAAAAAGCGAACAAGATGCATTCGACATAGTTTTAGAACGTGCAAAAAAAGCTAACGATGCAAAAAGCATTGACACTTTGAATGAAGTTGGGCGCCCACCCTACCCTGCTGAGGGCACTATGAAAGCATTGATGAAAGGCCGCAAAATTTTCAGGCTTTATAACGAAACACCCGGCAAAAAAGCAAGTATGTCACAATTTTTTGGTGCAATTTTCAAATGCCCTTTTTACACTCTTAACACCAAATTAAATTATTTTAAAGCCATGATGGGCGGTGCAAATTTATTTTTAGAAGTGCTTACAATTAATTTGCATGAACTTGCTCCAAAAATTGAAGTACCTGTTTTTGTAATTAACGGCAAGTATGATTTGCAAACAATGCCACATCTTGCACAGGAATATATTAATGCATTAGATGCACCTGTAAAAGAATTTTTTTTGTTTGAGAACGCAGGACATTCTGCACACGGAGATGAACCAGACAAGTTTATGCAGGTACTTGATAAAATGATAGCGGTATAATTAGTAAAAGCTTTAATTTAAACCTCTATTGTTTAAATGCATACCTTTTTTATTTTGAAAAATACGTTGTTATTGTTGCATTTGTTTTTTTATAATTAAAAACAAATGCAACAATTTAGCCAGTTTACATGGGTATAAGTTTTATATAAGCAATCCTCTCGTCGCTCACTTTATTAAGTGGGCGACGATTTTCTTTTTTCTTTTATAAAAACGCAATAACAACACAAAAACAGTTGCACTTATAATGTTATTATGTTAAAATATATAAGATTATACTATTAATATACAAATTTGCACATATACTAACAGCGTATTTAATGCAATCGAAATAAAAGTGAGGAAAAACCATGATAAAACGATTAATTTGCCTAATAGTAATTTTAGCGGTATGCTTTAGCTTTGCCGCTTGCACCGCCTGCGATAGCTCAGGTACCGGTAGTACCATTGTTGAAGCGCCATCTACAAGCGAGGGTAGCAGCGAGGGCGATGACAGCACACAAGACAGCTCTTCATCTGCTAGCACCGCGCAAGAGGACGACAGCGCCTCACAAAGCGAGGGCGATGATAGCTCAAATAGCGATA
>CAYJGV010000171.1:0-2569 GCA_964369715.1 uncultured Bacteroides sp. | reverse complement strand
AAGCAAACGCATTCCTCGCTTTACTCGGAATGACACGCTAAAGATATTCGCCTAAAACCAAAATGTTAAACTAATTCAAAAAAACTGCTAATACGAAATTTATCACAATTTCGTATCAGCAGTTTTTTAATTTATGTTCAGATGTTTAAAGCACTAAAACGCAAAAACACTAACAGTGATTTAAACTATAATGCATTGCTTAAACATCAAAGCCTGTAAATGCAACGATACGTGCAAATGCACTTTCACCATCGACGAATTTCCATGGGAAACAGCCGATTACGCAGCGTTGATTTGAAAGTTTATCAATTTCTCCGCCGAGGCATTCTGCGTGGATAATTTCCCATGGCTTTGGAAATTGTTGAATATGCATCGCTTGATATGTATCAGGCCAATGATAAATTTCATCAAGTTTTTTACCATATTTCTCTTGGAAAATTTTATCACACATTTCTGCTTCTTTTGGTTCCCAATCTCTTATTTTTGTATTCATTGGATGATCAGCAGAACCGCAATCAACTGCAAGCCATTTAAATTCCATCTCATGGCACCACTCAACAAAATCCATGCTTGGGCCGGGGTGACGAAGCATATATCTTCTCTCGTCTGCTGTTGGTTGGTCATATCCATACATGTGATAACCTGTGTTAATTATAAGCACATCGCCTTTGCGAATATCAGCGCGTTTCATTAAATCATCAGGTGTGTAAATTCCGAAATCTTCTTTCATATCGGATATATCAACAATAACGCCCGGTGCACATAATTTATCAAGCGGCAATGATGCAATATCTCTGCCCGGAGTATCAAAATGCATTGGGCCATCAAGGTGAGTACCAACATGGTTAGATGTTGTGATTATTTGACCGTTTGCACCATTTGGTGAAAGCCTTTTGAAAAATTTAACTTGCAATGGTTCGTATGTTGGCCAAGGTGGTGTTAAAATTCCTGTGCCAATGCTTAAATCGTACATTTTCACGTTATTCCAATTGTTCATAATAAAAAACCTCCGTAATTTTGTTTGTTTTTATATAATCTAATTTTATTTTAATTTTATAAACATATAAATTGTCTTTGCTTTTTATGCAAAATATTTAAATTTAAAAAATTTAAATATCGCCCTAAGCATTTGCTTAGCACATTAAACAAATATAAATTCATCAATATGTTTTAATAAAATTATAAAATAAAACCAGCATTACAACTTTGTTTATTCTTCACCTTCAAGCCAAACTTCACACGCTTCAAATGCATCTTCAAAGCATTTCATAGGTGGGTGAACAATGCCTGCACCAACTTGGCCAATGCCCGGCAAACGGTGCGCTATGCCTGTATTAATTATAGGGCGAATTGATGTTTCTATAACGCTTCTTATATCTATACCTGTCGCACTGCCCCTAAAATTGAGTGCAGGAATTTTATAAGTATTGCCCTCGCCCTCGGTTATCTCAAACATTTGCTGTGAATAATTAACCGCATCTTGTGGCGTGCCACCAACAAATTGTACAATGGCAGGCGCCGCACCCATACAAAAGCCGCCTATGCCGGCTGTTTCAGTTATACAGCTGTCTCCAACGTCAGGGTTTGCGTCTTTTTCGCTGTAACCCGGGAAATAAAGTCCATCTATAATTTCAGCCGGTGCTGTAAACCAACGGTTTCCAAGCCCTGAAACTCTTATGCCAAAATCAGTGCCATTCCTTGCCATTGTGTAAACAATTGTGGAATATTCCACACCACCGGCTGGGTCCATTGTGCATTTGCAAGCCGGCATTGTTAAATTTAGGAAAGTGTGATCGTTTGAATTTAAGAATTTAAGCGCTTTTATTTGTTGTTCTTTTGTAAAATCTGTTGCCACTAAATCCGGTGCAATTTCTCTTATAAATAAAGATGTGCCTGCTTTGTTTCTATTATGTCCTTCATCGCCCATTTGAAGCACTTGAGCTATCATAGTTTTAAGGTCAATTTCGCCGTGCAATTCAAGTGTAGCTTTTAAAAGCGGAGCAAATTCGGTTTCAATCCATTTTAAATGTTTGATAACGTCAGGCCCATATGCGCCAAAACGTAAAACCTTGCCAAGTCCCTCGTTAATTGTGCAATAAGCGTAATTTCCACTTGTTTTATTTAGAACTTTGTAAACAGGCATAGAATAAGTTACAATGCCTGCCATTGGGCCAACCGTGTCATGATGATGGCATGAATCGAAAGTAATCTCGCCCGATGCGGCAAGCGCTTCGGCTTCTTCAGGGGTATTCGCTAGGCCTTCATACATTAAGCCACCCATCACAGCGCCTTTAACAGGGCCGCTCATTTTATCCCATGTTACAGGTGGGCCGGCGTGCAAAATTGTCTTTTTTGTCATGCCGGGGATATCTTTGCTCGCACTGCCTATACCCACTAAGGTTGGCTGTGCATTTAAAATAATATCTAAAACTTTGGCGTTTGCACTGTTGATTTTTTCAACTATTGTCATTGTTAACCTCCGATTGATTTATTTTTTTTACGATTTCATTATGATAAGCTTTACCTTGTGCAATGACGACTTTCTCACTTTGTTCGAAATGACAACTAA
>CAYJGV010000170.1:0-2569 GCA_964369715.1 uncultured Bacteroides sp. | reverse complement strand
TGTCATTCCGAGCCGAGGCGAGGAATCCGTTCCCCTAGGCAAACCGCACACTGTCATTCCGAGCCGAGGCGAGGAATCCGTTCCCCTTGGCAAACCACGCTGTCATTCCGAGCCGAGGCGAGGAATCCGTTCTTTTTAGTCACTTGCAACTATCGCAAATTCCCCAACGATGAGCAACTGCTTCTTTTATGCGTTTTACAACAATCCATTCAATAAAAACTATAATTCAACATATGATACACGTAAATGCTGCTAAGCAAAAATGCACCTAAAACAGTCACGAGCGCTAAGAATATTCCGGCATAGTCGTATTTCAAATTGATTTTTTTACAAAAACTAAAACTCAATAAAATTTCAACACCAAGAAGGCAAAGCAAAAGCGGTGCAAACTTAAACAAATTTATATAATTTATGCTTGGGTAAACTACAGATAAAAACATAATGACGCCTGTTGCAATTAAAGTAATTCCAACAGAAATTGTCCCCACTCTTTTGGCATATACATTTTTTTCACCAACTTGCTTTACTTGTCTGGGTTTACTTATTGTATCAACTATTATCGCATCTTTTATATTATCATCACTATTCATGCGTTTCTTCACTCCCATTATTTTCTTCATCATTATTGTTAGCACCATAACTAACATAATCATCTTCTAATTGCTGTGTTTGCGAAGTGTTATTCTTTTTAAGCAAAAATATTCCAAGCCAAACAAGAAGCCCTGCAAAAACAGCGGTATTTACTGTTTGAGACAATTGGTATTGATTTATAGAAGGAACAAAATCACCAATCAAAGGAATAACCGCACTATTTATAAAAATCAAAGCAGCAATACCTATGCATGAATATCCAATAATTTTATAATAGTTTTTTGCAAAATCATCAATCCCGTTTGCACCTGTAACTAAAGTTGCAAATATAAAATCATCTTTTACTTGCTGTGGTGCGCCTCTTAAATTGTTGCGCAAATTCCATGTATCAAAAAACGAATAAGCCCAAATAGCAAGCACAATAATCACTAAATCATTCACATATCTTGTGCCAATTGTAAAGGACGCGCCAAACAAAAGCATTATGGATACTCCCCTTTTCATATACCCTAAATACATTTGCCCACTGCCCGGTATTAGAGAGAATATAAATGTTAAAAACGAATTTTTTTTCATAGTTGTTAACTCCTTTTAAAATAAAATATATTGTTTTGCCTAATTATTTAAACAAATTTGTTATTGCATCACTTAATGGTTTTTCAGTGTTTTGTAAAATAAATTCTCTTTCGTTTTGTGAATTTCTTTGTTCATAAAACCGTATATACGTTTGTTCAAAATATTCATCTATGCTATTTGTAAATTGTGGCATATAATTTAAAACACCACTTGTCCACACCATAAAAGCTATACAAGCTGCACTGACATATATTGTATACTTATTAATTAGCGCCTTGTAAATTTTACCGTGTATTTTTTGCATAATACTTTTTTTCACACTATTTTTTACATCTATCAATTTGTCATCTGTAAGCAAATTCACATATCTATCTGTACATTCATCGCAAAAACTAAGATGCTCAGCCATTTCTAAACGTTGTATTTCACTAGCTGTTTCGCATATAAGACTATTAAATCCATAATCCGATATATGTGTATTATGCTCAAAGCATTTGTTTGTCATGTCTGTCCACCTCTTTCTTTTAACTCTCTCATTATAATGTGTTTAGCACGAAACAGCTGCGAATGTACTGTTTTAGGCGGCCTTTTAAGTTCTTGCGCTATTTCTTTCACACTCTTATGCTGTAAAAAATGCATTCTTGCTACATTTATATATGGCTCACCCATATTTTCGATATAATTTTTTATGTATACTACTTCGTCATTCGCTATAACTGTGTCCTCGGGTGTAATGCTTTGTACATTTTCAAATAAAAACAAATTTGATTTTTCTTGTGTATCGTACTGTGTTACTTTTTTGTTATATGCACTTTTCAAATAATCTTTTGCTTTGTTTGCGGCAATTCTTGCAAGCCATGGTTTATATTGGTCCTTCTTACATTCTTGTATATGTTTATAGGCTGACAAAAACGTCTCTTGCGTTAAATCTTCTGCTATTTGCATATCTTTTACAAATTGATAGCAAATAGACATAATAAGTTTTTCATATTGCATCACAATTATCTCAAACTCTTTTACACTAATATCAGACGTTTACATCACCCCCCATATATTTTTAAAAAGCACATTTACATTTTTTTGCAAAAACAAAGCCGCATATAAACCGTTTATAATTATAAAACGATTTATATAACAGCTTTTCTTCAATATTTTTATATTTATATTTTAAATTTTTATTATATGAGGCAAACTTCAGCGTCTTGTCATTCCGAGCGTGAGCGAGGAATCCGTTCCCCTAGGCAAACCGCACACTGTCATTCCGAGCGCGAGCGAGGAATCCGTTCCCCTAGGCAAACCGCACACTGTCATTCCGAGCGTGAGCGAGGAATCCGTCTTTTAGTCACTTGCATCTATCGCAAACTTCACCACGAGGAGAAGCCCTTCTTTTCGGCGGGAAAAG
>CAYJGV010000169.1:0-2623 GCA_964369715.1 uncultured Bacteroides sp. | reverse complement strand
CTAACAATTAGATTGACATACGCTCACGATTACATTGTTCTAGTTGTTGCTAGTAGGTGCTGTTTGTTAACTTTGCTTATCTCCCTTAAGTTTTATTTAAAAGCTTGCTTTAATTTCTAATTTCGTGAATTACACTTTAGCTTTATTCAAAAGCTTGCTTTAATTTCTAATTTTGCGAATTGCACTTTAGTTTCATTTAAAAGTTTGCTCTAATTGCTAACTTCGTGAATTACACTTAACTTTTATTTACAAGCTTGCTTTATTATCACATTTGTAAATTACACTTAAATAATCGCACTTTGTTCCATTCCCCTAAAGCATAATTTATTAAAGCTATTGCTTTTTTTTTAAATTCATGATATAATAATTCAGCTATGGGCAAAAGCCTGTATGCTTGCACTTATATATAATGTATAAAGGCGAATATTCAAAACCCAAACACAGTGGACGGCGTATGCTCTCTTAAAAATTTTGCATTTTACCGCTGCTTTGTTTAGGGCAATTATTAAAAAGAGAGAGGTATATCCAATGCAAAACAAAAACACAGTTATCGAGGCTAATCGCGTTCACGAGAAAGACACAGGAAGCCCGGAAGTTCAAGTTGCTTTATTAACAGCTCGTATCAACCATTTAACCGAGCACATGAAAGCTAACAAACACGACTACCACAGCCAACGTGGCCTATTAAAAATGGTTGGTCGTCGTCGTAACCTACTTGCTTATTTGCAAAAGAACGACATTATGCGTTATCGTGCATTAATCGCAAAATTAGGTCTACGTAAATAATTTACAATCTATAAGGCAGACGGTTTTCGCCGTCTGCCTTGCTATGTATTTGCAAGGCTTTTTATGCTTATTTAATAAGTTTTCTTGAAAGAAACATGGCTTAAATGCGTTATATTTAAGCACTTTAACCACGATATTATACAATTTAAATTCGGCCGCCCTTGTCAAATTAATATAATATGTTTTTTGTTATCTTAATTTGGCTAAAGTTAGCAATGAACAGAAATTTTAATTTTATTTTAATTAAAATTTGTGTTTGTTGCTAAATGGGCGGAAAATTATAAAAAATTATGCCGAAACGGCAAAAAAAGGAGAATAATTATGGCAATAGATTTTGCATGCTCAAAAGAAACATTCGCAAATTTTAAAACTTTTGAAACAACATTGGCAGGCCGTCCGCTTGTAATCGAAACAGGAAAAATGTGTGCGCTTTCTAACGGAAGCTGCCTTGTTCGCTATGGCGAAACAGTTGTTATGTGTAACGTAACAATGAGCGATAAACCACGTGAGGGCATCGATTTCTTCCCTCTTAGCGTTGATTTTGAAGAAAAAATTTACTCGGTTGGCAGAATACCCGGCAGCTTTATGCGCCGTGAGGCACGCCCCGGCGAAAAAGCTATTTTAACAAGCCGTGTGGTCGACAGACCAATTCGTCCGCTTTTCCCAAAAGATATGCGTAATGACGTTAGCGTTGTTATGACAGTTATGAGCACCGACCAAGATTGCAGCCCTGAAGTTGCCGGTATGCTTGGAACATCAATCGCACTTTCTATTTCAGAAATACCTTGGAAAGGCCCTATCGCAGGCGTTTTCGTTGGTTTAGTTGACGGCAATATCGTTATCAACCCAACAGAAGAAGAACGCAAAGTTAGCGATTTACAATTAACTGTTGCATCAAGTGCAGAAAAAATTGTTATGATAGAAGCCGGCGCAAATGAAGTTGACGAAAAAACAATGTTTGATGCAATTAAAGCAGGCGATGCAGAAATTCAAAAATTAATCACATTTATCAACGATATCGTGTCACAAATTGGCAAACCTAAAGTTGCTTTTGAAAGCATGGAGCTTGACCACGATTTGTTTGAAGAAGTTAAAGCAGAATTTTTAGATAGCTTTAAAATCGCTATGGATACAGACGATAAAACTGTACGTGATGCACGTCTTTTACCAATAAGAGACGCTATAGCGGAAAAATATGCTGAAGAGCGCGGCGAGGGCACAATTGAAGAATTAATGTACAAAATGCAAAAATACGTGGTTCGTCGTTGGCTTTTAGATGAAGGCAAACGTGTTGACGGACGTGGCATTAACGAAATTCGTCCTTTAAATTCCGAAGTTGGCTTGCTTCCTCGTGTACACGGCAGCGGCATGTTCACACGTGGACAAACACAAGTTTTAACAACTTGCACACTTGGCACATTGCGTGATGCGCAAATTATCGACGATATCAGCACAGAAACTGAAAAAGCATATATGCACCATTACAATTTCCCACCTTATTCTGTTGGCGAAGCAAGGGCTCCTCGCTCACCCGGCAGACGTGAAATTGGCCACGGCGCATTGGCAGAGCGCTCTTTATTGCCTGTTTTGCCAAGTCAAAGCGAATTCCCTTATGCTATGCGTCTTGTTTCCGAGATTTTATCTTCTAACGGTTCAACAAGCCAAGCTTCAATTTGTGGCTCTACACTTGCACTTATGGACGCAGGCGTGCCAATTAAAGCACCTGTTGCAGGCATAAGCTGCGGTCTTATCACCGAGGGTGACCGTTGGATGACAATGCTTGACATTCAAGGTGTTGAAGATTTCCACGGCGACATGGACTTTAAAGTGGGCGGCA
>CAYJGV010000168.1:0-2702 GCA_964369715.1 uncultured Bacteroides sp. | reverse complement strand
GTAAAGCTTATGAGACCTATCTTTAAAAAACAAAAAACAATCTGACACTTTATTTTAAACGAAGTGTCAGATTGTTTTTTATAACTAGCTGTGTTTTTCACAGCCTTTGTTTTTATATATGCAATAATATTACATAATTAATATTTCAAAATAAAATTCGCTGCCAACGCCCACCGTGCTGTTTGCGCCGTATAAAAAGCCGTGGTTTTGCAAAATGGCTTTTGTTATGCTTAGGCCAAGGCCTGTGCCTGTCTTTCCTGCGCTTGCCCTTGTGCGATAATATCTATCAAAAATATGTGGCAAATCTTCTTGCGGTATGCCCTCACCATGGTCTGTTATGCTAACCCTTATCCTGTCAGGTAAACGTGTGCACGATATGCCTATAAATCCATCGTTGCCAACATGGTGCACCGCATTGCCAAGTAGATTGTGTATCGCCCTGCTAATTTGGTCGGGGTCTGCCACAATTTCACAGCTTTGTGGCGTATCCACGTGTAAATAATAATTGTTCTTTCGGCAAATGTCCTCGTATACACTTGCGGCTTCTTCGCAAAGCTGTGCTAAATCGAATTGAACTAAATTCATCGGCTGGGTGTTAGAGCTTATTTTGCTAAGCTCTAAAACGCTGTTTACAAGACCTGAAAGCCTATCGCTTTCATCAATTATTATATTCATGCCCGCATTGCGCTTTTGTGCGTTTTCTCCGCTTATATCTCTTACGGTTTCTGCATAGCCTTTTATTAAGGTTAATGGCGTTCGTAAATCGTGGCTTATATTAGCAAGAAGTTCGCCTTGTAGCTGGCTTGTGCGCTCGACCTCGTTTGCCATTGTGTTAAAGTCTGCCGCAAGCGTGCCAAGCTCTCCGCCGGATAATTTTTGCACACGTGCAGAATAATCGCCCACTGCCATTTTACGTGCCGCAGAAGAAATATCGCTTATCGGTTTTGTTATTCTACGTGAATAGATAAACGCACCAATAATGCCTGCGAAAAGAACAAAGAAAGCTATATACGGCATTTGGGTTTGCAAAATCATTGTAGCTTCGTCTATACGCTGCAAATCGGTAGAAACAAGCAAAACATAGTCGCCTGCGGTTTCACCTATGACACGCTGCCTGTTATCACCCTCGGTTACAGTTACGTCAAGTTCGCCGTTTTCCATCGTCAACACACGAAGCCCGATTGTAGAGCTTGTGTTCCAATCGGCGTTGTTTTTTTCACCAAACATGCTTTCTTTTGTCGGGTGCAGTAAACATTCACTGCCGAGTTGGTGCATATGCAAAATATTAATGCCGTCAGAGTCTGAAATATCCATGCACTTTCCCGATAAATTTTCGTCGTCCATTGCGATTGCATTAATTTCATAATAAAAATCTTCGTTTATGCCATCGAGGGAATTTTCGTCCTCTATAATGCCGTATTTTTCTATAATTTCAGAGTATTTTTCAGCTGTGCTGTTAAGCGAACGTTTAATATTATTATTGTAAACGGGCTCTAATAATTGTATGCTGATAAGCCAAAAAAGTGCAATTACAAAAGCAAGTAAAATTATAGTGTAAATTGTTAATTGCTTTCGTATACTACCTTTGTTTTTCGTTTTAAAGTTGTTTTTTTTAAAGCTCATTATTTTGACTCCGCGTCGAATTTATAGCCTATGCCCCAAACGGTCGCAATGTAATTTCTGTATGCGCCAAGGTGCCCCCTTAACATTTTAATATGCGTGTCCACAGTGCGGTCTTCACCGAAATAATCGTAATTCCACACACGTTCAAGTATTTTTTCGCGGCTGAACGCTATGCCTTTATTGCTTGCTAAAAATACAAGCAGTTCAAACTCTTTTGGGGTAAGCTGAACTTCTGCGCCGTCTATTTTAACGCTTCTGGAGGCGCTATCTATAACAAGGCCGCCAAAAACAAAACTGGCGCTGTCCACTTGCTCTTTTGGCATTGTTCTTGCTAAAACAGCTTTTACCCTCGCCACAAGTTCCCTTGGTGAAAACGGCTTAACAACATAATCGTCAGCGCCGCCCTCAAGTCCTGCCAGCTTGTCATATTCTTCACTACGCGCTGTCAGCATTATTACAGGTATATTTATTTTTCGTGCACGCATTTCGTGCAAAACTCTCATGCCATCGACAAAAGGCATCATGACATCGAGCAAAACAAGGTCAATTCCACCATTAGAAAGGGCGTTTAGTGCTGCGTTTCCATCGCCAACTTCATGGCACATAAAGCCGGCATGCGTTAAATGTTCGTTTAATAATTCTCTTATAAGTGGTTCGTCATCGGCTATTAGAATATTGATCATTTTTATACCTCTCTGTTTTTTGTAATAGTTATTTAAATATTAAGTTTTTTATAATAATATAATTGAAACGACAGAAAATACATTAATTTGACGGTTTGATGTATTATAGTGTTTATATTGTGTGGGGGACGAGTGTTGCTGTTTGTTATTTTGGATGTGGGGGAGGAATCCGTTCCCCTAGGCAAGCCGCACCCTGTCATTCCGAATGGAGCGAGGAATCCGTTCCCCTAGGCAAGCCACACCCTGTCATTCCGAGTGGAGCGAGGAATCCGTTCGCCTAGGCAAGCCGAACGCTGTCATTCCGAGTGGAGCGAGGAATCCGTTTTTTTAGTCACTTGCATCTATCGCAAACTTTCCCACGAGGAGAAGCCCTTCTTTTCGGCGGGAAAAGAAGCA
>CAYJGV010000167.1:0-2715 GCA_964369715.1 uncultured Bacteroides sp. | reverse complement strand
GCATAATTAAAAGAAAAACCCCTTTAAAATCAAGGTTTATCCTCGTTTTTAAAGGGGCTTTTTTTACCCTATTTTACTAAAATCAGCGACACCGTGCTTACAAAGTGGACAAATAAAATCGTCCGGTAAATTTTCATCTTCGTGAATATAGCCGCAAATATCACACACCCAACCTTTTACACCTTCGGTTTGTGGTTTCGGCTTAACATTCTCGTGATAATAAGCATATGACATGCTTGGGATATCCGAAATAACACGTGCCTCTGTTATTTCGCAGATAAACATACCATGTGTTCCCATGTCTACATAACCCACAACTTTAAGAGATATGAACGAGTTAATATAATTGTTTAAAAATACAAGACCATTGTCTGCGAACTCTTTTTCCATTCCGTCAAATTTGTCGACACTACGTCCGCTTTTAAAGCCAAAACGCTCTATAATCGAAAAAGGTGCTTGCTCTGTTAGGCAATTCACATTCATTTTACCGCTTTGCTTTATGGTGTGATGCGAATAATTTTGCTTGTTAATTGTAACGGCAATGCGCCCGGGGTTATCTGTAAGCTGTGTGACTGTGTTCACAATAAGTCCGTTGTCACGTTTTCCATCGTTGCATGTTATTACATATAATCCATAGCCAATTTTAAAAAGTGCGCTAAGGTCATTTTTATTTGCTGTATCGGAATATTTTGCAATATATTCCTTGCAAAGTTCGTTTGCCATATTATCAAGCTCGGCACCGGATTTCTCATTTAATGCCGATTTTATACTCACATTATTTTCAACATAATTTATATTTTTGCATTTTTCAAGCGATGCTTTCATTATTTTATTTGCAAGCGGTGCCCAAGTTCCGTTTTCAATTAAAGCAACAGTCCTTTTTTGAAAGCCCCTCTCGCATAGTCCGTGAATAAATGTTTGCATAACAGGGAAAATTCCTGAATTATACGTAGTTGTCGCAAGCACAAGTTTGTTGTATTTAAACGCATCTGCTATAGCGCCGGACATATCGCACCTTGCTAAATCATGCAATACAATTTCGGGACAACCCATTTCTTTAAGTTTTGCCGCCAGCTTTTCAACCGCATTTCTGGTGTTGCCATAAATCGAAGAATATGCAATCACAATGCCATCACTTTGTGCCTCGTAAGACGACCAAGTGTCGTAAAGTGAAATGTAATACTTTAAGTTTTCGCTTAGGCATGGCCCATGCAACGGACAAATTATATTTATATCAAGATCTGCCGCTTTTTTAAGCAAGGTTTGCACCTGTGCGCCATATTTGCCAACTATGCCTATATAATATCTGCGTGCTTCGTTCTCCCATGGCTCATCTACATCAAGTGCACCAAATTTTCCAAAAGCATCTGCTGAAAAAAGCACTTTGTCAAAACTATCATATGTCACCATAACTTCAGGCCAATGTACCATAGGCGCAAAAACAAATGTAAACATGTGGTTGCCTGTAACAAGTGTATCTTTATCATTTACAATGTGCTTATTACATACAAAGCAATCGCCAAAAAATTGCGCCATCATGTTAAATGTTTTTGCGTTTGCAACAATTGTCGCCGTGGGATAACTCTCGCAAAATTTTGCAATATTTGCGCTGTGGTCGGGCTCCATATGTTGCACCACTAAATAATCAGGTGCCCTTCCGCCAAGTGCTTCTTCTATATTATCAAGCCATTCATGTCCAAAATTTGCATCAACGGTGTCAAAAACCGTTATTTTTTCGTCAAGCACCACATAAGAATTATACGCCATGCCACCGGGCACATCATATTGGCCTTCAAATAAGTCTATATTATGGTCGTTTACGCCTATATATTTTATATCGTTTGTAATGTTTTTTGTCATTTTTTCACCTCATACATTCATTTTTCTTTAGTATACCAACATAGTATACATTATAACATATATTGCATATATAATTCAATACTATTATTAATTAAAACCCAAAAAATTACAATTATTCGTGCAAATTTTATTTTTGATTTAATCCAAAGTATATTTTTGATAGTTTAGGTAACATTAAAAATAAAACAATAAGGAGAAAATTAATGATAAATTCGACTGAATACAGCCAAGATAAAGAAATTACAAGCCCTCTGACGCAAGAGGATTCAACCGAACAAGATTACATGATGGAAACGGCATCGGTGCTTCGCACACGTGGCGAGCACGCTATACATTGCCTTACTGTTGTTGGGCAAATCGAAGGGCATTCCATTGCGCCACAAACGCAAAAAACCACAAAATATGAACATGTGATACCGCAATTAATATCGGTGGAGGAAGACCCATCAATAGAGGCATTGCTTGTGATTTTAAACACTGTTGGCGGCGATGTAGAGGCAGGCCTTGCGATAGCAGAGCTTATAAGTGGGCTTAGCAAACCGACAGCAACTTTGGTTTTGGGCGGTGGACACTCAATAGGTATACCGCTTGCGGTTTCGGCAAAGCGCAGTTTTATTGTGCCCACAGCAACCATGACAATACACCCTGTAAGGCATTCGGGCGTAATGCTTGGCGTGCCGCAAACGATGAAATATTTTGAGCAAATGCAACAACGCATAGCCGGCTTTGTTTCAGGACATTCGAATATAAATATCAAGCGCTTTAGCGAACTCATGGTGAACACAGGCGAACTTGTTATGGATATGGGCAGCGTGCTTGACGGAAAAACCGCTGTGAAAGAGGGGCTTATTGACA
>CAYJGV010000166.1:0-2766 GCA_964369715.1 uncultured Bacteroides sp. | reverse complement strand
ATATTATTTATAAAAATTTTTGACAAAATATAGAATAAATACGTAAAAATAAAAATTACAATATATTCTATTAAAATCACAAATTATTTTTTAAGTTGAAATTTTGACACTATATTTATTTGTTACTTATATAATAATCTTTAAAAATCATATATATTGAATAAAATTACCACTGATTATTATATATAAATGTATAAAACGGCAAATACATCAGGATAAAATTTGTATAATTACAATAAAAAATGAATATTGCATAAAATATACATAATATATATTATTTTATATTATATCGTCGTATTTCGACAAATTTATCACATATTTAGGTGTATATTATTATTAAAAGCAATGCATAATATTTCATTTTAAAAATAAGACAAGCATTGCATCGTTTAGTTTTTTAATGTTTTACTTTGGAGGTGAACGTATGAAAAAAACTATGTTATCTGCCGGTTTTCTAGGAGTAAATTTATCATTAATGAGTTTTGGATACGATGAGGAATCCACAATATGTTCAAAAATAAAAAATGCACTATACACTCAAATATGTGAACTTTATAAAAATGGTGTATATATTTTCTATTCCAGTTGTTTTATGGGGCTGGAAATGTGGGCTGCAGAAATTATACTTAAACTTCATAAATTGAAAGAATTTGAAAATATTCAGCTTATTTGTTGTATTCCATATGAGGAGCAGGCATCTAAATGGCCTGAAAATATTCGTGAAAGATATTACGATATACTTGAAAAATCAAATATGAATTTATTTATACAAAGAAGGTATACAAAAGATTGCATATCAAATTGCAATAAATTTATTATTAAGCATAGTCATTTTATAATTGCACTTTCAAGCTTAAAAGAACAATTTTATGACAATAAGTTTAATGATTCTATCATTGAATACGCCAATAATTTAAACAAAGGAATTATTATAATTAATTCAGAAACTGCCGATATAACGCCAATTACAATATCTTCATCAGTTTGCTGAAATTAATAATAATTCAAAGTTAATAATATATATGATAATATTAAAATAAAATATAAATGCATATCTTGAACTTTATAATTATAGTTTTATAAAATTATTATTATTTATTGTGTAAAAATAACTAACATAGCCCCATGATTAAGCACATATAAATTAATGTTAGAATAATTTTATAAACAATATGAATAAGGAGGCACGTATGCAGAAGGGGACATATGTAAAAAATGCTGCAATATTAACGTCAACAAGTTTAATTTTACGTGCGGCGGGTATGTTCTTTCGCATATACATCGCTGCGAAAATAGGCGCAGAGGGGATAGGGTTATTTTCGTTAATTATGACGGTGTATGCCCTTTGTGTCACTTATTCTACAGCGGGACTTTCTGTGGTATCCACACGTATTATTGCAGAACAAATGGCAAAGAACAAAGATAATATTCATGCAGTGGTGAGTAAGGTTATAAAGCTGGGTGTTTTTCTTGGTGTATTGTGTACAATTTTATTAATTGCACTGGCAAAGCCTATAGGATTATATCTGTTACATGATGAAAATGCAATTTTACCATTACAAATTTTGGCACCAAGCTTACCATTTATGGCATACAGTGCGGTTTTAAGGGGCTATTTTCTTGCGGTGAAAAGAGTTGGGCCAAATGCTCGTTCACAAATTTTAGAGCAAATATTACGCATTGGTGTTGTTGTAGCGATTTTATTTTATTTACAAACAGATAATTTGTTATTATTTGTGTGTGCAGTAGTAATTGGGAACACTTTTAGCGAATCTATAAGTTGGGTATATATGCTTTATAGTTATAAAAAATCTGTTAAGAAAGCAAGCGAAACAGATACAGATAAAAGCGTAAAATCCATTGCAAAGATTTTAGCACCTATTGCAGCAGCACAATATTCAACAGGAACTTTAAAGGCTCTTGAAAATATAATGGTGCCTGCATGTTTAGCATTGTTTTTAGGAAGTAGGGAATTAGCCGTTGAACAATTTGGGGCATTAAAAGGAATGGCTTTGCCGGTTTTGTTTTTTCCATTTTCGTTCATAAGTACACTTGCGACACTATTGTTGCCTGACATAACAAGTGCACATATACAAAACCAAACTGCAATTTTACAGAGACTTATTACACGAGTTTTATTTATGACATTAAGTGTTTCTGTACTTGCAGGTGGGATGTATACCGTGTTTGCAAACGAGATTGCTGTTTTACTATATGACGATATATCAATAGCTTTTTATATATTTGTGCTTGGACCATTGACGCCGTTCATGTATTTAGAAAGTATGGTTGATGGAATATTAAAAGGGATGAATGAACAAGTTGCAACGTTCAGGTATACCATGGTAGATTGCTCAATTAGGATAGTGTTAATATACATATTGCTGCCACATTTTGGAATGCAAGGGTTCTTATTCATTATGCTTATAAGTAATTTATTGACATGTTTATTAAATTTAAAACGTTTATTAAAAGTTGCAAAATTAAATTTTTCGTGGCGACAGTGGTTAATCGGGCCTGTAATCGCAAGCGTTATTGCAGGTGTTTCGTGGAAATTATTTTTTGTTCCAATGGTTGAAATGCAAAGTTTATTAATACAAGCAATTGCCGGATGTATAATATTTGTGTGCATTTATATTGTAATGTTACCAATTTTTTCAGGAGTTAATTTCATGAGTATTATATTTAAAAAAACTTGACATATTAATGGCTAAATGATAAAATCTGAATTAGTGATATAACGTTATATCATTAATTTACGCACCC
>CAYJGV010000165.1:0-2818 GCA_964369715.1 uncultured Bacteroides sp. | reverse complement strand
GAAAGACAATCATAATATAAATCGGCATGTGGGCACTTTGTTGCCTGCGCCAATAAAACCGCCCCTTGCTATAATATAAATATTTTTATAGGAGTTTTTATGCCACATAGATATTTTGAGACTAATTTAAACCCAAATGATAAAATAAATTTTTTAACAGGGCAAAACGCACACCATCTAGCAAATGTAATGCGCGTGAAAAAAGGCGAGGAAATAATTGTTTGCGATGCAAACGGCAACGATTATTTTTGCACAGTAAACGATGTTGAAAAAGAAAAAATTACCGTGGCAATAAATACCTGTAAAAAAAGTGTATCAGAACCCTCTGTTTCGGTTATGCTATATGTAGGATATCCCAAACAAGATAAATTAGAATTAATAATACAAAAAGCAGTTGAGCTTGGCGCAATTGGGATAACACCATTTTTTAGCAAAAATTGCGTTGTCACCCCAAAAAAAGAAGAGCAAAAAAACGAAAGATATAATAAAATTGCACACGAAGCCGCAAAACAAAGCGGCAGAGGAATTATACCAAAAGTATATATGCCTTTAAATTATACAGAAATGATTAAAGAGGCAAGCAAATCACAATTGGCATTATATTGCTATGAGGCAAGCGAAAACACCCCCCCTTTACATAGCCGTGTTGAGAATGGCGTAAAAACCATTGCAGTTATTACAGGCAGCGAGGGCGGTTTTACTACAAAGGAAGCAGATTTTGCACAAGATGAAAATTGTGCAATAATTGGGCTTGGCCCACGTATTTTAAGATGTGAAACCGCACCGATAGCGGTACTTTCTGCCATAATGACCTTAACCGGCAATTTACAATAGCCACCGAGAATATGCGTAGCATTAAATTGACAATTCTCGGACGAGCTATAAAGGGAGTTGTCAGTTTTGAAACAAAAGTCAATTTTTGGTGCTTTAATTAGCACAAGTTTAGCGGTGATACTATTTACCTCGTGTTTTGGTTTTGGCGATGATGACATGAACGATAGTTCGGTTTTGCCACAAAACAGCCCCAGCCAAAGCATGACAGACAATAGCACAAAGCCGCAAGAAGACACAAGCGATGATATCTTAAGCGATAGCACAATGACAAACAGCGACACAAGCGACAGCATGATGGACGAAAGCACAAGCGACAGCGAAAACCACGTGATAATCGACGATGATTCTTCACTTTCACTGGACGAACCCGGAACAAATTCACAAAGCATAACAAGTGATGATAATTCAATTTCTTCAAGTAAGCCTGTAAACAATATAATAGAAGAAGAATGGAATATGAAACTTGTAAACGCACAAAACCCTCTTATGGAGGGTTTTGTTGTTGAACTACGAAGCATAAAGGGATATGACGAAAGGCTTTTTGATATTAGGGCAGCAGACGAACTTGAAGCACTTTTAGACGCAGCAAAAACAGATGGGCTTGAGCTTTTTCTTGTTTCGGCATATAGAACGCCCCAGCGCCAAGCAACACTTTTTGAAAACAAGGTGCAATCATTTTTAAACGAGGGTTTTATGCGTTCCGAGGCGGAAAAACAAGCTGTTATGTGGGTTGCAAGGGCATATACATCAGAACATAATTTAGGGCTTGCTGCAGATTTGGTTTCGAAAGATTGGTATAAGGCTAACGATGATTTAACGCAAGAGTTTGAAAACACACCACATTTTAAATGGCTTGTTCAAAATTGTGCCGAATATGGGTTTATACTTCGTTACCCAAAAGAAAAAGAAAATATAACCGGCGTTGCATACGAGCCATGGCATTTTAGGTATGTGGGGCAAGAGGCTGCAAAAATAATAATGCAAAGCGGAGTAACGCTTGAAGAGTATTTGAAAGAGGTTTAAAGATGTCTAACGAAAAAAAGCAAAGTAAAAAACAGGAAAAAATGCGGCTTGATAAATTTGTTTCACATTGCACGGGATTAACCAGAAGTGAAGCGAGAAATGACATAAAAAGAGGCAAAGTGTTTGTAAATTCACAAAAAGTAAAAAAGGCGGATTTTTCCGTCTTTACAAGCGATGAAATTACATATTGTTCAAAAAAGCTTGTATATAATAAATATATTTACATCATGTTAAATAAGCCCAAAGATGTTTTATGTGCAACAGAAGACAAAAACGGTGTAACTGTTATTGATCTTATCAAAGAAGATTTTACGCAAAAAAACATGTTTCCGGCAGGAAGGCTTGACAAAGACAGCACAGGTTTTGTTCTAATCACAAATGATGGCGATTATGCACATGCGATACTTTCGCCAAAAAGTCATGTTGAAAAAACATATACTGTTATTTTAGACACAAAAGTGACACAAGAAATGGTTTGCGAATTTGAAAAAGGCGTTGTTTTACACGATGGCACAAAAACTTTACCGTCTAAATTAATTTTACACGATGACGATGAATTTAAGGCGACTGTAATATTAACACAGGGCATTTATCATCAAATTAAACGCATGTTTGGCGCACTTGGTGCAGGGGTTAACGAGCTTAACCGTGATGCTATCGGAGGGTTGAATTTGGATGAAAACTTAAAAATAGGGGAATACAGGCAAATTAGCGAAGAAGAATTAGCACAGTTGAATTCGAGAGCATAAGGTTATATGCTGTTATTGTACGGCGGGGTGGGAAACCCACACTTAGCAGTACGGGTTTCTTACTAGCGTTCGGAATGACAAGTTAGTTTACCTTTTGTCATTCCGAGCGTAGCCGAGGAATCCGTTTTTTTAGTCACTTGCCACTATCGCAAATTTCCCAACGAGGAAAGCCCTTCTTTTCGGCGGGAAAAGAAGCAAAACCGCCGGGGGTT
>CAYJGV010000164.1:0-3015 GCA_964369715.1 uncultured Bacteroides sp. | reverse complement strand
AATGTCAAGGGTTTTAATTTTTATTTAAACATATGTAATAAGGGTCGTTTTACCGCGAGCTCGCTCTATTTCAATGGGTGAGCTACACCCCCGTATAACAAAAATACGTATAAAGTGTATCAAAATCAAAATTTACTGCATGATCATTCTGTCAAATATATAATAATATGTCGAGCTATATTACTATTTGCGCACAAATATGCATTTTACATTAAAGAAAAACACACTTAAAAAGAGCGATTCAGAAGATTTCATCAGCTGTTATAACCCTAAAAATCGCAATGGGTGAAAAGAGGTTTATTCATAGGAAAATACTGACAGCCGCTTTAGAAAGTATACATATAAGAAAATAATAAAAAGAGATAAAATAAATCTTGATATTTTCCAGGAGAAAGATAAATCTTTAGCCGATTTAGATAATCTGCCTGACCCTGACGAGCTTGCACAAGATATAATAGAGAATTTACAAAGCGCAATGGAAAGCTTTAATGAAATTATTGCGATAATAAAAAATGAAGTAGCTACGACAACTGAATGCAGTACGCAAAGACAATACTAGCCAGCCAATTATTGACAAAATCAGAATTGAAAATAGTTATTTGAAAAATTAAAAAAACCTGCAAACATTTGACTGTCAGTAGGTTTTGCTTTTTATTGGGAGCAATCCCAGAAAGTGTGTGAACCTCACTCTCCAAAATGATGATGTTTACCAATTTATTGATGTTTTTAAATATGTTTTTGGAAATTACCTATGATCAAATCTGTTTGTGAAAATTCTGCAAAACAGAAAGGTTTTCATTTTAAATTTTTTTCTTTAACTGCATTGCTTCGAATTTCGATAAAACAGTATATATAACCTTATACTCTTTTTTGCTAACACCACCCACTGCATCAAAAATTGTTGTGGTACGTTTGTTTTTTCAATTAATTGTTTTACCCTATCGCAATGCTCGGTAACGATAAATGCTTTCATGCTTATGTTTTGATAGTGAACTTTATCTGTTATAAAAGAAGATAGTGCAACAAAAATCAAAGAATATAAAACAGTTGTTATATCGTACATAATTAAGCACATAGAAAATACAACTATATTAATAATTAAAGCTATTTTGCCAACGCCTAATGCATTGTTTTTTTGCATAAAATATATACCCAATATGTCTTGCCCGCCGCCGGAAGCACCTTCTTTGAGAATTAAACCCACTCCATATCCCGCAAGAATTCCGCCGATAATAACAGATGTAATAATATCATCTTTAAATATCACAACATCAGTTGGGATAAATGCAAGAAATAATGTTTGAAGCGATACAATAAAAATAGTTTTTATAAAAAACAGCTTACTTATTTTATAAAAAGCAACTGCAAATAAAGGTATGTTAATTATATAAAAAATAATTCCTGCAATATCAATATGCTCGATTTCTAAATTGAAATAATTTATCAAAATTGTTCTAACAATTTGCCCAAAACCCACAAAGCCCCCGCTATATACACCGTGGAAACAATAAATAAATTAACCCCTATTGCATATAAAAGCGCACCAAATATAAGTGCTGTAATTTTTTTAATACTTTTTTTCATGTTTAATGCTTTTTTTCATGTTTTATCCTTTTTAGATAGTGTAGGCTATCCAATAATTAACTATTAATTATAAAATAAATTTAGCCCTCGGCTAATCTTGCGAATATGCCGAGAGCCGTGGTTATTTAAAAAATATGCTATTTTTTTAATTCCCAAAATCTGCAAAATGCATCCCAATCATATCTGGTAAGTTCGTGCTTTCCACTTCGAATATGGTAACCTATATGCCCTTTGTTAGAATATTCTTTTGGTTTTGGCATTGTTTCACAGGCAAGGCCTGTAAGCCCATATTTTTCCCAAACAGGTGTAGCAGTTTTTGCGCCCATAAATTCTGCGTTTGGGTCTGCCCATAAATCCTCGGTGGCGCTTGTGATATAAACATATCTTGGTGCGCTTAATGCAATTAGCATGTGTTGGTCTATGGGTAATTCATCTTCTTTACCATTGTATTTGTTATAATTATCACAAAACCAATGCGGAAACAAGTTGTTTATAAGGAATATATTTTCGCCTTGTTTGCCCCTTGATACTGCCGCACCTGTGCAGCCAGAATTATTAGCAAAACAGCAGTTGATTCTCTCATCGTTTGCGCTGGCCCACAGCGCTGTTTTGCCGCCCCTTGAATGACCCGCTACAGCTATTTTTTTGTTATTTATACGTTCATCATTATAAATAGCATCAATTATTCTTAAAACGCCGAATGCCCATGCAGAGATTGCGCCCCAGCTTTTTTCATTGCGGTTTTCGTTATCGAAAATTTTAAATATGCCTTGCTTATAGTCTGTTTGCATATCAGGCTCTAAATCTTCGGTGTAAAAGGCAACAGTTGCATAATTTTTTGATAATAAAGTTTCAACGGGCCAGCAATCAAGATTATAATCGTTTTCAAGGTTATAGCCATGAATTACGTTTGCTGCTTGCTGTTTATTTTCGTTACCTTGCGAATTGTTCGCAAATTCTTTTTGTATAATTTGTAAAACTTTTGGGTTTAAATTTTGTGGTAAAGTCATCGGTGTATCTTTTCTTGGCCTGTTACCGATATAAATTACAACAGGTAATTTATCTTTTGATGGCGGAATGTTTAAAAAGAAAGAAAAAGCATGTTCGCCATGTTTGGTTTTTATTATAATCTCATGGGTTTCACTTGTGCCGTATTGTGTGTTTTTGCCGGTTAAAATTTTGCTTTCAAATTGAAAACCTGTTGGTATTTTACCATAAACTTCATCTTCAAACAATTTAAGAATTTCTTTTCGCCTACCTTCATTCCACTCGCCTTTATTATTAAACAGCCCAGGTAAATTACTATGTTTCATTTTATTTCCCTTCGAAATTATTTAATTGTGTTGTTAATTATTTTCTGCTTTGTATTCCGCTTTAATTTTAGCAACATGCTCTTGAACTTCAAGCATTTTTTCTTTTGTCAACGGCGAT
>CAYJGV010000163.1:0-3026 GCA_964369715.1 uncultured Bacteroides sp. | reverse complement strand
TTGTTAGCGGTGTGCTTTACAGTTTTGTGATAATTGGTGATGAGATAAATTTTAAAAGTGGTGGTGCAGGCAAAAATTATAAAATTATTGCAAGCATCACCGAACCTGAAAGCCCTAAAGAAAACACATTATGGGTAAACACTAGTGTGCCAATTCCACTTAATGGGTGGGCTTTCGCAAGTGAAAATCCATATGCGAACCCACAAGAAGGAAATATTTGGTTTAAAACATCCGATGAATCTAATGTTTCGTTTTCTACATCAAAAAATATAGTTGAACAACAATATCTTATAGTTTGTTATCAATTTGTATCTAACACATGGGTGAAAAAGACATTTAAAGCATTTATAGGAAATGAATGGGTGAGTACAAATTTTTTGATTTATTCAGAAGGGGTGTTTTATGCATCGTTTACAACTTCACAATCAAGTGTTGATAGTGTTATAAACAATGGGCAGTTTTCCAATACACAAAATGGCTTGTATGCTGCTTTAAGTACTTATAGACAATCAAAAGGGAATTCCGGATATTTTGATTTAACTGATTATAACACTTTAGAAGTTTCAGTATCGCTCACAACAGCCAATTCATATGGACGTTTTTATATTGTGGTAGGAAGTACGGCATCGAATAAAACCTCAGGAAATGCATCTACGTTTATTAATGTAACATCGTCCAGCAAGGTAATGAATTTAGATATATCATCCTTAAAAGGCTCATATTATATAAATTGTTTTTTATGGATGGGAGCTAATTCGACTTCAGCATCAGTAACATTGCATTCTTTAACACTGTCAAGATAAGTGAAAGTTGGTGAGAATATGAAAGTATATATAGACCATGATTTTAAATGCTATACCGAGCAAAATATTAATAACGATTTAATTGAAACACAAATGGATACATTTGCAGACAAAAGCGATAAATACATAGAGGGGCTAAGATTTGTGCCCGAGGGACAAACCTGGGTTAGAGCGGACGGCAAAGTTTTTGAAGGAGAAATGGTGGCCCCTTGGAGAGATAGCGATGTTTTGGAAGAATTTGACGTAATTGTAAAAGAGCTTGAACAAAAGCACGAAGAAGAAATTGAGCCGATGATAACGCAAATTAAATCAGCGCTTGACTTAGTGCCCGATATTTTAAAAGAGCCTGTACAAGCTGTTTTAACCATGTTGCCAAAAGCGGGAGAAGAGTGGAGCAGCGAAAAAAACTATATACAAGGCGACACAGTTGTGTATGAAAACACAAATTACACAGCACAAAAATACAGCAAAAATAAGCAACCGAATTTATTTGTAGAGCACTGGGGTATTACAGCGCAAACACCGGATTACCCTGAGTGGGACAGTGTGACAGACGGAACACTAATTACAGTTAGTGAAAAAGTTTTACATAATGCTATGGTTTGGAATTGTACAAAACAGCATATTAAATCTGTTTTGTATGAGCCGAAAGATGGTTCAAAACAATGGGAAATTTATACAGGTGAGGGGGTATAGCTGTGCTGTTTAACGGAAGAAATGAAGTGCCGTTTGGTTATAGTTGTTACGGCTACACTCGTTCAAACGGCAGCGTTTGGCATGGTGGAATTGACATTGTGGGAAATGACAGCAGTATAATTTTAATGCCGTCTTATGCGGGTAAAAGCATAAGCGGCACAGTTGTGACATCGCGCATTGTTTCAAAAACCAGCGGAGATTTAACATGGGAATGGGGTTATTATGTTTGTGTTAAATTAGACGATAACCAAACGCCAGACCTAGTTAATTATTTGTATTTTTGCCATAATGAAAAAAACCTTGTAAGCGTTGGAGCGAAAGTTAAAACAGGCGATAATATAGCAATTATGGGAAATAGTGGCAACGCAGAATTGGCGGTGCCGCCCATAAAACATGTGCACTTTGAGGTTAGACAATATAGCACAACAAAAGGGCTTGACCCAACAAAATATATCGGTTTTGAAAACAAGGCAGGCGTTTTTGGACAAGCACTTGAAGAGAATGAAATACAAACAGAGGGTAGCCTGACGCTTTACGAGCAAAAGCCTGCAATAGGTAAGCTTAAATCACTTTACAATATCAACATAAGAAGTGCACCGTCAACAAATTATGAAATAATAGGTAAAATTTCAGCCAATACAAACACGCCTTATTATGAAATACTTGATAATTGGGCACGTGTTGAAGTAGATGGCGTTTATGGGTGGATAATGGCAATACCATATGCGGAGGTAGAATGATGGAACTGGACATATTGTTGCAATTATTTATGTATGCGGCAACATTCGGTGTTTTTTATGGGAACACCTCGCAAAGGTTAAAGCAACTTGAAAATAAAATTGAAGTTCAAAGCGATATGTTTAAGAACATTTGTCAATTGCATGGAAGTTTAGAAACTGCACATAACAGAATTAATGATTTAAGAAAAGAAGTTCAAGAACTTAAAAACAAAGTTAGTTAGCTAATCTGATGTAATATGGCTTTAAGTTATATTAGATTAATTATTCAGTAGTTGAGACGTGCGGATTTTGAGCGGTTTTTGCGATACAAAGAGAAAAACGAAACATTTCTTATTGGAGTGTGAATTTATGATGACACTGTATTGCGAAAAATTATTGAAATCGGACGGCTGTGGAAAAGGAGTTTTGAAAAATGACAAATATATCAAGCGGTACAATTATACGAACAATTTTACTTATATTGGCATTGATTAATCAGGTTTTATCAGCGATGGGGAAAAGCCCTTTGCCAATTGAAAACAGCGAGCTAGAGCAAATAATTACATGGGTTTTGACAAGTTCTGCAGCAATTTTTGCGTGGTGGAAAAACAACAGCTTTACAAAAAGCGCCATTGCTGCTGACGAAGCTTTAGCAAGCATTAAAGCAGGAGAAAATGAAAACATGGGCTAGACAATATGAAAATATTTATGCAGATATTGGGTGGGTATATTGTGTGAGGGGCAAGCGTTTTCACTTGTCATTCCGAGCGTAGCCGAGGAATCCGTTTCCGCACCCTGTCATTCCGAG
>CAYJGV010000162.1:1892-3028 GCA_964369715.1 uncultured Bacteroides sp. | reverse complement strand
TATGCTGTATTTTTTTCTGCAACAATAATCAATGTTATCGCTTTAAGGTATATTCCGCTTTCTATGGGTGCTATTTTCGAGGCATCGGGCTATGTGTTTGTAACGATATTAAGTTATATTTTCTTAAAAGAAAAAATAAGCAAGAAGAAATTCACAGGCATGGTTTTGATAATTTTAGGCACGGTTTTATTTGTAATTTAAATCTTCATGCAATATTTTTACATATAATTATATAAAACACGATATCAAAAACAGGGCTGCCTTCATATTATAAATTAGTTTTTTTCAATTAATTTATATTGGAGGAGTTTTTATGAACGCAATAATTATGGCGGCACTTGGCACATTTTTCACTTTTTTAATGACATGTGCCGGCGCCGCTTTAGTGTTTTTTTTCAAGGGTGAAATCAAACCTGCACTTAACAAAATTTGCATGGGTTTTGCCGCAGGTGTTATGATGGCGGCAAGTGTGTGGAGCCTTATTATCCCTGCCATTAATATGGCACAAGAAAGCGGTAAAACAGGGTTTTTACAAGCAAGTGGCGGCTTTTTACTGGGTGGTTTATTTTTAATTTTCATGGATTTATACATGGTTAAATTATATAAAAAATATATAAAACCTTGTGTAATTACATGCGCAACAAAAAGCGGCGTAAAACTACACCGCAAAAGCGCACTTTTAATCGGGACAATAACCTTGCATAATATCCCCGAGGGAATGGCGGTTGGCCTTGCTTTTGCGCTTGCTGCACAAACACAAAATGCCGCGGCATTGGCTGCAGCAATGGCGCTTGCACTTGGCATAGGTTTGCAAAATTTCCCTGAGGGGGCGGCGGTTTCACTGCCCATGCGACAAGAGGGTTTCAGCCGTTTGCACAGTTTTGGTTTTGGGTGCATCTCCGGTATTGTAGAGCCCATTGGCGGCATTGGTGCGGTGCTTTTAATTTCGCTTGTAACACCTTTGCTCCCTTGGTTTTTAAGCTTTGCCGCAGGCGCTATGATTTACGCTGTCGCAAGCGAATTAATACCATCTTCAAGCGACGAAAAAGGCGAATTTTACGGAGTTTTAAGCGTGATTTTGGGCTTTGCCATAATGATGACTTTAGATGTCGCATTGGGTTAGTATGAACCCTATG
>CAYJGV010000162.1:0-1792 GCA_964369715.1 uncultured Bacteroides sp. | reverse complement strand
TTGCGTTGGGTTTTACAATGGGTTTTGCATAAATAATTTTTTAAGATAATTTTCACAGTGCTAAAATTAAAGTATAAAATACAAAGCCAAAGTAATTGCAAAAAGTGCCGCAGTGCCTAAAATTATAAGCCGCAATTTTTTATCTAGCGGCAAAAATGTTTTGCGCCAACAAACAAGGTTAGAAACATAGCTTTCTGCTTCACTTTTACGTTTTGATATTTTAATTGATGAAGAATTTGGCTTTAAAACAATATATACTTTTTCAATAAATTCATGTTCGGGTTCGTTTATCTCTATTATTTTTTTACTTACACCTTTTAAACTTGCCATTAGTACCTCCGAATTTGTTTTTATATATTTTTGTCAATTTAATTCATAAATAATCATTTTATTATAGGAGATTTTATGGCCGGAGTTTATATTCACATACCTTATTGCGAAAGCAAATGTTTTTATTGCGATTTTTATTCAAGTGGCAAAAAGAAAGCCGTGCCCGATGAATATGTAAATGCACTTTTGCGAGACATAAAAAACGCAAAATTGAATTTTAGACCGCAAACAGTATATTTTGGCGGTGGTACACCAAGTTTGCTTAATGCAAAACAAGTTTTTGCGCTGCTTGATGCACTTAAACCACAAGATAATGCCGAAATTACACTTGAAGCAAACCCCGGAACAGTAGATTTTAAAAAGCTGTGTGATTTTAAAAACGCAGGGATAAATAGGCTTTCTGTCGGGGTGCAAAGTGCAAATGATGACAGCCTAAAGCGCCTTGGAAGAGCGCATAATGCACGTCAAAGCGCAGAAATTTTGGCAGATGCACAAAAGGCAGGTTTTGCGAATATATCGGCGGATATGATGCTTGGCTTACCTAATTACACATTTGAAGAGCTTAAAAGCACGATAGAACTTATAAAAAACAGCACACATATAAGCGCATATATTTTAAAAATTGAGCCGAATACTGTATTTGGTAAAAAGCCTATAGATAATTTACCAAATGACGATGCAACAGCAGAATTTTATTTATATTGCATAGAAGAGCTTAAAAAGCAAGGGTTTGCACAATATGAAATATCTAATTTTGCAAAAGAAAATTATAAAGGAAAGCACAATTTGCTTTATTGGAATTGTGAAGATTATTATGCCTTTGGGCCAGCTTCGCATGGGTGTGTGAACGGCAAACGCTTTTACACAAAAAAAGGCACACAAAAATATATCGAGTGCTCACAGCCATTAATTTACGATGGTGTCGCCGATTACAACGATTATATAATGCTTAGGCTAAGACTTAACGATGGCCTTGATTTTGACGAGTTAAAAACACGCTATAACACAGAATTCACAAAAAAACAAATAGAGTTTTGTAAAGCTTTGCAAAAAAATGATTTAGCAATTATTACAGATAAAACCATTAAGCTAAAACCAAAAGGCATGCTTTTGCAAAACAGCATTTTAACAGAATTATTGTGATTTATAATAATTTCACTGAAGTGTGATTTGCTAAGTTAGTGATTTATAAAATTGATAATATAACAGGTTTTTAAATAAAGCTATATTTAAAATGTAATTTGCAAAGTTGGTGATATAGTAGGCTTTTAAATAAAACTAAAGTGCAATTCATGAAATTAGAAATTAAAGCAAAGCTATAAATAAAAGTATAGTGTAATTCACAAAACCAGCAATTAGAGCAAAGCTATAAATAAAACTTAATGTAGATAAGCAAACTTAACAATCAGCACACTTTAGCAACATTAGAACAATGTAATCGTGAGCGTATGTCAATCTAATT
>CAYJGV010000161.1:0-3208 GCA_964369715.1 uncultured Bacteroides sp. | reverse complement strand
CTCCTCGTGAAAAAGTTTGCGATAGATGCAACCGACTAAAAAGACGGATTCCTCGGCTACGCTCGGAATGACAGTGAGGCTTTTGCCTAGGGGAACGGATTCCTACGACTCGCCAAGAGCCGCCTTACGGCGGTTGCTCGCTTGCATTGCACTGCGGTGCTTATCGCATACACTCGGAATAACCCACTGTGTATAAAATAAATAATCTATACGTAGTTTCGATTATATATGTTCTTGCAGGTGCGATTTAATTGGTGTGGGTAAAAAAGAGTTTACATTTCGATTTATATAGTTTAAAAGCAAATTTTAATTAGCCAAAAGAGGTAAAAATGCTCGAAAAAGATGATAATAATATTATAGATATTCGTGAATTTTATGAAATTGAACACGAGAATATAAAAAATGACGAAGACGATGAAAACCTTCCGAGTGGTGCGGTTTTATTTGGCATGGAAAATTCAGATTTTGATATGGATATAGCCATGCAAGAACTTTCCGAACTTGCAAATGCACGTGATTTAAACGTGCTTGCAATTGTGACACAAAAAAGACAAAGCGCCGATAGAGCGACATTTTTGGGAATAGGCCGCCTTCATGAAGGGCGGCTTTTGTGCGAAAATTTAAATGCTTCATGTGCGATATTTAACGATGAATTATCGGGCAGTCAAATACGAAATATAGAAGAAATTTTAAATGTTCCTGTAATTGACAGAACCATGCTTATACTTGAAATTTTTGCAAGCAGAGCAATTACAAACGAGGGCAAATTACAAACAGAGCTTGCCATGTTGCAATATCGTTTGCCAAGGCTTGCAGGGCTTGGCGAAAGCCTTTCAAGGCAAGGCGGCGGCGGTGGCGGTGGCGGCGGCGCAAGGCGTGGTGCAGGCGAAAGCAGGCTTGAATACGACAGGCGACATGTGCGCCGTAGGATTGACGCACTTCGCGAAAAACTTGAAAACATGAAAGAGCGCAGAGAATTAACGCGTAAAAATAGGCAAAAAAGCGGTGTGCCTGTAATTGCGCTTATGGGGTATACAAATGTGGGGAAAAGCAGCCTTTTAAACCACATTTGCGGTGCGGATGTGCTTGAAAAAGACATGCTTTTTGCAACGCTTGACCCAAGTGCACGCAAGGCGAAGCTTCCAAATGGAAGCGACGTTGTTTTTATTGACACTGTTGGTTTTGTCAGTCGTTTGCCGCATAATTTAGTCAAGGCTTTTCACAGCACATTAGAGGAAGCAATATATGCAGATTTAATTATAAAAGTGTGCGATGCATCAAACGCTGAAAGCGATATGCAATTAGAAGTTACAAGCGAAGTTTTAAGCGAACTTAAATGCGAACACATACCGCAAATTGTGGTTTACAACAAAGCGGATAAAACCGAGGGCTGTTTTATATTTGACACAAATGCGCTGATGGTAAGTGCAAAAACAGGCGCAGGAATAGACAAACTTCTTTTAAAAATAGAAGATATTTTATCGGACAAAGTTTGCACAATGCAGGTGCTTTTGCCTTATGATAAGCTTTCTTTAGCGAATTACATGCGAGACTACGGCAATGTTGCACAAGAGGAATACCGAGAAGACGGTGTTTTTTTCAAAGGCACTTTGCGCACACAAGATGCACATTTTTTAAGGCCTTACGAAGTTTAGGCAGGCGAAGTTGAAGATAGAATTGTCATTTTGAGCGCAATCGCATAGCATGACAAGGTGCTTTTAAAAATAATTTTAAGCGAGATGATATCATGGCGAATGAATTCACGAAAAAAATATATGAATGCACATTGCAAATACCAAAGGGTAAAGTTGCAAGCTATGGGCAAATTGCCACACTTGCCGGAAACAACAGGGGTTCACGTGTGGTTGGCTTTGCGCTTCACCGCAACCCACAGCCGGGTGTAATTCCTTGTCATCGTGTGGTTTTTAAGGATGGCTCGTTGGCTTCGGGCTTTGCATTTGGCGGCCCTAATGTTCAAAGAGAACTTTTGGAAAACGAAGGCGTTGAGTTTTTGCCAGACGGCAAAGTTAATTTAAAAAAGCATTCGTGGCTATAAAGCAATGTTGTGCTTTATAGTCGCTTTCATAAAAATAAATATAAAACATAGACAATTGTCGGAACGGAGAAATTATGCAAAAGCCTGATTTTAGCAAAAGAGAAATTTTGCTGTGCTTGTTCAGAAGCCTTTTCACGACTTTGTTTATGGTGTTTGCGTACTTAATGGTGCACTTGTTTGATAATAAAGTCTGGCTTGTTTCTGTTGCGGCAACGGCTTTTATTGTTTTTGCTTTTCCAAATGCAAAATCTGTAAAAACAAGGTTTTTATTAGGCGGCTATTTTTGTGCGTGCTTTTGGGGCACAGCTTTGGCGCTAATTAGCCAATTGTTCGACAAAACAACCGTATCAACGACAATTTTTTGCGCAATTGCAGTTTTTTTAACAACGTTCAGCATGACGCTTTTCGATTTCGAACACCCTCCTGCCGCCGCATTGGCAACGGGCATTGTGCTTTCAAGCTCGCCCATAATAATGTCGATTGCATCTTTTGTATGTGTTATAATTCTATTTTTAATAAAAGCGCCTGTCGCAAATTATATTTTAAATAAGTTTGAAAAAAAAGAAAATAGCGATGAATAAAAACAGATATTTCGTCAAATAAAATATATATATTTAACAATAATTATGTATATATATAAGTATTTCTTGACAAAAAGTCATAATTGGCTTACAATAGTATTTGTGAAATAATAGTGATTTTTGGATATAATTACTTTATAATATATAATTTATGTGAAATAGCGTAAATGTGACATATTTTGCATATATCAAATATTACTTTGTTCATAAAATTTGCTGTGATTTTTATTGTCATGGCAAAATGGCGTTGGCAAAATATAAATATTAACTTTAATTTTACAGATAATATCAATAAATATAATAAAATACACTATTTTGCCTAGCCAAACCGATGTAATACGAACCCGTTTTATGACAAAGGGGTGAACTTTCTATCAGCGTCAAAGCCTTTTGTAAGGCGCTAGCATTACTGCAAGGCTTTTCCTTGCTATAAAGCCCACCCCTTTGCCATAAAATCTATAGACCTAAAAGCACATAAATTGTGCATATAATAAGGCAGACGACGACGGCACACTAGCGTTTGTCTAGGAGGATAACGCCGTTAGATGTGCAATTTATGTGCTTTTAGGCG
>CAYJGV010000160.1:0-3231 GCA_964369715.1 uncultured Bacteroides sp. | reverse complement strand
GGTTAGCGTCATCGTTTTCAAGGAAGGGAATCATTGCTGTAGCAACAGACACAACCATTTTAGGTGAAACGTCCATGAAATCTGCACGGCTTGCCTCAACCTCTATAATTTCGTCCCTGTTACGGCAAGAAACACGTGAGCGAACAAAGCGATTTTGCTCGTCTAGCGGTTCATTAGCTTGCGCTACAACATATTCGTCTTCAACATCGGCTGTCATATAAACAACTTCATCTGAAATAACGCCTGTTGTTTTATCAATTTTGCGGTAAGGTGCTTCGATAAAGCCATATTCATTTATACGTGCAAATGTTGCAAGGTAAGATATAAGACCGATGTTCGGGCCCTCAGGGGTTTCAATTGGACACATGCGGCCATAGTGAGAATAGTGAACGTCACGAACTTCGAAGCCTGCACGGTCACGAGATAGACCACCGGGACCAAGAGCGGATAAACGACGTTTGTGTGTAAGTTCTGCTAGAGGGTTGTTTTGGTCCATGAATTGTGAAAGCGGGCTGGAACCAAAGAACTCTTTTATAGATGCCACAACAGGGCGAATATTTATAAGAGCTTGTGGTGTAACTTCCTCTGTGCTTTGCGCTTGCAAAGTCATGCGCTCACGTATAACTCTTTCCATACGTGAAAAACCAATGCGGAATTGGTTTTGTAAAAGTTCACCAACGCTGCGGATACGACGGTTGCCCAAGTGATCGATATCGTCCACTGTGCCAACACCGTTGCCTAAATTGTTTACATAGTTAATAGATGCAAAAATATCATCAACCGTAATTGTTTTGCTTATTAATTTATCGCGGTTTTTAATGATTAATTCTTTTTGCTCTTCTTCATCTTGTGTTTGTTCCAAAATTGCGCGCATTTCTACAAAATTAACACGCTCTGAAATTTCGCATTCTTCTCTTAAATCAAAATTAAAGAAAGGTTTTGCATCAACTGTACCATTGGAAAGAACTTTAACTTCTCTATCTTCAATTGTTACATAAACGATGCATACACCTGCAAGGTCGGCTTCTTTAGCTTTTACATTTGTAATTTTTTCGCCTGCACTTACAATTAATTCACCTGTCAAAGGCGCAATAATATCACGAGCGGCAATTTGCCCCTCGATTCTTCTTGCAATTGCAAGTTTTTTATTCATTTTATAACGTCCGAAACGAGATAAATCGTAACGACGTGGGTCGAAGAACAAGCTGTTAATATGAGTGCTTGCACTTTCAACAGTTGGTGGTTCACCCGGACGCAATTTGCGATATGTTTCTAAAAGGCCTTCTTCTTCGCTTCTTGTTGTGTCTTTTAAAAGGCTTGCTTCAATGCGTGCATCGTCACCGAAATAATCCCTGATAGCGGAATCTGTACCTAAACCAAGCGCTCTTATAAGCACTGTTATAGGCAATTTACGGTTTTTATCGATACGAACATAAAAAACATCGTTTGCATCTGTTTCAAATTCAATCCATGCACCACGGTTAGGGTTCATTGTTGTTGTGAAAAGCTCTTTACCTGTTTTATCATAGCTTTTGCCAAAATATGAACCGGGTGAACGAACAAGTTGTGAAACGATAACACGTTCAGCACCATTTATAATAAATGTGCCTGAATCTGTCATACGTGGGAAATCGCCCATAAATATTTCTTGCTCTTTAATTTCGCCTGTCTCTTTATTTAAAAGACGAGCAGTTACCCTTAAAGGTGCAGCAAAAGTAACGTCACGTTCTTTGCACTCTTTAATAGTATATTTAGGCTTTGAATCCAGTCGGTAATCAATAAAGTCCAGCACTAAATTTCCGGTGTAGTCCTCAATTGCGGAAATGTCACGAAACACCTCTTTGAGACCTTGATTTAAAAACCACTGGTAAGAGTTTTTCTGCACCTCAATTAAATTGGGCATATCGATAACTTCTTCGATTTTTGAAAAGCTCATGCGCTCAGTTTTACCGTACTGTACGGGCTTGACTTTCACCATATACACGACCACTCCTTTAATTATAACTTTAAATTACAAAAATATTGAAAACATTGCATCTTTTGCATTTAAATTGTATTTAAACATTTTTACAAACTTTAACAAACTTTCATGCTGTTTTTTGTTGATTCCTACAAAAATTTCAGTCTCATTTTTAAAATAGCAAGCAATTTGTATTTTTTTCATTAACATTTTCTATCACTGTTTTTAAAAACAGCAGAAAAACGCACCCCTTCCCTTGCAACCTAAGAAAAATTCACTTAGGTATTGCTTAAAAAGGCGCGTTTACCCATGTTAATATATTAAGAGATTATACCCTGTATTTTTAAGAATGTCAAGCTAATTTATTAAAATGCTATCGATTTGTACAAATTGGCACACGTGGAGCCGTGTGCGGTTTTTAGTTTTTCTTTTCAGCCTTTTCAATTAATTGGGCAAAACTTATAGATTCAAGGCTTTCATTGACTTGGTTGCTTAAATCCTCATAAGCTTGTCTAAAAACACAAGTATCTTTTGCGTTTCTATTACATTCAAAATCGCCGTCTTCACTTAGGCATTTTGAAATTTTATAAGGCCCCTCTACGGCACAAATAACGTCTTTAAGTGTAATTTCGTCTACTTTTTTTGCAAGTTCATAGCCACCCTTGTTACCTTTATAGCTGTTGACAAGCCCTTTTGAAACAAGTTTTCCTAATATTTTAAGCGCAAATCTAAGCGATATACACATTTCTTCGCTAATGCTTCTGGCGTCTTTTCTCTCGTTGCTTTTTGCAAGGCAATAGACTATTCGCACCGCATAATCTGATTCTTGAGTTATATGCAAAATGCCCCTCCTTAAACAAATTAAAGGTTAAAGTAAAATATAATTACTTTCAACCTTTAAAGTAGACTTATTTAATATACTTTAATAAGTCTATCATTTTTTATAAATAATGTCAATGGTTTAGTTTTTTTGTTTTTGTTGTTTTGAGTGTGGTTGCGGGAAGTTGTTTTTTTAGGCAGGGCGCAGTGGCGAGGAATCCGTTCCTCTAGGCAAGCCGCACGCTGTCATTCCGAGTGTATGCGATAAGCGCCGCAGCGCAATGCAATCGAGCAACCGCCGTAAGGCGGCTCTTAGCGAGTCGTAGGAATCCGTTCCCTTAAGTGAACCGCACTCTGTCATTCCGAGCGTAGCCGAGGAATCCGTCTTTTTAGCCGTTTGCCACTATCGCAAACTTCCCCACGAGGAAAGCCCTTCTTTTCGGCGGGAAAAG
>CAYJGV010000159.1:0-3266 GCA_964369715.1 uncultured Bacteroides sp. | reverse complement strand
AGGTGGCTTTAAATGGGGGAACTTAATGCAAAATAATATTGAAAAAAACAAAATAGCTAAATTCGCAGTAAAAAATCATCGAAAAATATTTTTGATTGTTGTGCTGTTATTAATGTGTGCAACACAAGCTTTTTCAAATATACTGTTCTCGGATTTTTTGGCGTATAACGGAGATTTTCAAACATACAATCCCATTCGACGTGTGCTTGATGGGCAAATACCCTATGTAGATTTTACAAATTATATCGGAATGGGTGTAGTGTTTTTAAACGCGCCTTTTATAGCGTTATCCAACACATTTACATCTTCGCTTTTTGTAACAAATTTTACAGCGATGTTTGTATTTTACGCATGTGTAATTACAATGTTTTACATCACCATAAACAATAAAGATATTGCTTATGCAGTTTCGCTGTTATTTATTGTTGCTTTTTCGATTTTGCAAGGACAAGGCGCGTTTTTCCCTTTTGTAACACTTGATGAACCGGGAATCTCCATGCGCATGGAAAGAGCATTTTGGCCTTTTTTATTATGTATAATATTTATTCTATTAGCAAAAAAGTTAAAGTTTGATATTAATATTTTTAAAAGTACAAAGTTTTTAATAATAGGCGGGTTTGTTCTTGGCCTTGGTGCTGTTTGGAGCAATGACTATGGCTTTGCAAGCATGTTTGCAGCTTTTATTATAATAGCTTTTTTGTATTTTTTTGTATATAAAATAAAGTTTTGGCAAACTGTTAAACAATTGTTTGTTTTCGGTGTTTTTATTGTTCTGGGTGCAATTTTATCTGTAACAATTGTCACCGCAGGCGATCCGATAAGCTTTATAACAAATACATTAGGCATTTCTTCGCATCAATTTTGGTATTATGGCGGAGAAGTAAAACTGCTGCAATTTACAAATTTAATAGCCTATCCTAGGTTTATTGTTTATTGTGCGGCAATGCTATTAATTTTTGCATATTATTTTTACAAAGCTTATAAGAAAACAATAAAAATTCATGATGTGCTTGTTTGCTTTATTTTGCTTGTAAACTTAATTGCTGTTGTTTTATATGCTTATGGCATTGGCAAAATTTCAGATGAATGTTTTTCATTCGGTGTATTTTTTGCACTTGTTGGAATAATAATAAATATTGTATATGAAAAAACAAATTATAAGAGCACTGCCATGTTAAAAGCTGTAAGCTCTGTTGCTGTGTGCGTTTTTGTGGTGTTTTCTGCAATTGCGTTGTTGCATCGTGTGCAGATGAATAATGATTATGAATACACATCGGAGTATCAATATATGCCGGAGCTTGCAGGGTATAACGAAAATGCTCAGGTGCTGTATAGAATGAGTGAGACAATTGGCGACGAAAGTGTTTTTTCAACATATAGCAGTGCATTAGAACTTGTTTTAGGACAATTTCAACCCAGTGGCTACGATTACGGAATGCATGTTTTAGGCGATGATGCAAGAGAGGAATATCTTGATGACTTTTTAAACAATGATTATGAATTTGCCACAACACTAAGCTTTACCGATGAATACAGTGTGACAGAAACATGGATGAAACGTGCAAACTGGTATTGGTATAAACATTTGCTTGCGAATTATTCTCCTGTAGATTATGGCGAATATAATATTTTATGGCAAAAAACAGATGAGAGCATGGCATATACACCCGAAATTGATTTAACCTATAATAAATTAAGCGAATATTCATATGAAATTATTGTTGTGGGAGATTTGCCCGATGGCACAATGATTGATGTTGAAATAGCATATAAAAGTGATTATATATTTAATTTAGAGCGCATTAATACATTTAGAAAAATTGTTCAAGTAAAAGATGAAAGTATGCTTTTAGAAAATGCAAACAGGGTTAGCCATTATGGAATTGCAGAAAACAGTGAGGCTCTTTGTGTGCCTATCACCATGCATGGTGGAGTAGGCAGAATAGAAATAACATCAAAGCCGATAGAGTGCACTGTTTTAGAACTTTATAGAGCAAAAGTAATAAATGCAATTAAACCAAGCTCTCAAAATTAATCAATCATTGTGTTAAAATATACAAAATTTGTTATTTTTACAGTTGAAGTTTTACAATTTACATGTTACAATGTTAATAATATATTGTATAAAAATGAAAGCATTAAAAAATGCTTCATTTTAAATGATAAAAGCCTATAGGTGCTTTATTTTAAACTCGGAGGGAATATATATGAGATTGGTAACCAGATCTGATTTTGATGGCTTGGCTTGTGCTGCTTTGCTAAAAAAAGCAGGAATTATCGACCACTGGACATTTGCACATCCGAAAGATTTACAAGACGGATTAGTTGAAATTACAAAGGACGATTGTTTGGCAAATGTGCCTTATGTGCCGGGTTGCGGCTTGTGGTTCGACCATCATTCAAGTGAACATGAAAGAAATGAACTTGCAGGAAAATATGAAGGCGAAAGCCGTATTGCGCCTTCTTGTGCAAGGATAATTTATGAATATTACGGCGGCGAAAAAACTTTCCCCGGGCTTGAAAAAATGATGTGGGCCGTGGATAAAGTTGACGCTGCTAATTTAACTGTTGATGAAGTTTTACACCCCACAGGTTGGATATTGATGGGCTATTTGATGGACCCAAGAACAGGCCTTGGCAGATGGAGAAACTTTACAATTTCAAATTATGCATTGATGGAAATTTTAATTGATTGTTGCTTGACAATGTCGATTGAAGAAATGCTTGAAATGCCTGACGTTAAAGAACGTGTGGATGTTTATTGGGAGCAAAACGAAAAATTTATTGAAATGGTAAAGCAACACACACGCATTGAAGGCGATGTTATTATAAGCGATTTAAGAGGACTTGAAACAATTTATTCAGGCAATCGCTTTGTGGTTTACAGCCTTTACCCCGAGCAAAACATCTCGGTTTGGATTGTAAGCGGACGTGGCGGAAAAGGCTGCAGCTGTGCTGTTGGGTATTCTGTAATTAACCGCACATCTAATGTTGATGTTGGTAGCCTTATGCTTAAATATGGCGGCGGCGGTCACAAAGCCGTTGGCACATGCCAATTTGCAGACGAAGTTATGGACGAAAAAGTAACAAGCTTATTAAAAGAAATTGTAGGATATAAATAATCTGTGCTTCGCTCCGATTATTTATATCCTTGCAGGAAGATTTTATTGGCGTGTGGGGCACCGAGAGCCCAAACGCCAAATTATATTATTGACGGGCCCCGAATAATATAAAAAAAATTTGGTATTATTTTTAATAAGAAAAAT
>CAYJGV010000158.1:0-3420 GCA_964369715.1 uncultured Bacteroides sp. | reverse complement strand
CTATAGTGATTTCATTTTTATCATCTATATTTTGCTTATATTTTTTATTACATGCACTGCAAATTGAAAAGTTACCATTAAATTCCAACTTGTTTCCACACTCGCAAACATAACCCATAACTTTTGCCGGAAGTCCTGCAACAAGTGCATAATCAGGCACATTTTTTGTAACAACTGCACCCGCAGCAACAAATGCATATTTTCCTATATCATGCCCGCACACAATAGTTGCATTTGCGCCGATACTTGCGCCCTTTTTCACAGTAGTTTTTCTAAATTCATCTTTTCTCACAATAAATGACCTTGGGTTAATTACATTTGTAAAAACACAAGAAGGGCCTAAGAAAACATCGTCTTCAATAGTAACCCCTGAATAAACACTAACATTATTTTGAATTTTAACGCCGCTACCTATTCTAACATTCGGAGATATAACTACATTTTGCCCGAGGCTGCAATTTTCTCCAATAACACTATTGTTCATTACATGGCAAAAGTGCCATATTTTCGTATCATCACCTATACTTACACCATCATCAACATAAGCACTTTCATGCGCATAATACGCCATTATATACCCCCTAAAACAGCATTTATAATAGTATTTTGCTCTTCCTCATTCAAATAAGGGTGCATAGGTAAACTTATGGTCCTATCACAATAATCATCAGATACACTAAAGTCAGATTCATTATAAATATTATCTTCATAAACTTTTAATTTATGTTGTGGTAATGGGTAATACACCATATTGGGTATATTATTTTTACTTAGATGTTCAACTAAATTATCCCTCTGCACTTTGTTTTCACACAAAAGTGCATATTGCGCATAAACACTTTTACAATTTGTTGGTATATGTGGTGTTTTGAATTTGATTTCAAATGCATTATTATAGCGCTTTGCCACTTTCTGCCTTGCCTCAAATTCAAATTCAACAAAAGCTTTTAGTTTCACTTGTAATATAGCTGCTTGAATTGTATCCAGCCTGGAATTCACACCAACTCGTATGTTATCATATTTACTTGCGCCTTTACCATGCACACGAATCGAACGCAAAACATCTGCCATTTCATTATCATTTGTGAAAATAGCACCACCATCGCCATAGCAGCCCAAAGGCTTAGCCGGAAAAAATGATGTAATTGCAACATCACCAAATGCTCCGCATTTTTTGCCTTTATATTCAGCCCCAAAGCTTTGTGCTGCATCTTCAATTAAAATAAGATTATATTTTTTACAAATTGCTGTTATTTCTTCATAATCAGCCGGGCTGCCTAAAAAATCTACTGCCACAACTGCTTTTGGTTTATGTAAACCTTTTTCTCTCACTTCAATAATTCTATTTTCAAGTGATTTCGGGCATAAATTATATGTGTTTTTATCTATATCACAAAAAACAGGCGTTGCACCTAACATGCACGCCGGTTCAACACTTGCTATAAAAGTTATGTCGGGGCAAAATACTGCATCGCCCTTACCTATATTGTAATACATAAACGCCATTTGCAGCGCGTCTGTTCCGTTAGCGCATGTTATGCAGTGTTTCACACCTGTATATGTCGCTAATTTATCTTCTAGTTCAAGGACTTGCTTGCCTAAAATATATTGTCCGTCATCAAGCACATCTTGTATTTGTTTATTTATTTCACTTTTCAAATTATTATACTGTGCTTTTAAATCTATAAATTGCATTTATTCTCCCATATATTTTTATACATTATTATCCCATAATTTTATCACATAAAGCAAAAAAGGTCAATAATTTGTATTAACACTTAAAAAGCACCCCAATTAAATTGAAGCACTTTTAAAATTATATTTAATGATTATCAATTGGCTCTTACCCCACCGCCAAATAAACCCACACCTCATTAGTTTTATCATACCGCTTTTTGCCATCTAAACCTATAATTTTTACACTTCTGTTTGATACATTCATAATGTGTTGTGTGGAACAAACAGAAGTTTTATTATTTCTATTTATGCTATATCTTATCTCTCCATCAAGCACCTTGAAATAAACCTTTAAATCAATCATTTTCTTGTCATCTGTTCCGTAAACTTCAATTCTGTCAAGCAGTGCATCAATAATACAAGCATCAAAACCATCTTTAAAATCAAGCTCACTTGCTATTATTTTTCGTAATGTTTCAACTGTTGCGCTAACCTCTTTATTCTTTTCTTCCTCTTCTTTAAGATTTTTTATTTTGATTTGCGCTTTTGTAATTTCATCATTAAATGCATTATTTCTAATTTTAAATTCGCTATCTGTTAATGCGCCACTAATACTTAAATCTAAAAGCTTATCCTTTTTTGCATTGCACTATTTATTTGTATTTGCAATTTTGCAATGTCTTGCGTAATATCTGATGCACTTGCTATTGTCGAATATGTTTTAACCAAATCATGGATAATATCAGTATTTTTTAATATTATTTGCTCATACGCATCTCGCATAATTTCATCTATTTCACTTGTATAAACCACCGGTGATGTACAAGCAGCTCTCCCCTTTTCGGCATATAGTTTACACTGCCATAATTCTCTATCACCTGTTTTATACTTATATAATGCTCTGTAATAATACGTTTTGTGCTCGCCGCAAATAATTTTACAGCTATACTTGTATTTATTACTGTAGCTGCTTTTGTTATCTGATGATTGCATTTTACTTCGCATTGATAAAATTTCATTTGCCTTTTCCCATAATTCCTCCGACACAATCGCCGGAACATTTTCCTCATCCTTATACATTACCCAATCCTCTTGTTCGAAAATTTTGCGTTCGTTAGAGCGATAATCGTATTTATGCGATTTATTGCCACAATAGTAACCTTTATATTTGGGATTGATTAATATATTTTTTATTGTAGAAAAAGATAAATTATTGCCCTTTGTGTTTTTTATTCCGCTTTCATTAAGCACTGCTGCAATTCCCCTTATGCCTATTTCTGTTAAATAATCCATGCGGATTGTTTTTGAAAGGATATGGGGACGGTGAGCGACAGTGCGCAAAATTGCGAAAACAAAAAAAGCACCTTGCAGGCTCCTATAAAGCCATGCAAAGGCATCACCGACATTGCAGTTAATACCGCTGACATAAGCCTCGTAATCATCCAATTTTGTTTTTTCATTATTAACAGCATAGCGTATGACATCCTGCAAACTTTCGTATTCTGCCGTGCTTAAATTTGCCACAACGGTTTTGTTTTCGTTGGCGGCATAGTCTATTGGGTGGTCAAAGCGCCCACGCACGTCCCATATCTCAAACACTGCCATTGCTTCGCCTTTTGGGTAGCAGATATTTTTCCTGCACAGCCGATTGGAACTGCGCCCGCTTTTTCGCCTCAGTAGCAATAAGCGGTGCATCAATAAAGTTCAGCGCATTGGCTTTGGCGGCAAGCTGATTTATGCGGT
>CAYJGV010000157.1:0-3457 GCA_964369715.1 uncultured Bacteroides sp. | reverse complement strand
ATCATTGGAATAGCCGTTAGTATGAAGGTAAACATCAAAGGTGCAGGGAAATTTATACCGAAATTAAGTCTACAAGAAAATTAATCGCAGCAGTGAAAAAACAATAATTAAAAAAGCGACATAGTTAAGGCTGTTTTAAGCTCTACTATGTCGCTTTTTAAGGTTTATCTTTTAAATGCTCTCTTAAATATTTTCTAAAATATTAAGCACCTCTGCTATATTTTTCTTTCCGAAATGCACATGCTCATCGTTTATTATCATGCATGGTACGCTCATAATATTATGTTTTGCTTTTAAATCTTCATAATGTGGCAAATCGTAAATATCAAGGCTGATATTATCGTTTAATAAAGCGATTCTCTCAACAGCCATCACAAGTTCAGGGCAGTTTGTGCAAGAGAGCGTCACAGCTAAATCAATACTGGTTTTTTTATCTATAGCCTTAATTCTTTGCACATCTTCCTCGGCTATCATCTGCCCGGGGCCTGCGGCATTATATAGCCCAACCACAAAAGAGTTAAACTCGTGCCCGCCTGGCACACCATGAAAAGACACACCCATATACTTCTCGTCTTTTGAAAAAATAGAAATGCAGGGCAATGCTTTAGTTGTCAAATTGTCATCTTTTTGGCAGATAATATTATTGCTAAGTTTTGAAAATTCTGACATAAAGCCTTTGACTTCACTTGATATATCTCTTTCATCAAGTTTATATAATAGGTTTATATCAGATTCGAAGCGAGAGAACACAGGCGCTAATTGCTCTTTAATTTCGGCTGAAATAAATGCGCCGTCATCTGCTTTAATTGCAGGCTTTGCTTTTTCTTCTTTTTTAGGCATCTTGTATTCTCTTTTGGGAATATCAAGTCGCTCGTATTCGGCTGCAACGTATTTTTCGAGGGAAGTAGCAGCAGTGGCGCCGTCCGACACTGCAGTTACAACTTGCCTTAAATTTTTAATACATATATCGCCGGCGGCATAAACACCGTCCATATTAGTTTTTTTATTTTCATCAGTTATAATGTATTTTTGTTCGTTAAGCTTAATGACATCTGCAAAATTTGCACTCGCCGGTGCATAGCCTGCAAATACAAACACACCTATACCGTTTTCGTCAGAATAATTTTGCTCATCGTTGTTTTTATTAAGCACAATGCCTTTAACAAAGTTTTCGCCATACACTTCTTTTACGCTGGTGTTGTAAAAAAGTTCTATCTTCTCATGCGCTTTAACTTCCTCTACAACAGAGCCTGTACAGGTGAAATCGTCACCTATTATTACCATATATATTTTTCGTGCAAATCTTGTTAAAAACAGGCTTTCTTCACAAGCAGCAAAACCGCTGCCCACAACATAAATATCTTTGTCTGTAAAAAATTCGCCGTCGCAAGTGGCACAATAGGCAACGCCTCTGCCTTTAAATTCGTTCTCGCCTTTAAAGCCCACCATTCGTGGCGATGCACCGCTTGCTATTATCACACCCATGGTGTCAAATTCGCCCTTGTCGGTTTTTACTGTAAAGCAATCATTGGTTTTGTTAAAGCTTTTTACATCGCAAAGTAAAAATTCAGCGCCAAATGCTGCCGCTTGGCGTTGCATTTCTTTTGTTAAATCTTCGCCACTTGTGTGGTATACACCGGGGTAATTTACAACTTCTGATGTTATAGTTATCTGTCCACCAAATTTGTTTTTTTCAATCACCAAAGTTTTATATTTTGCCCTTGCCATATATATTGCAGCAGAAAGCCCGGCAGGGCCACCGCCTATAATAATTGCATCATAAAAATTGTCTTTCATTTATCTCACCTCGTAATTTAAGACTGGATTATAGCTGCTTAGTTAACAAAAAACGGCAGAAAACTCCGCCGTTTTTTTATAATTATTTTATAAAATTCCAACTAAGTCAAGGCTTGGTTTTAATGTTTTTTCGCCCGGTTTCCATTTAGCAGGGCAAACTTCATCGCCGTGTTCTGCAACAAATTGTAAAGCTTGAACTCTTCTGAAAAGCTCGTCAGCATTTCTACCAACATTGCCTGCAAGAACCTCATATGCTACAATTTTGCCTTCAGGATTAACGATAAACGTTCCTCTTTCTGCAAGGCCGGCGTCTTCTATCATAACATCAAAATCACGTGCCAGTGCGCCTGTTGGGTCTGCTAGCATGGGATACGCAATTTTTTTAATTGTCTCAGAAGCATCATGCCATGCTTTGTGCACGAAATGAGTGTCACAAGACACTGAATATATCTCGCAATTTACACCTTTAAAATCTTCATATTTATTTGCTAAATCCTCAAGCTCTGTTGGGCAAACAAAGGTGAAATCAGCAGGGTAGAAGAAAAACACGCTCCATTTGCCTAAAATGTTCTCTTTTGTCACTTCTTTAAAACTGTTTTCAATATAGCTTTGTACTTTAAAATCTGCTACTTCTTTTCCTATCATCGACATAATTTGTACCTCTTTCTTCCTATAAAGTTAATAATATTATATTGTTTTTCCAAAGTTTATGCATTGCTCTTCGACATCACTATCAGGTGTGTTTTCTGCGAGTATCGGCTCACCAATAATTGTAATGCTGTTATTTTCGCACTCTTCTTTAAAGACGTTCATATATTCTCCGCCACCCCAACCGTAAGAGCCGAACAAGCCTACTTTTTTGCCTGTTAAATCTGATTTAATACTTTCAAACATAGGTAAAAACTCACTGTCATCAAGTTCTTCACTGCCACAAGCAGGGCAACCTAAAATAATTGCATCATAACCATTCACGCTGGTAATATCAAATTCAGAGCAAGAAAAAACATCGACTTCATTGCCTGATTCTTTTGCACCATCAGAAATTTTATTCGCCATTATTTCTGTATTGCCTGTGGAGCTGTAATATATCACTGCTATTTTGCTCATTTTTATACCTCATTTCTATATACGAGTTAGTATATACTAACATAGTCTCAATATACACCAAAAAACATATTAAGTCAAGATAATTTTACGGATTGACGATAAAAATACTAAATTTGTATAATTTGACAACTATATTCTGTTTCATAGTGTTTTTGTTTGTTATAATTTCATTAAAATGCTCAAACTCTTCAAGCTGTGGCATATGCGCTGGATTTTTTGAATATTATTAGTTCTTTTGTTATTGTGTTGTCGGTTTCATAAAATAAATTCCATTTTTCGAATTCTAAATGCAAATTTGCACCCTCTTTCGCTTTATTGTTTTTATTATAATAGCCTTTTGAAATAGTTGAATGAAATTTTTTGCTGCTATTTGTGGATAAAATGATATATAGCTATAGACAAAATGAAAAACTGATGATATGATAATTAAATTAGTCGCAACTAACTGATGTAGTAATGTTTCTTATCAGAGGTTTATCATATGCACAATTTATATGTTTTTAGGTCTATAGATTTTATGGCAAAGGGGTGGCTTTATAGCAAGGAAAAGCCT
>CAYJGV010000156.1:0-3464 GCA_964369715.1 uncultured Bacteroides sp. | reverse complement strand
ACACTTAATAGCTTTGAAGTAAGCTATACACGTGAAACTACAAGTGCAAACGCATATGAAAATGCAACTATAGGCGCAGGGCAAGACTTAACAATTAATGTTTTAGGCACAAACATCTTAGAGAGTAGTACTGTGCCAGCCCCTAAACCCACGGCAGGAATATATGTACAAGGCAACTTAACATTTATAGGCGATGGCAATATTAATATCGGTTCTAGAATTGTTATGTCAGAGCAAGAGCACGGCTGTATTGTAACAGGCGACTTAACAATAAACACCACAGGTGGTGAAATTGCTGCACGAGGCGCAGACGACAAAAACGGCTTAGAAGTTAGCGGCGAAGTTTTGCACAACGGCGCAGGCACATTTACCGCAGCAGGCGGCATAAGCAGCACAGACGGCGGTACAGGCGGCATAGGTGCAAATATAGGTACTGCACTTACACTCAATGGCACAGGCAGATTTACCGCAGTAGGCGGCTTCGGTGGCGATGGCGGCACAGGGATTAATACGAATAACATTGTTTTGATTAATGGCAGCTTTTTGGCACAAGGCGGCGAAGGCATCGAAGGCGGTAATGGTGGTGTAGGTAGTATTGTTACTACAGTAAGCATTACCGGCGGAGACTTTAAATCAACAGGCGGCACAGGCGGCACAGGCGGCGAAGGCGGTAATGGTGGTGTAGGTAGTATTGTTACTACAGTAAGCATTACCGGCGGAGACTTTAAATCAACAGGTGGCACAGGCGGCGAAGGCGGCACAGGCGGCACAGGCGACCCAGGCGGTTTCGGCGGCACAGGTGGCATAGGCCTAATTGCACAAAGTGCTACAAGTGCAACAGCAACTGCAACTGCACAAGGCGGCCAAGGCGGCCAAGGCGGCACTGGCGGCCAAGGCAGCGCAGGCGGCCAAGGCAGCGCAGGCGGCCAAGGCGGCCAAGGCGGCATCGGTGCAGAAATTTCCCTCTCAGTTCCTGCCGGCGCATTCGGCACAATCGGCAACACCGGTGATTCACCTTCAGGTTCGAGCGGCGGCGCTGGGGGCGACGGCGGCACAGGCGGCATATATATATTGCCGCAACCATAACCAAAGCAAACCAAAAATATAAACTAAAACAGCGTGTCGGGGTATAAACTCCGCCACGCTGTTATTTTGTGTAAAGCTTATAATTATTCAAGCTTTAGCCAGCCCTCAATACAAGGCTTTTATAGGCTTATGTATTGTGCTTTTGCCTGTTTATTAAGACATAAAATCCAACTTTCAAATAATAACTAAAATACAGGCTTACGGATTCTTCACTTCGTTCAGAATGACATCGCCTGCCTACTGTGTCCTAGCGCTTATGTTTAAAAAGTAAAATGCCATTTCTTGCAATTGCTGTGGCACAGCCTTTTTGCTATAAGAAAAAATAATATCTTTTGTAATTGTCTTTGCTTTTATATTATTTGCAAACTCCTCAAGCCCTTTTAAAAATTCGCCTTGCATATCAGGTGGTATAATGCATGTAAGTACATTATACATATTTTTTGCCTCTTTATTCCATGTGCAATGTGTTAGCACGCACGGGGTTTGCGCCGCACGTTCACGCTCATGTAATTCTATGATATATTGCTCATTTACTTCACTTGCATCACTTGTTATTCCAAGGCGTTCAAACTGTTCTTTCGGGCTTTCATTTTCTTTCATAGCCCTTATTAAAAGCTTTAGCATTTTTTGTTCAGCTGAATAATCTTCAATTTCATTCATTTCATGCGGGTCGCTTTCTATATCGTAAAGCTTTGTTCCATAATTGCATGCGTTTGCCGCAACCGATGAAGTAATTGCCTCTATTTTCATCACTTTACAGCCTTTTGTAAAACTAAACTCATCTGTAAGCTCAATATTTTGAAGCTCTTTAATATTAAACATATTTTTCATATGGCAAGGCATTAATGTGTACTCGTACAGCGGTTTTTTACTGTATGAAATAGGTGATTTCATATAGGTGTGCTTACCGTCTGTTATATTTGCATGCATACTGTGATAACCGTAAAAAGCATAATCTCTAACAGGGACATTGTCATTAATAATTTTGCGCAAATCGCACCCTTGCATATCTTTTGGCACTTGTACTCCAAAATGATTTAACAATGTCACAGGGATATCTATCGTTTGTGACAAATGCGCTCTGCGTTCATTTTGCACTTTGCTTACAGGGTCATATATAAAAAGTGGCGTGTGGGCAATTTCTTCATAAAGCGGCATATTAGTTTTTGCCCACCAATTATGTTCGCCCAATAAAAACCCATGGTCTGTGTTTACAATAAGCATAGTGTCGTCCCACATATTGTGTTCGTCCATAAAATCAAGCACTTTGCCAAGGTAAAAATCACACATTGTAAGCAATGCGGCATACTCAAAGCGCACATGTTGCAAAGTGTTTTCGTCTTCTGTACAAGGCACATATGGCGGCCAATCTGCAATTAAGCCTTTATAATCATGTGGGTATAATTTTTTAAATTCTTCTGTTGTAAAAAATGGCTCATGCGGGTCAAAAGTTTCTATTTGAATAAACCAATTATCTTTATCGTGATTTGTGTTTAAAAATTCAAGGCCATTTTTAAATGTTTTTGTCTGTGGCAATTTATCTAAAGTATCCATGTATTTTCTATTAATTTGGTCGTTCATCTTTGCACTTAAAAACACTTTTTGCATCTTTGGGTCTGCAATTTTTGGCGCATTTATATCAAATCCGTTTTCAAAGCAAAAATCCATTCCAAGGTCTGCTTTCCAAGCATCGCCCTCTTGCCCACGCACAAATTCATAAGTAGAATACCTATTGTGATACGTCGCTCCGCCGTCCTCCCAATAGTGCTGATGGTCTGTCACGATATGTGTATGGACATCATTTAATTTTAAAATTTCAGGCATAGAATCATCAAATGGCTCAAGCGGCCCCCAGCTTCTGTGCAAAAAATTATAACGTCCTGTGTGCAATTCTCTTCTCGCAGGCATACACGGCATACTTCCAACATAGTTTTTTTCAAAACAAACTGTTTTTTCTGCCAGACGTGTAAAATTTGGCGTTTTAACCCAATCGCAACCATATGGTTCTAGCATGTTTAATTTTAGCGAGTCATACATTATCATTATTGCTTTCATATTGTTATTCCTTTTAATTTATTTGTAAATTTTCATTTAAATTCAATTGCAAAACCTCATCAATTTTTTATGCAATTACATTTTTGTTTATTATAGGCATAGTATCGTACTATCGTATTTTTGTCAAGCACGCTTGGTTTTCAAAAAAGACAAATGTGCTCAACATGCGGACATTTGTCTTTTTTATAAGCACATTGCAACATTATAGCAAGCAATATTATTATCCTTTTGTAGCTTATTTATTATATGTGTAAGATTGGTGTATTTTGTTGACACTGCAACTGTATGAGATGTATAATATAATAAAGATTATTTATATTAGG
>CAYJGV010000155.1:0-3482 GCA_964369715.1 uncultured Bacteroides sp. | reverse complement strand
TACAACTCGCCTCTATTTAAAATAGAACGTCCCAGCGTCACTTCGTCGGCATATTCTAGGTTACTGCCCACAGGCAAACCATAGGCAAGCCTGCTTGCTTTTACTCCGAGTGGTTTAACAAGTTTTGCAATATACATTGCCGTTGCTTCACCTTCGACAGTTGGGTTTGTCGCCATGATAATCTCTTTTACCTTATCGTCTTTAAGCCTTGTTATAAGCTCTTTAATGCAAAGTTCGTCTGCCCCTATTCCGTCCATTGGCGAAATAAGCCCATGCAAGACATGGTAAAGCCCTTTATATTCTCTGGTTTTTTCAAAAGCGCTGATATCACGTGGGTTTTCCACAACACAAATAATAGTTTCATCCCTGTTTTGCGCTGAACATATACCACATTTTTCACCTTCGGTGAAATTTTGGCAAACATCACAGCGCCTTATTTTTGTGTGGGCCTCCTCTATTGCTCGTGCAAAACTAAGCGCCTCATCTTTATCCATCGCAAGCACTTGATATGCAAGCCTTGTTGCGCCTTTTCTTCCAATTCCGGGTAATTTTGCAAAATGCTCGATAAGACGTTCAAGCGGTAATGCGTTATATTTCATTGCAATTTTCCCTTAAAAGCCCGGTATGTTCATGCCGCCTGTTATGGCTGACATTTCCTCTTCGGTTTTTTCGTCAACTGTGCGAACCGCTTCGTTAACCGCTGCTGCAATTAAATCTTCAAGCATTTCAATGTCCTCCGGGTCTACTATTTCCGGATTAATTTTTAAGCTTGTAATTTGTCTTTTGCCTGTGATGGAAATATCCACCATGCCGTTACCTGCTTTAACTTCATAAACTGCTTCGTCTAATTCTGCTTGTTTTGTCTCCATTGTCTCTTGCATTTTTTGCGCTTGTTGCATAAGCGCATTCATGTTTTGTTTTCCATATCCTTGTGGTAATCTTGCTTTCATTTTAATTCTCCTTATTTTTTATCATTATAGATAATCGGCACATTGTGCGCCTCTAATTTTGAAATTGTATCATCGATGTTTGCATACGCTTTTGCTTTAGCGCTTTGTGTGCGATAGGGCCCTATTGCGTATCTTTTTCCGCAAACTTCCTCTATGGTGTCTCTGATAAGCGAGCTTGAATATTCGTTTTGGCGCATATATTCCATAAATAAATCGCTGCCGTCTATCCTTACCCTAACTCCGTCAAAATACGCTTTAGAATCCTTTAAGTTCACGTATAAAAGTTTATCTTTTTTCTGCATAATATCGATTAATTTCTGCCATTTTTCAAAAACTTGCATCTCGCCTTGAACACTGTTTTCGCTTGATTTATCACTGCTTTGTGCATTTTGATTTTCGCTTAATTGGGCAGAATTTCCACTGTAATTAACCGCTGTGTTATCGCTTTGTATTGCACTGTTATCGCTGTTTTCATCATCGGTTTTTTTCTCATATTCATCGTGGATTTCACGCTCGTTTTCGACTAAATCTTGTTCGTAATTTATAGCATTATTGCTGTTTACAATGTTTTGCCCATTGTGTGTATTAGGGGTGGAATTGTCTTTGAAATCACTTTGCACTGTGCTCTGTTTTTCACTTTGTTCGCTTTGTGTTACATGGCTTACAGGTGCAGTTTGCACAGGGTATGATGCTCTTTGTGCGCTTTGTGCTGTTGCGAAATTTTGAACATTTGCCGCATTTTGAACATTTGCAAAACTTTCAAAGCTGTTTTCACAAATGTAAAACATTGCGGTTTCAAGTGTAATTCTAAGGTCTGCGCTCTTGCCCATTTTTTCAAGGGCTGAGCTTAGTGTTTTAATTACACCTATCGCTTCACGCGTACTAATTTTTTTTGCATTTTCAAAATAGAGTGTTTCCTCTTCGTGGCTGACGCCGGATAAAAGTGAAACATCGCTGTTAATCGAGCAAAGCATCAAATTTCTGTAATGCAAAATAAGTTCATCACAAAGGCGTTTCATGTCTATGGATTTCGCCCTAAGTCTTGCTATGATAAGCAATGCAGTGCTTACATTTTTTTCGTGGATTGCATCGCTTAATTCAAAAAGATAAGTCTTATCCGTAACGCCTGCCATTTTACGAACAGCATCTTCGTTAACTTCGCCCTCAAGGCTGCTGCACGTGTCCAAAATAGAAAGTGCGTCCCTCATTGCACCGTCCGCAAGGCGTGCAATTAAACCTGCCGCCCCACTTGTCAATGCGATGTTTTCATCTTTTGCAACTTCAACTAAACGCATGGCGATGTCATCTGTATTAATTCTGATGAAATCATACCTTTGGCATCGTGATAAAATTGTTGCAGGCACTTTGTGAATTTCGGTAGTTGCCAAAATAAAAATAACGTGAGATGGTGGCTCTTCCATTATTTTAAGCAATGCGTTAAAAGCCGCTGTTGAAAGCATGTGAACTTCGTCTATTATATAAACCTTATAATTACCTGCACTTGGTGTATAGGCTGTTTCGTCACGTAAATCTCTTATATTATCGACACCGTTGTTAGATGCAGCGTCAATTTCAACAACATCTAAAATTGCACCGCTTTCTATGCCGGTGCACAAATCGCATTCACCGCAAGGGTCGGCGTTTTGCAAATTTAAGCAGTTAACCGCCTTTGCAAAAATTTTGGCGCATGTTGTTTTGCCCGTGCCTCTTGTGCCGGTAAATATATATGCATGCCCTACTTTGTTTTGCAGCAATTGGCTTTTAAGCGCTGTAACAATGCTTTTTTGGCCAACTACATCACTGAATTTTGCAGGGCGCCATTTGCGATAAAGAGCACGATACATATTTAACCTCCTTTTAAAAGACGTTTTTAAACATTGACATTTAATTGTAAAAAGAAAAACAGCACTGCCAACAAAATTTTACAAAACCCTGTATTTGCTTAGCAATAATTCGTTTCAAACAAAATAATATTTGTACGAAATATTGAAAACAAAAAAGATTATGTAAAACCGAAATTGCCGACAGCGCATAAAAATTTTGCTTTGTGCCGTTTGGTATACAGAGCACAGGCTTACTGCGGCGCACGTGCACATCCGCTTAATGCTGCTCGGTTCCCCGCCTGACATGGTTCACGGCGGCTCGTCGCACAGGGCCCATACTCTGTATACCAAGCGGCACAAAAACCGCTTTGTCCTAAAAATAATTGCTTATATATTATACTATAAATAAAAATTTAATGCAAGAAGTTTCAATAAAAATTTTAACAGTGGGCTAGAGAGGTGTAAACTTCGAAAAAAAGAGCGACGAAATGGTGTAGGCGAAGATTTTTATAATTTTTAATTAAAAAAATCGTCGTGAACTAAATGTGGTTCGCGACGACGTGTGTTAAAGTTGCAAAATAGCTACCCTAACCCTCGGGCGCAAAACCGCCCTCTAGCACACGCTAAAGGGCGGTTTGGGTGCAGCGTCACGCTGCTGGCATGACTGTCCAATATAGATGCAAGACACAATTCGAACTTGAGCCCGACT
>CAYJGV010000154.1:0-3488 GCA_964369715.1 uncultured Bacteroides sp. | reverse complement strand
GGCGCTTAATGAAAAGTTGATAAAAATGAAAAGTCACTTTAAAAAACAATGTAAAGTCAACAAAATAGTATTGTTGACTTTACATAATACAGTCATCTGTTATTAAATAATTTAAAGACTTTTAAGCCAATTCATAAGATTTTTGTCAGTGTTCCATGAGTTTTTAGGTATTGATACTGAATCTATCGGATGGACTTTTTCTAAGATTTTCCGTTTCATTTCTGTGCTAATTTGCGCATAAATTTCTGTTGTTGAGAGTTCTGCGTGTCCCAACAAATCTTTGATATATTGTAAATCTACACCGGCTTCAAGCCAGTGCATAGCTCTACTGTGCCTGAAAATATGAGGATAAACTTTTTGTGGCAATAACCCCGGCATCTCTATTTTAGCTAAATCTACATATTTGTTGAAAACATAAGAGATTCCAGCTCTTGTTAAGCAACCTCTGCTTCTGTTACAAAATAATGGTTCTGTTTTTTCACATAAACGATAATTCCTTTCATCTGATATGTAAAATTTAAGCATTTTTGTAACGTCGTGCATCAATGGAACGTTTCGAAACTTTTTACCTTTTCCGCGTAAACAAACAATGGAATCTTTTTTTTCAAAATATAAACTCCCTACTTTTAAATCAGCTATTTCAGAAACCCTTCCTGCCGATTCATACATTAAACTTAATAGTGCAACATCACGCCGTCCTGCTCTTGTACTAATATTAGGTTGCTTTAGTATGCATTCAATTGCATCAATAGTTAAGTGTTTAATTGTTTGCTTATCACATTTTTTGCTTGGAATAGACATAATTTGCTGACACAATAAAACATATTGTGGATTCTCATACTGTAAAAATTTAAAAATTGTACTCAAAGCTATTTTACGTTGATTTCTCGTTGAAACGGAATTGTGCTTTGCACATTCTAACCAAATTAAAAAATGTTCAACAATTGACCTGTTAATGTCTTTAATTTCTATTTTTTCACGTTTTAAACAATGTTCTGTTTCACAATATTCTAAAAAAACAGAAATTGTATCTTTGTAAGAATTAATCGTGTTTTCGCTAAGGCCTTTTTGCTCAGGTAAATATTCGAAAAAATAATTAGACAAAGAAATAGCGAAATCTGTAGGTTTTATTTTATTCATCATAGACACCTACTTCCATTCCAAAATTTAAAATTTCAGCATAAACCGTGCTTAACTCTCGTTCACAAATATCTCTAATATGCGGATAAATTTCTGCAGTGAGACGCAAATACCATTGTGTGGCCCTTGCATTTGAATGTCCAAGATATTTTGATAAAACAGGTAAAATTTCACTAACACAGACACCCTCCTCTGCACATTTTTTAATATTGTGATAAACAAAAGTGTGCCTCAAATCATGCAAACGTGGACCAATGTCCTTGCCTTGATATGGTATTCCGGCATCCCAAAGGAAACCGCGAAATGCTACGCTAATGCTTGATGGATAATATTTTACTTGTCCTTTTGTATAAAACATTGGAGTTTTGTTGCTAGTGGTTTGATGCGCAGTTAACATGTATTGCCTGCATAAAATAGTGAGAGACTCACTCATAGGAACTAGTCGCTCTTTATCATTTTTTCCGTGTCGAATATAAAGAATACCATCGCCTATGTTAACATCTTCTTTTGTTAGTGACAGTGCTTCAGAAATTCGCAATCCACATCCATAGAGCATACGAACAAGCACTGGATACATTAAGTGACGGTTTGGATATGAATTGAGCGGTGCAAGGTTATCAAGAATTTGAAATATACGTTTTAATTCGCATTTTGTAAATATATAAGGTACATGCCTTGCGCCTTGACGTGGAAGTGCGGGGAGAAGATATGATTGATACCCTTGCTTGTTTAGAAATAATGCAAATCTTTGCATTAGCCCAACCCTACTATTTCTAGTCACATCTTTTTCATTTGGTAGTATTTTGCACCATTCAAAAGCTATTTCCTTAGTAATTGCATAATTTTGAACATCATATTTTTTGCAAAAGTTATCAAATCTTCGCAGCGTTTTTTCTTCTTGAACATATTTAAACCCTATTGCTCGTTTTTGTGCTATGTACAGCTCACACATAGGAGCAAACGGCCCTTTAAAATTAGAAGCACTCATAATACCACCTCAAGCGCGCATTTGCGAAGCATATCAACATTTACACTGATATATTTTTGTGTGCTATTTTGAGAAACATGCCCTAACATTTGTGCTATTTCAGGTAAGTTTGCACCTTGTTCCAACATGGACGAGGCAATACTGTGACGAAATGAATGTGTACCAATTAATTTTTCAGCAGACACTTTTATTCCGGCTTGTCTAACAGCGTGGCATACATACCTATTAAAACTTCCGTGCAACTGCCCAAAAGGTGCTGAATGCTTAATGAATATATATTCACTATCTGATTTCGGACGCCCATTTTTTAAGTAATCAATAATAGCCCAACCAACATCTTCAAGCAAAGGTAATGTTAATGCTACACCTGTTTTCTTTTGTATAATAGATATAACTTTACTTTCCCAATCAATATTGCAAAAACGTAATTGCTTAGCATCACAAGCTCGCAAGCCAAGTTTAGCAATTAAAATTAGCATGGCATAAGTTCTTTTGCCGACTGGATTGTGATTATCAATTGTGTTTAGAATACACTCTACTTCTTTTACAGTAAAAACAGTCGGTAGTTTGTAATTGCTTAATTTACGAATTGTTGGCAAAGAACAAGAAAAACTTTCTTTGTGATATCCGTTTTCAAGTGCAAAATCAAATAATCTTTGGAGTAGCTTAAGTGTTGCACTGATAGTTCCGCTTGAAAAGCTTGCTAAGGATTCAATATAGCCGTTAACATGCTGCAATTCAATGTGCGAAAACTCATGTACATTACAATTTTGCAAATAGTACTCAAACCTAAATAAACGGCTACGACAACAAGTAACCGAGTTTTCAGCAAAATCTTTTTGACGCAAGTCTTGCAATAAACTTTCGAATATTTCTTTAAATGGTAGAGAAAATTCTTTTAATGTCATGCTAGATTGCATAAAGACCATACCGAATTTTTGAAAATCCAATAAAAGATGAATAGCTCTATTCACATTATGTGAACTGTCTTTTTCACCTAATTCAGACCCGAACTTTTCAAACACATATGCTCTGCCGAGCTCTGCAGTTAAAAACTGCTCTCCATGCAAAGCACAATATTTCGGCAAGTCTTTCCAAACAGCATCATAACGCAAAATCGTGCTTGGCTTATAACCTAACTTTGTTAAATGATGTTTCGTTGATGATATTAATTCTGTTACATTTTGTGCTGGGATGTCTAGAATTTGACTCATAATCATAACCTCCAATTTAATTTGATGAAACTTGTTCATCTAAATCTAATTGTAAAGAATTATGCTGAGTTTTACGATGATTTTTTGCGTATTTACGTGATTTTTAATCAGTACTTTTCATTTTTATCAACTTTTCATTAAGCGCC
>CAYJGV010000153.1:0-3497 GCA_964369715.1 uncultured Bacteroides sp. | reverse complement strand
CATTTAGATTGACATACGCTCACGATTACATTGTTCTAATGTTGCTAAAGTGTGCTAGATGTCAGCTTTGTTTATCTACCTTATGTTTTATTTAAAATTTTGCTTTAATTGCTAATTTCATGAATTGCACTGAACTTCTATTTAAAATTTTATTTGCCAAATTCGTGAATCACACTATACTTTTTATTCATAACTTTACTTTATTTGCAATTTACAAAATCCGCAATTTGCACTTTAGTTTTATTTATAAGCTTGTTTTAATTGCCTAGTTTGCAAATTATGTTTGTAAACTGCGCTTTCAAATCATGCTTTAGGTTTATATTTAAAGTGCAATTTATTAAAAACCGCAATATATATCTTAAAAATTCAAAATTATAACTTGAAAAATTCATCGCTCTGTGGCATTATATACATAATAGCATTTAAATTATCAATAATTATATTATAGGGAGAAAATAAAATGAAAACTTTTTTAAATTTACTCGTTGGCTTAACTGTGTTTTTTGGCACAATTGTCGGTATCTTATACTTGTTTAAAAATATAGATAAATCTTGTGGCTATGTTGAAATTTATGACGATGAAGAAGATATGTACTATTAATTAAGAATTACTGTGGTTTTTACCTTATTTAAAATGACGTCTTAAAGGCATAATTTGTAAAAAGACACCACACACTTTAAACTTGCAAATCCCAGAGGCAAAAGTTTTGTCTGCTTAAAAAACAAAAGAGGTATAAAGCAATGCTTGATATTAAAATTACAAAAACCCAAAACCCGAAGCAAAAACCTGATGAAAACAATTTGGGCTTTGGGCAAATTTTCACCGACCATATGTTTATTATGGAATACGAAAAAGGCAAAGGCTGGCACAATGCAAGCGTAGAACCATATAGAAATTTATCGCTTGACCCTGCAAGTGTGGTTTTCCACTATGCGCAAGAGGCATTCGAGGGCATGAAAGCCTACCGCACACAAAACAACGATATACAACTTTTTAGGCCCGAGCGAAACGCACAGCGCATGATAAGCACATGTGAGCGCATGTGTATGCCGATTATCCCTGAAGAGGACTTTGTGCAAGCGGTTAAAGCCATTGTCCAAATCGACAAAGATTGGGTGCCAAATTCACCCGAAGCAAGTTTATATATTCGCCCCTTTATTTTTGCAACAGATGTTGGGCTTGGTGTTAAAGCATCAACAAAATATTATTTTATGGTTATATGTTCGCCCTCAGGCGCATATTATAAAGAAGGTATTGCACCTGTTCGCATTTATGTTGAAGACGAATATATACGTGCGGCGCCCGGCCTTACAGGCGCTTATAAATGCGGTGGCAACTATGCCGCAAGCATTAAAGCAGGCGAAAAAGCACACGACAACGGTTTTGCACAAGCACTTTGGCTTGATGGTGTCGAGAAAAAATATGTTGAAGAAGTTGGCAGTATGAATATTTTCTTTAAAATTAAAGGAAAAATATATACCGCTGCTTGCAATGGCACTGTTTTGCCCGGTGTAACAAGAGCTTCTTGCATAGAACTTTGCCAAAATTGGGGTTATGAAGTCATCGAGGACAAAATTGCAATTGATGATTTGATGGCAGCCGCTAAAAATGGCGATTTAGAAGAAATTTTCGGCACAGGTACGGCTGCTGTAATTTCACCTGTTAAAGAGCTGTGCTATAAAGGCGAAAGCGCAATGGTGGGCGACGAAAAAACAGGCGAGCTTACCACAAAGCTTTACAACACATTAACTGATATTCAATGGGGTCGCTGTGAAGACAGCTTTAATTGGACAGTTAAAATTTAATTTAATCTATACGCAACTCATTATATTATTGATTAATCGGCAAGAATGCGCCTATTTTAAACGATAATAATTTTTCATGCAAGCGTGCTTTATATGTACAAATAAGCGAGTTTTTAAAGCATACAATTAAAGCGGCATATTATCGTCCGCTTAAAATTTGCTTTAATTATAAGTTTATGTTATAATGTTGAAACATTTATTTAAAACAGCTATGTAATGTATTAAAATATGCTTTATATAATTTTAGCATAGAACACCATGCACATGGCGAAAAAATTTAGGAGCGTGATTTTTTGGAAACCCCTCCCAGTACGGGCACTTATATTTTCTTTGTTGTATTATTACTTCTCTCAGCGTTTTTTTCAGCAAGTGAGACAGCTTTGTCTTCTGTTAACAAAATTCGCCTTAAAAACAAGGTTGAAAACGGCAACAAAAGGGCTAAGACAGCTTTGCATTTAGCTGAAGATTTTGACAGAACTTTATCTACCATTTTAATTGGCAACAATGTTGTTAACATTGCCAGTGCGTCTATCGCCACTATGGTTGCCACTGCGCTTTTGGGTGCAAGCGGTGCGGCTGTTGCAACTGCTGTTGTTACAATTTTGGTTTTGATATTCGGCGAAATTTTACCTAAAAGCTATGCTAAGGATAATGCTGAAAAAGTCAGCGTGTTAATTTCTGCACCGCTACAATGGCTTAAATCACTTTTAAGGCCTGTTGTATGGGTTTTTGTGCAAATTAAGCATATATTTACAGGTGGAAAATCCAACGAGCTTAATGTTATGCCCAGCGTAACTGAAGAAGAGCTTAAAACCATTATCGACACTGTTGAAGAAGAAGGCGTTTTGGATAGCCGTGAAACCGATATTATACAAAGTGCTATTGAATTTAACACTATAACAGTACAGGATATTTTAGTGCCTCGTGTGGATATGTCCGCAGTTGAATTGCGCACTCCCCCAGAGGAAATTATCACACTTTGCGTTCATGCAGGATTTTCACGTATACCTGTTTACGATGGCAGCATAGACAATATTGTAGGCGTTTTATACGCCAAAGATTTATTGCATGCACTTGCCAAAAAGCGCGATATACAGCCTAAAAAAATGAAACGCGACGTAATGTTTGTTTACCGCACAAAACGCATAAACGACCTTTTGGCAGAACTTAGACACAAAAAACAACATATGGCAATTGTTACAGATGAACACGGTGGCACTGTTGGCCTTGTCACAATGGAAGACATTTTAGAAGAGCTTGTCGGCGAAATATATGACGAAACCGATACAGCAGAAACACCTATACGCCGCATTGATGCATCACGTTATTTAGTTGAAGCAGATTTGCATGTTGATGATTTGTTTGAAGCAATTGAGTTTGAAGACAAAAACTTTGAAAGTGAAGCGACAACGGTTGCAGGATGGGTTCTTGAAGAGCTTGAGCACATTCCAAAAAGCGGCGAAGGTTTCACTTATAAAAACCTTAAAGTGACCGTGCAAGATGTCGATGATTTAAGAATTGAAACAGTAACAATTCAATTGTTAGACGACGAAAATTAAATATATAAATGGCTGTCGGTTTAATAAACTTGGCCTTTGCTATTTAATGCTTTTTTTAGCATTAACTTACAAAACAAACAAAACACGAGATGTCTTTCACATCTCGTGTTTTTTTCACGTACTATCCCTTGA
>CAYJGV010000152.1:0-3557 GCA_964369715.1 uncultured Bacteroides sp. | reverse complement strand
CAATCGCTATCATTCCAAAGCGTAGCTCAATAAATTTAATCACCACGACGAAACCCCATAAAAAGAGGAGACCCATTATGCGAACAGAATACGCAGTATTCACTAAAGAAATGAAAGACACCCACACCATATTGATACCGAATATGGCGCATATACATTTTAGCTTTTTGGAAAGCACTTTTAAAGACGATGGCTATAAAGTTAAAGTGCTTAAAAACAGTAGCGAAAGTGTTGCGGCAGAAGGCTTAAAATATGTGCATAACGATACATGCTATCCTGCACTTTTGGTTATTGGCCAGTTTATCGACGCACTTAAAAGCGGTGAATATGATGTTGATAAAATAGCGCTTTTATTGACGCAAACAGGCGGCGGTTGCAGGGCATCAAATTATTTACCTCTGCTTCGAAAAGCGCTTGTAAAAGCCGGTTTTCCGCAGGTGCCTGTTGTAAGCATTAATTTTTCAGGCCTTGAAAAAAACAGCGGTTTTAAGTTAAGTTTTAACACTTTAATAAAGTTAATTCCCGTTATTTTTTATGGTGATATGCTTATGGCTTTATCTAATCAAACAAGGCCTTATGAGGACAATGAAGGCGATACCGATAAACTTTTAAGAAAATGGCAAGATGAGATTATCCGCCAATTAAGTGCAAGAAAAGGCATAACTTTAAATTCAATGCGCAAGAATTTCAATGCTATTGCGAAAGATTTTGCCGCATTAAAAACAACACATACACCAAAGATGAAAGTTGGCATCGTCGGTGAAATATATGTAAAATATTCGCCGCTTGGCAACAATGATTTAGAGCGTTTTTTACATACACAAGGCTGTGAAGTTAATGTGCCCGGTTTAATGGGATTTGTGCAATATTGCATAACAAATTATGAGGAAACCATTAATATTTATGGCGGAAGTTTCTTTGTAAAACAATTTGTAAAAGCGTTTTTGGCATATCTTGATAAACGTGAACGCTTGATGGGAAAAGCGATTGCACAATATAAAAATTTACATGCGCCTACGCTGTTTAGCGATGTGAGAAAAATGGCAGACGGAATTATTGGCAGAGGCGTAAAAATGGGCGAAGGCTGGCTTTTAACCGCAGAGATGATGGAATTGCAAAGCATAGGCTTTGAAAATATTATTTGCACACAACCGTTTGGTTGTTTGCCCAACCATATTTGCGGAAAAGGCATGATAAATAAAATTCGTAAAGTGTACCCGAACGCGAATATCACACCGATAGATTACGACCCGGGTGCGACAAGAGTTAACCAAGAAAACCGCATTAAACTGATGCTTTCTATGGCGAAAGAACGTCTTAACGAGCAAAATAAAACTGATGACGGTAATGGGAACATACAAGTTAAACACGGACAAAAAGAAAAAAGCCTTAAAAAGAAAAAACAAATGGCTTAGTATAAAATTAATAAACATTAAAATGTGAGGAATATAAAATGAGCGAGAGACCAAGCAATTTTTTAACAGAGGTAATTGACGAAGACATAGCTGCAGGCAAAGTTTCAACAATTATAACTCGTTTTCCGCCTGAACCTAACGGTTATTTGCACATCGGAAGCGTAAAGGCAATTTACATCAATAACAGCATAGCAAAAGGCTATGGCGGCAAATTTAATTTGCGTTATGATGACACTAACCCTGAACGTGAAGACGACGAATATGTAAAAAGCATTTATGAAGATTTAACATGGCTTGGCGCTGACCCAAACGGCGGTGTTTTTTACGGCAGCGATTATTTCGACAAATGCTATGAATATGCTGAACAATTGATAAACGACGGCAAAGCTTATGTTTGCGATTTAACAAAAGAGCAAATGCAAGAATATCGTGGACAAGATGCAGGTAAACCCGGCAAATTAAGCCCTTACAGAGACCGCACTCCACAGGAAAACCTTGACTTATTCCGCCGCATGAAAAACGGCGAATTTAAAGAGGGCGAGCGCACTTTACGTGCAAAAATTGATATGTCCAGCCCTAATATGAATTTACGTGATCCGGCGTTATATCGCATAAAATATGCACATCATCACCGTCAAGGAGATAAATGGTGCATTTATCCGATGTACGATTTCGCACACCCTTTACAAGACGCTATCGAGGGCGTAACACATTCAATGTGCAGCCTTGAATTTGAAAATCATCGTCCGCTATATGATTGGGTAATACAAAATGTTGGCTTTGGCGAATTCCCAAAACAGCGTGAATTTGCACGCCTTAACATCACAAACACAGTTATGAGCAAGCGTTATTTGCGTGAACTTGTCGAGACAAACACTGTTGATGGTTGGGACGACCCACGTATGCCGACTTTAAGCGGTTTGCGCCGTCGTGGATACACACCCACAAGCCTTTTAAAATTTGTAGAGCTTGCAGGCGTTGCAAAAAGCAACAGCCTTTTAGATGCACGTATGCTTGAATATTGCATACGAACAGAGCTTGACACAAGCGCAACACGCCGTGTGGCTGTTTTAGAGCCTGTTAAACTTATTATCGATAATTATCCCGATGATAAAGAAGAGACATTTTTGCTTCAAAACAACCCAAAAGACGAAAACGCAGGCAAGAGGGAAGTTGCATTTAGCAAAGAATTATATATAGAAAGAACCGATTTTGCAGAGGTGCCACCACCTAAATTCCAAAGAATGACAGTGGGCAAAGAAGTGCGTTTGATGGGTTCATACATTGTTAAATGCACACATATAGACAAAGACGAAAATGGCGATATAACAGCAATTCATGCGACAGCTGACATTGAAACAAGCAATAAAATGCCTGCTGATGGGCGTAAAGTTAAAGGCACAATTCACTGGGTTAGCGCCGCACATGCGCACAGTGCAAACGTGAATTTATACAATAATTTATTCACACAAGAAAACATGAACGATTTGCCCGAGGGTGCTGAATATAAAGAATATTTAAACCCTGAAAGCGTTATAAATTTAAAGGATTGCAAGCTTGAAAAAGCGCTTGAAAGCGCAAAAGATGGCGAAGTTTTCCAATTTGTACGCATGGGATATTTTAAAAAGGATGTTAAAAACACAAACACATTTTTACGTGTGGTAACATTGAAAGATGGCTTTAAATTTACACCATAATGGTGTAAATTAAGCTATGTTTTAAAGGCGAAAAGGAGCATAAAATGAAATACAAAACAAAAGGGGTTTGCGCCTCTGAAATTAATTTTGAACTTGACGGAACGACAATTAAAAATGTTAATTTTAAAAACGGATGTCCCGGAAATTTACTTGGAATAAGCAAAATTGTCGAGGGCATGGACGCAAATGAAGTTATAAAAAATTTTAAGGGTGTAAAATGTGGGCTTAAGCGTACATCATGTCCTGATCAACTGGCGATTGCTTTAGAGCAAGAACTTAGCAAATAATATTACGGTTTAGGTTAATTTTATATTTTAAAAGCGGATATAACGAAAACAAGATTGTTTTTGTTATATCCGCTTTTTTAGTTGGTTTTTATATTAGGCTTTTGCTTTAGTATAAAGGCTCTATAATAAATGTTAGGGTGCTGTCATTCCGAGCGGAG
>CAYJGV010000151.1:0-3592 GCA_964369715.1 uncultured Bacteroides sp. | reverse complement strand
TGTGCAAAGTTTTTTTGCATTTCTATAATAGATTGCGACACAAGCACAGGCAAAGTTTGTATTTTGTAATCTGCGTCAGCATTTTCCAATGCGCAAAGCAATTGATATGCATTTTCGCTTTGCCTTTGTTTGTTTTTATTTTCGGCGTTTAAAACTCGCTTTGCCGCTGTGCTTGCCCTTATGCAAACACTTGTGTTTGTAATTATAGGTATTTGCACATTTTTTGCTGCATTTTGGGGTGCAATGCCGTTTAAGCCTATCGCCAAAAAATCACACTCCGGCGCAGGCGAAATTTGCACATGCCCATGTGCAATTAAAACACAGCCTTCGCCTGTAAGCAAAACGTCTTCGTCTGCAACGCTTGCCGCTGCGCTTTTTTCGTTTATCAATATAATTACTAAATCTGCAAACGGCAAATTCACCGCCACTGTTTGGCTCTCGTATTCATTGCAAAACCCACATGTACATATATCACTGCTGTCAAATATCAAAAACAAACACCTCATATCAATATTTTACCATAGAATTTATAATAATAACCTGTTATTATTATATTATTGAATTTGACACTCGTCAAGAGTATCAACAAATTACATTAGGAGGCAATATAAAATGGCAAGTATTAGCTTAAAAAACATTTATAAAATTTACGCAGGTGACGTTACTGCTGTTTCAGATTTCAACCTTGAAATCGAAGACAAAGAGTTCATCATCTTAGTTGGCCCATCAGGTTGCGGTAAATCCACAACATTACGTATGATTGCAGGCCTTGAAGAAATTTCTAAAGGCGAATTATACATCGGCGATCGTCTTGTAAACGACGTACCTCCAAAAGATCGCGACATCGCGATGGTTTTCCAAAACTATGCTCTTTACCCACATATGACAGTTTACAAAAACATGGCATTCGGCCTAGAGCTACGTAAAACACCTAAAGACGAAATTGAAAAACGTGTTCGTGAAGCTGCACGTATTCTTGATATCGAGCATTTGCTTGATCGTAAACCAAAAGCACTTTCAGGCGGTCAACGCCAACGTGTTGCTTTAGGACGTGCTATGGTTCGTAACCCGGCTGTTTTCCTACTTGACGAACCACTATCTAACCTTGATGCAAAACTTCGTACAGCCATGCGTACAGAAATCATCAAATTGCACCAAAAACTTGGTACAACATTTATTTATGTTACACATGACCAAACAGAAGCTATGACAATGGGTGATCGCATCGTTGTTATGAAAGACGGTTTCATTCAACAAGTTGATACACCTCAAAACCTATATGACAATCCTTGCAATATGTTCGTTGCAGGCTTTATCGGAAGCCCACAAATGAATCTTCTTGACGCAACATTGTTAAAAGAAGGCAAAGATTTCTATGTTGATTTAGACGGCGATAAACTACTTATCGATGCATCTAAAGTTAACGAAACAATGGAAAAATATGTTGGTAAAACAATTAAAGCCGGTATTCGTCCTGAAGATATCAAAGACGACGAAGAATTTTTAACCAAAAACCCAAATAGCCAAATTACAGCAAATGTTGAAGTTAGCGAGCTAATGGGTAGCGAAATTTATTTATACCTAACATACAAAGGCTATAAATTAACAGCACGTGTATTGCCAACAAGCACAGCTAAAAACGGCAACGACGTTAAAGTGGCTATCAACACTAAAAAATTGCACTTGTTCGACGCTGAAACAGAACTTGCAATAATGAACTAATTTTAAATTTACCCCTTGCCTTTTATTAGGCGAGGGGTTATAATATTATAAGCTTTAAGCGCCTTATAAAAAACTATCCCCTTGCGTAAAAGCATGGGACTTATCGCATTATATCAGGCGTATTATGGACAAAATATCCCTTACCGTAAAGGTGAGGGGTAATAGTTTTTAAAAGGAGAAAGTTTTGAAAAATCAAGAAAGCGTAATAGGCACGATTTTATTTCAAACGATGCTTATTATTGGCCTTTGTTATTTGTGTGAGGTAATTGTTAGCTTTTTACCTTTTGCGCTACCCAGCAGTGTTTTGGCTATGTTTATTATATTGGCATTGCTGTTTTTTAAAGTGTTAAAACCTGAACAATTAAGCCAAATTAAGAATTTTTTGCTAGGGAATATGTCTTTGTTTTTTGTTCCTGCCGGCGTTGGAATAATTGTATATTTTGATATTATAAAGGAAATTTGGCTTCCACTTGTGATTGTAATATTTGTCACCACACCGCTTGTTTTTGTTGTGACAGGTTTAACTGTGCAATTTATTGCAAAAAAATTCATTAAACAAAAAGGAGAAGATTACGATGATTGACACAATAACTAATTCTCCCCTTTTTGGAATATCGCTTTGTTTATTCACATTTTGGATAGGCACACTTATACAAAAAAAATTCAAATCTCCGCTTTTAAATCCGCTTATTATAAGCTCGGCAATAAGCATAGGAATTTTACTTTCGCTTGATATTCCTTACGAAAACTTTGATAAAGGCGCAAGCTTTTTATCCATGCTAATCGCACCGGCAACGGCAATATTAGCAGTTAATATTTTTGAACAAAGGCTTGTTTTAAAACAATATTTTGTGCCTGTAATTGTTGGGTGCACAGTGGGCGCCATAACAAGTGTTGCAAGTGTTTATGCAATTTGCAGGTTTTTTATGTTGGATTCCAGCATTATAGCGTCACTTCTTCCAAAAAGCTCCACCACCGCAATAGCGCTTGATTTAGCGCTTAGCAAAGGCGGCATTGCGGCAATAACAACAGTGACAGTTTTAATTACAGGTGCAGTGGGCGCAATTTTCGCACCTTTAATTTTCAAGGTGTTTAAAATAAGAGACCCTGTTGCACAAGGCATTGCTATTGGCGCAAGCAGCCATGCTTTTGGCACAACAAAAGCTGTACAAATGGGCGAAATTCAAGGTTCTATGAGCGGAATAGCGCTTTCTGTAACAGGCATTATAACTGTATTGTTAATTATGTTTATCCCTGTTTAGCTTTTCGTATTAAAAATAAATTTAGCGCAATGCCTATTTAGCTTAAAGCCGCAAAAGAGTTTTACACTCGGCTAAGCTTTAAAAGCATTGCCCATAAAAAACAATCTGACATTTCAAAATGAAGTGTCAGATTGTTTTTGTTTTTATATGGTATCGCTTATTATTTATATTGGTGCGGTAAGCTTTACCTCTTTGTCATTCTAAGCGTAAGCGATAAGCACCGCAGTGCAATGCAAGCGAACAACCGCCGTAAGGCGGCTCTTGGCGAGTCGTAGGAATCCGTTCCCTTTAAGTGAGCCGTACCCTGTCATTCCGAGCGTAAGCGAGGAATCCGTTCCCCTAAACAAGCCGCACACTGTCATTCCGAGTGGAGCGATAAGCACCGCAGTGCAATGCAAGCGAGCAACCGCCGTAAGGCGGCTCTTGGCGAGTCGTAGGAATCCGTTCCCCTTAAGTGAGCCGCACCCTGTCATTCCGAGTGGAGCGAGGAATCCGTCTTTTTAGTCGGTTGCCACTATCGCAAACTTCCCCACGAGGAAAGCCCTTCTTTTCAGCGGGAAAAGAAGCAAAACCGCCGGGGGTTGGCCGTAAACCTAAGAGCCACCTAC
>CAYJGV010000150.1:0-3598 GCA_964369715.1 uncultured Bacteroides sp. | reverse complement strand
TATTGCCAATAAATCTTTATAATAAAAAACATTACACAAATGGGCAGTGGCAAGGAAACTTTTTTTATCTCAAAAAGTTTCCTCTTTGCCAATAAATTGGCAAATTCACCTTCAAAAATGCTCTTTTAAGGCAAAAGATTGCGTTTTCTGCGGAAAACACCTTAGGGCGCTGCCCTAAGAACCTGAAATTTTCCCCGAAAAAATTTAGTAAAACTTTTAATGTTTCATATAATGACAAAACATTATTTATTAGCGTTATGATTCATCAAAATTTTTATTCCGGATACAAGGAAAATAATGCCTGTAATAAAAAACACAACTCCGAAACCTGTTAAAAGTGACGGTATACCCACAACAATGAAAATAATCCCAAAAATTATTCTTATAAGTGAATGCCTCATATAACAACCCCAATTTCTATAATTTTATGTTTTGCAATACAGTTTAAGCGAAAGCATATAAGACAAAACGAATGATAAAACAATTACAAAAACACTTGCGCCTATAAAAACAATTGCATTATTTATAACTAAAATAGCAGATACAAGCCCATAGAGATATAAAGCTAAAGCAAGAGCACCTATAATTGTGACAATAACTAAAACAATCACTTTTGCTTTTTGCGTGCCAAATTTATATTGCAGCGGTATTATGATAATTGACAACATAGCGCAAACAAACAAAGTGGCGGTGGAATAAATTAAATGGTTAATTGTGTCATCGCTAAAAAAAGAATACACAAAAATTATAATATAGCTGTAAATGCTAAAAAATAAAACAATTAGTGCTAAAGAAACATATCTCGCTGTAACAATATCTTTTGAACCCACTGGCAAAGTTTTTATAATATTATTAAACTTGGTTTGCTCGTCATACAGCGCAAGCGAAGGTGCCGTTATTAAAATACATATGCCTATCATAGCAGGACCAAAACCGGTAAAAATGCCAACTAAACTCCAAACTATTGTTAAAATCAAGCAACTTAAAGCCATAGATTTCAGCATAATAAAATCTTTTATGATAAGTCCTCTCATATTAAAAACCACTTCCGTTTCTTAAAATAAAATAAGAAGTTTCCCCAAACTATGCAGCTTTATCTAAATGTATTTTGACCGAAATTTTATACGAAACAATCCACTCAACAATCAATAAAGGCAATGCCAGTAAAGGCAAAAACATCGATAATTGTGCGCTTTGCTCTGTTACAAATATATATGTCACACCGCCGAAAAACAAAGATGCAACAACAAGAATTAACATTATATAAATACGTGATTTTTCAACGCCGAATTTATACTGAATAGGTATTAAAATCGGGCATGTTAATGCAGAAGAAACAGCTATACTAAGGCTTGTTAAAATTAAAGCTGAAAAACTTTCGCCTCTTAAAGAAATTATGGCGGAAGTGACAGTGCAATACAAAATAACAATTGCAAAAGTGAATAATATTATTAAATATCTGGCCTGCACAATGTTTTGCTCGCTAACAGGCATTGTTCTGGCAAATAGATTAAATTTAGAGCGCTCATCAAAGCTTGTAAGCGAGCTGAGAATCATTAAAGGAAGGATGCAAACCAAAGAAGAACCCATACTGCCGTTTGCAAAGCCTATAGCTGTCCATATCAGCACAATCAGTATATATGATTTTACAGATGCTTTAAGTGTCAATAAGTCTTTAACAAATAATCCTTTCATTATCTTTTCCCCCTAATAAAATTAATCATAATATCTTCAATTGTTGTGTGCTCTGCTGTTAATCCTGTTGGTATTTCACTGCGTTTTACAAGCGCCTGTGCCCCATAAGAGCCCTCGCTTTTGCTAATTATTGCGCTTTCGTCAAGTGAGCTTAAAACCTCTTTCGAGCATTTTACAATAGCATATTTGTTTAAAAGTTCATCTTTTTCTTCACAAAACATTATATTTCCATGTGAAATACAGGTGATGTAATCGCAAATTTTTTCAAGGTCGCTTAAAATATGCGATGATATTAAAACACCGTTTTCTTCATTTTGTATAAACTCTAAAAGTATTTCTAAAATTTCTTCACGAGCAATTGGGTCAAGGCCGCTTGTGGGCTCATCTAAAATTAAAAGTTTGCTATCATGCGAAAGTGCCGTCGCAATGTTTAATTTCATTCGCATACCTTTTGAATACTCTTTAATTGGCTTATTCGGCAATGAAAATTGATTAAGATAATTATTAAAAACCTCACTATTCCATGTTTTAAACGAGTTTTTCATTATTAAATTAACATCAACAGGTCGCATTAAATCCATAAAGCTAAACTCATCAAAAACTACGCCAATGTTTTCTTTCAGTTCTTTATTTTTGTTTAAATCACTTTTTTCAAAAATTTCTACATTGCCGCCGTCTTTTTTCAATATCTCTAAAATTAGTTTTATTGTTGTGCTTTTTCCGGCACCGTTTTCACCAATAAAGCCCATTATGCACCCTTTTGGAAGCTCGAAGCTTATATTATTAAGTGAGAAATCTCGAAAATTTTTGGTCAAATTATCAACTTTTAGTATATTATTCATGTTTTATTCCTCCTCGTAAATAGTTTGAAACATCTCAATAACATCATCTATGCTTAAATCACACATAGTGCTTAAATTTTTAATTTCTTGTATATGCATCTCGATTTGTTTCAAATGTTCTTCTTTTACAATTTGTAAGTTTTTTTGTGCAACAAAGCTCCCCTTGCCTGTTTGCGAAATTATAAACCCATCTCGCTCCAGCTCTTCATATGCCCTTTTCGTCGTTATAACGCTAATTCTTAAATCTTTTGCAAGCGCTCGCATGGATGGCAAAGCCTCGCCTTCTTTTAAAACACCTGTTAAAATTTGCGATTTAATTTGGGCATATACTTGCTCATAAATCGGCTTATTGCTTGTGTTGCTAACAATTATTTGCAATGCGTGCACCTCCTTTGGGTGATATTGTGTATACTCATTATATACAATATTCACAATTTTGTCAATAATAAATTTCAAAAAACATTGTCAATAAAACCCATATAAAAACACTTGCAATTTTCGAAAACATATGTTATAATGTTTAGGCAATCGAGCAAAATGTAATTGCATTTTGGCAATTTAGGTTGTGACGGAAGCATGTCAACAAATATGCTCCACAAAGTCAAAACCGGAAAGAGGTGAACAAAATGAGAGAGGGAATTCACCCGAAGTATGAGACAGCTAATGTTGTCTGTGCATGCGGAAACAAGTTCGAGACACGCTCGACAAGGCCGGAAATTCATGTTGAGGTTTGCTCAAAATGCCATCCGTTCTATACTGGCAAACAAAAATTGGTAGATACAGGTGGACGTGTTGACCGCTTTAACAAGCGTTTCAATTTACAAAACAAATAATTTTTACAAATTAACCGGCTTTTTAAAAAGGCCGGTTTTTTGTTGTTTAATTCACTTTATAGCATTAACCCCTGTCATTTTGAGCCAAGCCGAGGAATCCGTCCCACTTTCGTCCTGTCATTCCGAGCGTAGCCGAGGAATCCGTTCCACTTTCGTCCTGTCATTCCGAGCCAAGCCGAGGAATCCGTCCCACTTTCGTCCTGTCATTCCGAGCGCAGCCGAGGAATC
>CAYJGV010000149.1:0-3635 GCA_964369715.1 uncultured Bacteroides sp. | reverse complement strand
TTACGGCACTAGCACTGCGGTGCGTCGCGCCCCGGACCCCTAAACGCTATGCTCTTAGGCTCCGGGCAAAGAACAATCACAATCGCTCGCTAACATTTAGATTGACATACGCTCACGATTACATTGTTCTAATGTTGCTAGTGGGTGCTAATTTAAAATTCGCTTATCTATCTATCGTTTTATTTTAAAGCTTGCTTTAATTTATAATTGCGTGGATTGCACTTTAGTTTAATTTATATCAGCCATAGCCGCATCGGATATGTCATTCTGAGAAGGTACGACGAAGAATCGCAATTATAGCGTACTTTAAAAAGAACGGATTTCTCGGCGTTGCCTCGAAATGACATGCGAGTTAAGCACAGATTATTTATATTTGATATGAATGGAGACTTATGATTGGAAAAGTAGTAACGGTTATTATTGATAGACCTTTAAATTCAGTTCACCCTAAACACAAAGATTTGATTTATCCAATAAATTATGGTTATATAGAAAATATTTTTGCATCGGATGGAGATGAACAAGATGCCTATGTATTGGGTGTTGATGTTCCAATATCTACTTTTACAGGAGTAATCATAGCGATTGTTCATAGAAATGATGATGTTGAAGAAAAATGGGTAGTAGCACCTAAAGACAATTCATTCACTTTAGAAGAAGTAAAGAATGCAATATATTTTACAGAGCAATATTATGATAGTGAAATACGTATGAAATGAGAATAATTTGAATAAAGTAAAACTACCAATATCAACTTTGATATTGGTAGTTTGTTTCTTTACTGGTAGCTGTATAAATGTAGATGTTTTCTACTATATGAGGGTTTTATTTATAATAAATATATTTTGTATGCTTATTCTTGATTAATATAATTATACCATTAATTTGCACACATTATTTGCATAAGCAACAGGGTCTTCAATACTTAAGCCTTCAATTAATCGTGCTTGTTCGTATAGTAACTCGCTGTACATTGCAAGTTTTTCTGTGTTATTTTCATCTTTCGCATTTTTTAAAGCACTAAACACAGCGTGTTCGCTATTAATTTCAAGCACTTTTTCACTTTTAACTTGATTTTCAGCCCCAGGCATACTGTTTAAAACTTTTTCCATTTCAATTGAAAGTGCACCTTCGCTGCTTAGGCAAACAGGGTGAGTTTTTAAGCGTTCTGAAATACGAACATTGCTAACTTTATCTTTAAGCATTTCTTTCATTTCGGCAAATAAGTCTTTGTTTTCCTCATTGATTGCTTTTATTTGTTCTTTTTCTTCTTCGCTATCAATGCCTAAATCTCCGCTGCTTACATTACGGAATTCTTTTTCGTTATCTTTTTCACCATATTGACGTAAAACTTGTAATACGAACTCGTCAACATCATCGGTAAGATATAAAATATCAAAATCTTTATCTAATACTTTTTCAGTGGCAGGAAGCTTTGCAAGTTTTTCTGTACTTTCGCCTGAAGCATAGTAAATATATTTTTGTTCTTCCGGCATTTTTTCCAAATATTCAGCCAATGTTATTAATTTACCCTCTTTAGCACTGTTAAATAATAGTAAATCAATCAAAGCGTCTTTGTTCATGCCATAATCTGCATAGCAACCCATTTTTAATTGTAGACCAAAACGTTTGAAGAAATTGTCATAAGCTTCACGGTCGTTTGAAAGCCATGCTTTAAGCTCATTTTTGATTTTTCTTTCAAGGCTTTGTCTTATAACTTTTAGCTGTCTATCATGTTGTAACATTTCACGGCTGATATTTAGGCTTAAATCTTGACTGTCAACAAGTCCTTTTACAAAACTGTAATAATCGGGCAATAAATCAGCGCATTTATCCATTATTAAAACGCCACTCGCGTATAATTGTAAACCTTTTTCATATTCTTTTGTATAGTAATTAAAAGGGGTATCTGTGGGAATAAATAATAATGCATTATATGTTGCAGCACCTTCTGTTTTGCTGTTAATTACTTTAGCCGGTTTTTGGTAATCTAGGAATTTTTCTTGATAAAATGCTGCATATTCTTCATCTTTAACATCTTTTTTGTCACGCTTCCAAATTGGAACCATGCTATTGATTGTTTCATCTTCAAAATATTGCTCATATTCCGGCTTACTATCATCATCGCTGTCTTTTTCAATTTTACGGCTTTTCTCTATCATCATTTTTATAGGATAACGAATATAATCCGAGTATTTTTTGATTATGCTTTGCAAACGATAACTATCAAGATATTCGTCATAGTTTTCGCCATCTTCGTTTTCTTTAACTATTAGGATAATTTGAGTGCCTACATTCTCTTTATCGCACTCTTCGATAGAATATCCCTCAGCACCTGATGATTCCCATTTATAAGCATTTTCTTCACCAAAAGCCTTTGAAATAACAGTAACTTTTGAAGCAACCATAAATGCAGAATAAAAACCAACACCAAATTGTCCGATTATATCAACATTATTATTTTCGGCATTTTCACGTTTGAATTCAAGGCTACCGCTCTTGGCTATTGTTCCAAGGTTTTTTTCAAGTTCTTCTTTTGTCATACCGATGCCGTTATCTTCAATTGTAATAATGCGCTCAGATTTATCTAAACCTACTCTTATTAAATAGTCGCTTTGTTTTGTTTTTACATTGTCATCAGTTAAACTTTTAAAATGAATTTTATCAATAGCATCGCTAGAGTTGCTAATTATTTCACGTAAAAAAATCTCTTTATGTGTGTAAATAGAATTAATCATTAAATCCATAAGTCTTTTGGATTCTGCTTTAAATTGTTTTTTTGCCATAATAATGCTCCATTCATATGCAAATTTTAGCACTCGTTGCAATTGAGTGCTAATTAATAATACAATACTTTAAATAAAAGTTCAATATATATTATAATAAATTCAAAAATGTTTAACAATTAGGTTACAAAATATATAGAAAATCATCAAAATATAATAAAAAAATACAATTTGTACAAAATTTACACAGTAAAATTGGCAAGAACACTTGCAAAATCAAAGCAATTTATGGTAAAATATAAAATATATAATATAATAAATGTGCGAAAATATGTAAATAGTTTGTTTTTTTGAATAATTAAACAAAGTTATAATCATAATTACTCTTTGTATAATTGGAGGAAAGTATGTCTAATACAAATAATTACCCTGATAATAATGATTTAGTTTTTGGCGAAAATCAAAATTTAAACATTGCTGAAAATGAGGTGGGGGATACTCAAAATTTTGACATTTTTGCAAATGATGCAAATGTTCAAGATGAGTTTGCCGATTTTTTACAGGCAGATCTTGAAGGTTTGTTTGATGCTCCGATAGATAATTTAAATGAGCAAAGCAATTTTGAAGATGATTTCTTTCAAGATATGCAATTTTCAAATGAACTATTTCAAAATGAAGTTGATAATGCTTCTAATGATGAATTTACAAATGATTTATTTTTGCCACAAGAACAACTATTTCAACAAAATGATTTTACAAATGAACAAATTAATAATGTAGAACAATTTCCTGAAAATAATTTTGCACAACAAGGTGATTTTGTACTAGAGCAAAGTGAGCCGGTTAATTATAATACAGAGCCACAAATGCAAGAAGGAACTGAAATATTTGCACAACAAGGTGATTTTG
>CAYJGV010000148.1:0-3679 GCA_964369715.1 uncultured Bacteroides sp. | reverse complement strand
CCGGGCAAAGAACAATCACAATCGCTCGCTAACAATTAGATAGACATACGCTCACGATTACATTGTTCTAATTGTTGCTAGTAGGTGCTGTTTGTTAACTTTGCTTATCTACCCATAGTTTCCTTTAAAACTTTGCTTAAATTTCTGAATTTGTGAATTGCACTATACTTTTATTTACAAACTTGCTTTAATTTCTAAATTCGTGAATTGCACTTAACTTTCATTTAAAAGCCTGCTTTATCATCAAGTTAGTAAATCTCGTTTTAATTTATATAAAAATCATTTTTAAGGAGCCGTAGCATGAATCCTACTAAAAAGATATTTAATTTTTATAATATAATTAATAATGCATGCGTAGAAATTTTGCAAAGGAAAGATTTGCCCTTAGATAGTAGAGTTATTTTGCTCGGTATTTATTTAAGTAAGATAGACGAGTTTTATAACAATGATAAATTGATTGAAATTTCGAGTATAACCAATGTTGTTTTATATAATGCAGATGATTTTAATTTTATGTTCAATTTAAAAATTAGACGATATGATGTTGCGATTTTGTTATATGCTTTTTTTAATAATTGTATAATAAGCGATATAAATCTTAAAAAAGAAAAAACGCTTTTATCAAATGCTCAAAGTTCTTTAATTAAAATATTTGAAGACGAAAACAGTGAAGATGAAAAGCAGATTGAATTTAAAACTCTTCAAAAAAACAGCGATAAAGTAATTATAGATTGCGAAACTTTTTTAGAGAATGTGATTTTGGATTTGTTTACAAAAGGGGAGTACCCTATTTCAAAGAATATTAATGCTGAGATTAAATTTTTTGAAAACTACATTAAATTTGCGTGGAGTTATTGCTATTTAAAAATAACATTGCGTGGAATGGTGATTGATAAAAGCGAAATTAATTTAGATGATTTAAACAATGCTACAGTGTTTTTTGCAAAGCAAATTGAAAAGCAAAAAGAAGGCTTAAATGGGATAGTTAACATTGTAAAGGGCAGTGAAATTGACAATATGGCAAGCATAGCGCTTTTAATTAAAAGCAGCTGATAGAAAGCTTATTAATACAAAAGGGCAGTAAAAAACTGACGGAGATTACTCTTCGTCAGTTTTTTACGCATGTTTAATTTATTTATATATAACAAGAGAATGCAAACTTATGCAGTTTGCGCTTCTGTTGTATCCTCGGCCTCTACCCATTGTTTTTTGGAAAAGAATCCAAGTATGATTTGGAACAATGCTACTACAACAAATATAATTGTATATCTATCAACAAAAATCATATCCATTGTCATATCTTGTGTCAATATGAAAATTATGACAGATGCCAGTGCAAAAGCTATGCTGAAAACACGTTGTATTCCTTTGCGTTTTAATTGCATTTCTTCGTCTTCGTCTTCATCTTCTCTGCGTTTGCCTACAAAATAGCCAATTAGCAATATTAATGATAACAATGCAGTGAAAATTGTTAGTAATAGATTAAGCAATGCCCATGTGCCATTTCTTAAAGAAAGCGGTAAGTTAGCATCTTCGATGTTAACTTGTGTGTTTGCTTGTACTTCTTCTTCGCTTAATTCTGTATCAAGTGTTATTGCTTCTTCTTCAACTTGAGCGCCTTCATTTACTTGTGAATCAGGCTGTGTTGTGTCAGGTGTTGTTTCAGTTGACGGCTCTGTTGTGTCTTCTGTTGTGTCATCTTCGTCAGTTGTATCATCTGTTGTGTCGTCTGTTGAAGGGTCTGTTGTGTCGGGTGTTACAGGTGCTACCGCCGCGGCTAAAATATCAAGATAACCGTTAGTTACAACAACAGTATAGTTTTTGTTTGCCACAACTTGTGCAGTGATAGCATATCTTCCAACATCTTCGCCGCTAACACGTGATAGTGTGTAATTTATAGTATCGCTGCTTAAAACACCGCTTAAATTTGAGCTGAAAGCTGGGTCTTGTGCGCCTTGTGTTTTGCTATGTTGTGCAATTTGCAAATAAGCTGTACGAGTTGTAATTGTTGATATACGTGTAATTGTTGCGCTGTTGTATCCGGGTGCACTTGCACGAATTTGTATAGTATAAGTGCCGGCATCTTTAATTTGGGGCATTGTATTTGTAAATGCGCCGCCGTCGATGCTATATTCTAAAGTGGCATTGGTAACAGATGTTGTCACATTATTTACAGCATCGTGCTCTGTTGAATCATATTCTGTGTTAAGTGCGTCTGCATCTACAGTTAAACCACTTAAAGAAGTTATAGTAAAATTGCTTTCGCTTGCACTTAAATTATAGTTTCTTAAAGCATAATTTGCTTGCAAGTTTGCAAGAGTTGAACTGTTTATGCGTACTGTATAATCACCGGGTAATGCTGTGTTTAAATTGCTTGCTATATTTGAACTGCTATCAATTGCGTTAAAAATTGGAGAATTTGCAGTTAAAAGAGCATTAATTTCATTTGCGTCTGATTGAGATTTTGGGCCGTTTGTTTCGTTAACAGCAGGTAAAACATGTGATATATTTCCCACGCTGCCGTATTGATAAGTTGCTAAATTATCAGGTGAAACTAAAAGGTTTGCTTTGTTTATTACAATGTTTACTGTTGTAGTAATTTCTTTATAACGTGGTGCGCTTGCCTTTACTGTTACTGTATAAGTGCCAGCATCTGTTATATTGGGTTTTTCGGTAGAATAAGCACCGCCATTAACGCTGTATTCATAAGTTAGGCCGGAGATAACTTCGCCTGCCCATGCTGTTGAATATGCTGTTGGCCAAGTGATTAAATTTGTGTGAGATTGTGCGTTATAATCTGAAGTATAAGTGCTGTCTTTAATTGTCCAATCCATTAATCTGTATTGTGCCCATATTGCATAAAGGTGCCAATCCACATCAATTTTGCCAAGGTTTTCACCTTCAACATATTTTGCTGTACCTACATCCGGTGCAATATTCCAGCCTACAAAATAATAATCTACAGGTGTAGTAAAGCCACTTATTGCTAAGGTTGTGGCATTTGCAAGCATTTCGTTTTTATATACAATTGGATCCATATAAGTTGTATTTGTCATGGACAAACTTGCAGGATAATTACTGTGATAGGTGATTGTAAATTCATCGACCGCCGGTGCAGCTGCTGCTACAGAAAATGTAGACACTTGTGCGGGTGTTTGTGCTGCTGCTACAGGCAAAGCTGCACTTTCAACAGGTTCGCTTACAGGCAATTCGCTGTTAGTATCTTGTGCAAAGATATTAACTTGTGCGAAAGAGCTTAGCATTATAATTGTAAGAAAAATTGTAAAAATTCTCTTTGTGCTTCTTTTGTTTGGAACTGTACTGTAATTCGAGTTGCTCCTGCTTGTTTGGTTCATCTAGGTTTGTCCTTTCAAATTTTGATTTCGTCATAATTATACATTGCGCCGGTCTCAGAAACGGTCTCGTTTTAATTTAAAAAAGATTTATTTTATCGTTTTTGGTCTCAAAAGCGGTCTCAATTTTGATTTTTTTGCCACTTTTTGAAGATTATTACATAAATGTAACCTGCGTGTAACATTTTGGAAAAAAGTAAAAAAAGATGATTTAAATTTTGTGGTGATTTTTATGCTATTGACAGTCGTCAAATTAGTTGTTTTTTATGAAATTTAGGTTATAATATAATTAAATAAAAAATGAATTTTTGATGTTTTGCATGTGG
>CAYJGV010000147.1:0-3733 GCA_964369715.1 uncultured Bacteroides sp. | reverse complement strand
ATTGTTCTTTGTTGCGGGACTTGGAGCACAGCGTTGGGGGTCCGGGGGCATACGCCAGTCCCCGGCGGTTTTGCTTCTTTTCCCGCCGAAAAGAAGGGCTTCTCCTTGTTGGGAAGTTTGCGATAGTGGCAAGTGGCTAAAAAGAACGGATTCCTCGGCTACGCTCGGAATGACAGCGCTTGCCTAAAACCCAACAAGTCAAACCCCAAAACAACCCCAAAACAACCCCAAAACAACCCCAAATCAAACCCAACCCACCATTAAAATTCCACAGATAAATTCAACCCATAAAGTACAGCATCATCTTTGGGGTTTGTGTAATAATTTTTGCGAAAACCATTTTGTTTAAACCCTAAGTTTTCATATAAATTAATAGCGCCGCTGTTTTTGCTTCTTACTTCAAGCCAAAATATTTGAGCTTTGTCTGCCGCAAGCTCTTTTATTGCGTATAACAATAAAGCCTTCGCAATACCTTTTCGCCTGTGCTTTACGCTTGTGCTTATTGCGTTTAAATTAGCAGTATCCAAAATGTGTTCAAAACAACAAAAACATGCAATTTCATTATCGATAAGCGCAACATAACATTTGTTGTTAGCATAATCAAATAAATTTTCAATTACGCTTAAACTCCACCCATCTTGCACGGTTCTTTCAATTTCATAAACCGATAAAACATCGTTTTTATCCATTTTTCTGCATGTAATAGCCACCATTACCAACACCTTTAGTTCTGCTTTGATATTTTATATCGAATTTACAATCAAATTTTCAATTGTTTGCAATTTTGACAACGCTTTTTGTGAATGCGACTTTGTCAACAACTCTGATAAAATCACCCTTTTGCATCATACCATGTTTCACCGCAATTTACATCTACCGATAACGCGACAGATAACTCTGCAGCACGTTGCATCTCTTCTTGTAATATTTTAGCGGCAATTTCTTTTTCGCTTTCAGGGCATTCCACTATCAATTCATCGTGCACTTGTAAAATTAATTTTGCGCTTAAATTTTCGCTTTCAAGCCTTTTGTAAACACGCACCATTGCAAGCTTAATTATGTCCGCTGCAGTGCCTTGTATAGGCGTGTTCATCGCCATGCGCTCGCCTAATGAACGCACATTGAAATTGCTGTTTGCAAGTTCAGGCAAATTGCGCTTTCTGCCGTATAATGTTGTGACAAAACCATCTTCTTTTGCCGTTGAAACTGTCACGTCTAAATATTGTTTTACACCTGGGAAATTTTCAAAATAACTTTTTATAAAAGCATCAGCCTCTTTTACGCTAACGTGGATATCTTTTGATAAGCTAAATGCGCTAATGCCGTAAACAATACCAAAATTTATCGCCTTAGCGGAAGAACGCATTTGCGGCGTCACGTCGTCCTCGCTGACATTATAGCTTTTTGCAGCCGTTGAACGGTGTATGTCTGCCCCGCGTAAAAAGGCATCAAGCATGGTTTCATCTTGTGAAATATGCGCCAAAATTCTAAGCTCAATTTGGCTGTAATCGGCATCGAGCAAAACTTTACCTTTTTCACTGACGAAATATTTTCTTAAACGGCTTCCAAGCTCTGTTCGCACAGGTATGTTTTGCATATTAGGCTCACCTGATGAAATCCTACCTGTTCTTGTCTCGGTTTGGTTAAAAGTTGAATGTATTCTGTCGTCATCACTCACAACTTTTAAAAGACCTTCAACATAGGTAGAATTAAGTTTTTGATAAGTTCTGTATTGCAAAACATGTTCAATTACAGGTGAATACCCACGCAAAAACTCGAGGGTTTCCGCATTTGTGGAATAACCGCTTTTTGTCTTTTTGCCTGTGGGTAAACCCATGTCCTCATACAAGGCCTTTGCAAGCTGTTTTGGGCTGTTTACGTTAAATTCATAGCCGACAATCTCATAAATAAAGGCGAGTTCTTCTTTTAACGCCGCCTGTAATTGCACACCAAAATCGGCGATACCTTGACGATTTACCGCAATTCCGTAATGTTCCATGCTTGCCAAAACTTCACAAAGAGGCATTTCAATTTCATTCAAAAGCTTTGACATTCCGTGTTTTTCACATTGCTTTGCAAGCTCTTCGCACAATGGGAAAATTAATGGCGCTTCTTCGTATTTGCTTTGGAACTTTGCGCTTACGCCATAGCTTATGCAAAGTTCGGATACTGTGTAATTTTTTGCGTCCGGCTGTAATAAATAAGCCGCTATTTTAGCATCAAACACAATATTTTTAGCATGTTTTTTATTTTTAAATGCCGCACGATAAAACGGCTTTGCATCAAAACAATATTTTACTATTTCTTCATTGCAAAGTAAATTTAAAAATATTTCATCATCGATACTGCTTGTATAAATATTATCATTATCAACAATTAGTACAATATCTTGCTCGGCAAAACTTTCAAAAGAAAGCTGTGCATCTTCTTTCGAGGATTTTTCTGCAATGCAAATGCTGACTTTAGTTGCTTTTAAATTTTGGGGCAGTTCTTTTGCCTCAATTTGTGGCAAAATCTCTTTAGCGCTCTGTGTGCTATTATTTGCATCAAAGCTGCTTAAATCGTTCAAACCAAGTTTTTTTATGGCAGAGTACATCTCAAGGCTTTGCAAAAGCCTTGCAGCGGCAGACAAATTCTCGGCATTTATGCTTCGGGTATATGCGCCTTTTTCCATTGGCACAGGTGCGTTTTTAACAATAGTGGCGAGGCTGTGGCTTAAATAAGCGTTTTCTTTATCTCTTAAAAGTTTTTCTCTAACGCCTTTTTTAATGAGAGCATCGTCTATATTTTCATAAACACCATCGAGTGTTTTAAAGTTTTGAATTAAAGTTAAAGCTGTTTTTTCACCGACACCCGCAACACCGGGAATATTGTCGGAGGTATCGCCCATAAGGCTTTTTACTTCAATTAATTGTGTTGGGGATACGCCGTATTTTTCCATAACAGCATCGATATCCATTATTTCGGTGACACTGCGCCCCATTTTGGTTGTGGCAAGTAAAACGGTGGTTTTTTCGCTTACTAATTGCAGGCTGTCACGGTCTCCTGTTGCCAAAACGCATTCATCGTCACGCTCTTCACATGCGTGTGCAAGCGTTCCTAAAATATCGTCTGCCTCAAAGCCTTCAGCAGAAATTATTTTATAGCCTAAAAGTTCAAGCAATTCCTTTAAAACAGGCATTTGCTGTGCAAGCTCTTCCGGCATACCTTTGCGGTTTGCCTTATATCCGTCATATTCTTTATGGCGAAAAGTGGGCGCTTTTAAATCGAAAGCAAGTGCAATTTCGTCTGCATTTGTCTCCGCTTGTAATTTTTGTAAAATGTTTAAAAAACCAGTAATTGCATTTGTATATTGGCCGCTGCGTGTAGTCAGCAGTTTAATGCCGTAAAATGCACGGTTTACTATGCTGTTGGAATCTACAACTAATAATTTCAAAATTAAAACCTCGCTATTTTTGTTATTGTTAACCTACTCTGCCCTGTCATTTCGAGCGCAAGAGATAAGCACCGCAGTGCAATGCAAGCGAGCAACCGCCGTAAGGCGGCTCTTGGCGAGTTGTAGGAATCCGTTCCTCATGGGAGTACGGATTCTTCACTTCGTTCAGAATGACAGGTGTGCGGATTCTTCACTTCGTTCAGAATGACAGGAGTACGGATTCTTCACTTCGTTCAGAATGACAGGTGTGCCTAGTGATGTAAAATGGGTTCGTATTACATCGGTTTGGCTAGATTG
>CAYJGV010000146.1:0-3798 GCA_964369715.1 uncultured Bacteroides sp. | reverse complement strand
GCGTTTAGGGGTCCGGGGGAATCGCAACCCCCGGCGGTTTTGCTTCTTTTCCCGCTGAAAAGAAGGGCTTTCCTCGTGGGGAAATTTGCGATAGATGCAAGTGACTAAAAAGACGGATTCCTCGACTACGCTCAGAATGACAGCGCTAAGCATGTAATTAAAAGGAGGCAAAAAATGGATATATGCTACCTTAAAGGCGTAGGACAAAAACGAGCCGAGCAAATGGCAAAGCTCGGCATTTTTTCAGTGCAAGAGCTTTTAAATTTCTATCCACGTGATTATATCGATTTTTCAATGCCTTACCCTGTCGCCGAAGCCCCTTTCGACTTAAAATGTGTGGTTAAAGCCACAGTATACGGCAAAAATTCACACAGAATAAGCGGCGGCAGAGAAATCCATAAAGTTATGTGCGGCGACGAAACATCAGCGCTGACATTAATCTTTTTCAATAATCCTTATGCTCCCAAAAAACTTGAAATAGATAATGAATATTATTTTTTTGGAAAAGTAGGCGGAAATTTAACTGTAAGGGAAATGTCAAACCCCGTTATTTTAAGCGCAGAAATTGCGAGTGAAACCCCTTTTTTAGCGATATATCACCAAACACAAGGGATAACCGGCACGTATATTTCAAAGTGCGTAAAAACAGCCTTGAACTATAAAGACGAGCTTTTAGATCCATTGCCACAATATATGCTTGAGAAATATAAATTGGCAGATAAAATCACAGCTCTTAAAAATATACACTTTCCTAAAAATATGAACGAAGTGCAAAATGCACGTCGCCGCCTTATTTTTGAAGAACTTTTAACATTACAACTAGGCCTCGCTTTACTGCGCTCTCGAAATAAAAGCGGCAAAACATCTTTTGCAATTATGCAAAATAGCGATATATCAAACTTTATTTTAAATTTACCATTTAGCCCAACAGGCGCACAAATGCGCTGTATAAATGAAATTATAAAAGATTTTTCAAACGAAACCCCGATGAACAGACTTTTGCAAGGTGACGTTGGAAGCGGCAAAACTTTGGTTGCAGCCGCAGGCATTTTTGTGGCGGCACAAAATAATTTTCAAAGCGTTTTAATGGCGCCCACAGAAATTTTAGCAACACAACACGAGCAAACTTTAAAAAATATTTTAGGGCCGTTGGGCATCAAAATTGCACTTTTGACAGGAAGTGTAAAAGGCAAAGCGAAAAACGCTGTTTTAAAGCAAATTAAAGAGGGCGAAGTAGATGTAATTGTCGGCACACATGCGGTTTTATCTGACGGTGTCGAATATAAAAACCTCGTATTTGCAATAACGGACGAGCAACACCGTTTTGGTGTAAGGCAACGCAATAAGCTTGCCGAAAAAGGTAAAAATCCGCACCTTTTAGTAATGAGCGCAACGCCAATCCCACGTACGCTTGCCCTTTTGATGTTTGGCGATTTGGATATCAGCGTAATAGATGAAATGCCACCGGGCAGAACAAAAACAAAAACTTACGCTATAACGAGCAAAAAACGCATGGATATGTATGGTTTTTTAAAACAGCAATTGCAAAGCGGCAGACAAGCCTATATTGTTTGTCCGCTTATAGATGAAAACGACGATACCGATATGCAAGCCGTAAACACTTATTACGAGCAAGTGGCAAAACCGCTTTTGCAAGGCTATGAAGTGGGGCTTATGCACGGCAAATTAAAAGCGGCACAAAAAGCACAGGTGATGGAAGATTTTGTGCAAAACAAAACACAGGTTTTGGTAAGCACAACTGTAATTGAAGTTGGTGTCGATGTCAAAAACGCTAATATAATTGTAATAGAAAATGCCGAAAGGTATGGGCTTTCGGCACTGCACCAATTGCGTGGACGTGTAGGCAGGGGCGAATTTGCCTCGCATTGCATTTTAATAAGTGATAATTTAAACGAGAGCACAAAGGCGCGCTTAAGCTTTTTGTGCAACAACACAAACGGCTTTGAAATTGCAAAATATGACCTTGAATCTCGTGGGCCGGGCGATTTTTTCGGAAGCCGTCAACACGGTTTACCCACGCTTAAAATTGCCGATTTAAACACAGACATGCGCATTTTAAATGCCGCACAAAACGAGGCGAGCGAAATTATTAAAAATGATGAAACATTACAAAAACCGGAAAACAGCGGTTTGAAAAATCTTGTTAATTCTTTGTTTAAAGAGGACACAGCCTTAAATTAATGGTATAATAAGATTTAGTCGTGGTTATTAACTCGATGAATTTTGCCGAATTTCAAAATAATTTTATAAATTTATTTAGCTTGGAGATGAAAATGCAAGGAACTATAGTAAATGTAATAGCGATAATTATTGGTGGAACAATAGGCATATTTTTGAAAAAAGGCTTAAAGCCCAATTACGAAACAGCAATGAATAAAGCCCTTGGCATAGCCGTTTTAATCACAGGTTTAAACGGTGTTATAACCTCCATGATAACAGTAGAGGGCGAAAAACTTGTTAGCGGTGGCGAGCTTTTGGTTATCGTCAGCCTTGTTGTCGGCACTGTCATCGGCGAAAAAATTGAGATAGATAGGCGCCTTAACGGCATTTCTGCTGTGATAGAAAAACGATTTAATTTGAGCGGTTTTGCACGCAGTTTTGTTAACGGCACTATACTTTTTTGCGTGGGCGCAATGACAATTGTCGGCTCGTTTAACGACGGTTTACGTGGAGATTCTTCCGTTTTATACATAAAAAGCATGCTTGATGGCATCGCCTCTATTGTGCTTAGCGCAACCATGGGGCCGGGGGTTATTTTTTCAACAATACCGCTGTTTATGTATCAAGGCTCGCTCTCCTTGGCGGCGTCAGCGTTGGAGCCGTTGCTCGCAGGGCAATTGTTGACAGAAATATGTATGGTGGGTTATTGTCTTGTTGTTTGCACGGGATATAATTTCCTTTTTGAAAATAAAATAAAAACGGCGAATTTATTGCCGGCTTTGCTTGTGCCTGTGGTGTGGCATATTATAAATAATTTTATATAATACTTTAATAAAAATATAAACAGCCTAACACGATTTAAAATGTGTTAGGCTGTTTTGTATTTATTTGTGGATTTTATAGATTGAACAGCACTGTAGGTGCAAACCCGAGCGTGCCTTTTTTCGGAATAACGAGGAGCAACACAGCGGTGTGCGCGATGACTTTTATAAATTTGCAAAAAAGTCGTCGCAAACTAAGCGTAGTTTGCGACGAGTGGCTTGCTTATACAAAATGCATACCCATAATTAAAGTTGTTTGTTTTTCTTTGCTGTATTAATAGACGAGATTAATATTTTTTTAACTTCTATGCACTTATCTAAAATATATGTTTCATTATAATATCCGCTCTCAATTAAAAGTTCAAGCCAATATTCACTTTCTGAGCATTCCTTCAAAGCAATTTGCAATTTGCTGATAAAATCTGCTTTGCTATGTGCATAAAAGGCTTCTCTAATATTTGCGCCAACACTTGTGCCCGAGCGTATTAATTGGTTTGTCAAAACACTTTCTTTTTTGTTTTGCTTTATAATGTTACAAACTTTTATTATATCTAAAGCAAACTCTTTAGATTTTATTATTAATATGCTATCACTCATAATGCACCTCGATGCTAAAAATAACACTTATTCAATATTCACTATTACTTATTACTTTCAAAAAACCTTGTAGTGGGGTTAGTGAAGAGTGAATAGTGAAGAAGTAATAAGTAAAAAACCTTGCAGCTTGCGCTACAAGGTTTTTTGGTGGGGCTGCACGGACTCGAACCGTGGACCGACCGGTTATGAGCCGGGAGCT
>CAYJGV010000145.1:0-3814 GCA_964369715.1 uncultured Bacteroides sp. | reverse complement strand
AGATTATTTATATTATGCGAAACTGTTATGTAATTAGATATTTTTCATTACATAGTCGCCAAATTCATTACAAGTGCAACCTGTGTCTCTGCCTGTAATTGTCAGGGCTTTTTCCTCAAACATGCATTTGTCTAAAGCGGCGGATAGCTTATCTGCCTCTTTTTGATAGCCGATGTGTGACAAAAGCATTACTGCTGCACGAAGCATGCTGCATGGGTCGGCATATTTGCCTCTGCCCTCTTGCATCATGCGTGGAGCACTTCCGTGGATAGCCTCGAACATAGCATAACGTTTGCCGATATTGCCACTGCCTGCTGTGCCTACGCCGCCTTGGAATTCTGCGGCTTCATCTGTTAAAATATCGCCGTATAAATTAGGTAGAATTAAAACTTCAAAATCTCTGCGGCGTTTTTCGTCCACAAGTTTTGCTGTCATGATGTCAATATACCAGTCATCTGTTGTTATATCAGGATATTTTGCGCCTTCTTCTTGGCAAAGTTTTAAAAATTTGCCGTCGGTTGCTTTAACAACATTTGCTTTTGTAACTATAGAAACACGTTTTTTATTGTTTTTGTTTGCAAAATCATATGCAAGTTTTGCAATGCGCTCGGTGCCATCTGTTGTTGTTACAGTAAAATCGACACTAATGCCGCTTTCTGTTTCAAAACCGCATGAACCCAGTGCATATGCGCCTTCAGTGTTCTCGCGGAAAAATGTCCAATCGATGCCTTGGCTTGGCACTTTAACAGGGCGAACATTTGCAAATAAATCAAGTTCTTTTCTCATTGCAACGTTTGCGCTTTCAATATTTGGCCATGGGTCGCCTGCCCTTGGTGTGGTTGTTGGCCCTTTTAAAATAACATGACAAGTTTTAAGTTCTTGTAAAACGTCATCTGGTATAGCTTTGTTTTGCGCTGCACGGTTTTCAATTGTTAAACCGTCAATTGTTTTAAATTCAACTTTGCCTGCGGCAACGTCGTCTTTAAGCATAAAGCGAAGAACACGCTCTGCCTCGCTTGAAATAACGGGGCCGATTCCGTCGCCACCGCAAATGCCAATAACAATTTTGTCAAGGCTAGCGAAATCTAAAAAATCCTCTTGATTTTGCATTGCCTGTACACGTTTCATTTGTGCTTCGATAAGTTTACCAAAACTTTCTTTTGCTTGTTCGATGTTTAACATTCTGTTTCTCCTTTGTTTTATACTTGTTCTCTTGTGTAATTTAAAAGCCCACCCGCTTTTATAACCTCTGCTTGACGTTCGCTTATATCGCAATTTAAATTAATGCTTGTGCCGTTTGTGTTGTTTTTTAATGCGATTTTCCCTGTTTTAATTCCGTCTAACACATTTTCAAGTGTTAAGTCGTCCATTTGGCTCACTTTGTCATAATCGCTCTCGTTTTCAAATTCAAGCGGTAGAATGCCTGCATTAACAAGGTTTGCTTTGTGTATGCGCGCAAAACTTTTTGTTATAACAGCCCTTATGCCTAAATAAAGTGGAACTAATGCGGCGTGTTCACGGCTGGAGCCTTGCCCATAGTTTGCACCGCCGATTATTAAACCCTCGCCCGCTTTTTTTGCACGTTCGGGGAACTCGGTGTCGCAAACCTCAAAGCAATATTGTGAAAGGTGAGGAATATTGCTGCGGAAAGGCAAAATTTTATTGCCGGCAGGCATAATATGGTCTGTTGTGATATTATCGCCAACCTTTAAAACGCAAGGCATTTGCATGGTATCGCTAAGCTCTTTTGCCTGTGGCAAAGGCTTGATATTTGGCCCACGTAAAACTTCCACGCTCTCGTATTCGTCATCGCTAGCAGGTAAATCCACCATATTGTCGTTTATGTAAAACTGCTGTGGTTGTTGTGTTGGCTCAATTGGCGGTAAGGTTGTCGGGCATGTAAAATAGCCTGTCAAACAAGACGCAGCCGCTGTTTCAGGGCTAACAAGGTAAACTTGACCATCTGCTGTTCCGCTTCTGCCTTCAAAATTGCGGTTGAAAGTTCGAAGTGAAACGCCACCGCTGTTTGGGCTTTGCCCCATGCCTATGCAAGGGCCGCACGCGCTTTCAAGTATACGTGCACCTGCGTCCATCAAATCTTTAAGTGCGCCGTTTTCGCTAAGCATAGATAAAACCTGCCTTGAACCCGGTGCTATAGAAAGGCTTACTTCAGGGTTGATGCTTTTGCCTTTTAATATTTTTGCAACTGTCATTAAATCAGTATAGCTTGAATTTGTGCAAGAACCAATTGAAACTTGATCCACTTTAACATCAAAAAGTGATTTTGCGGTTTTGATATTATCAGGGCTGTGTGGACATGCCGCAAGAGGTTGCAACACGCTTAAATCAATTGTGTATTCTTCATCATAAACAGCGTCCTCGTCGGAGGATAGCTCTATATAGTCCTCTTCTCTTCCCTGTGCTTTTAAGAAAGTTTTTGTAATTTCGTCGCTTGGGAAAATAGAAGTTGTCGCGCCAAGTTCTGCACCCATATTTGTTATGGTTGCACGTTGAGGAACGCTTAATGTTTTAATGCCCTCGCCTGCGTATTCGATAATTTTGCCAACGCCGCCTTTAACGCTTAAAACACGCAAAACTTCTAAAATGATATCTTTTGCGCTAACCATTGGTTGCAATTCGCCTGTTAAATTTATGCGCACCATTTTTGGGTATGGTATATAATAAGCGCCGCCGCCCATTGCAACCGCAACGTCTAAACCGCCTGCGCCCATTGCTATGCTTGCAATGCCACCGGCTGTTGGTGTGTGGCTGTCGCTTCCTATCAAAGTTTTGCCGGGTTTTGCAAAGCGCTCTAAATGCACTTGGTGACAAATGCCGTTGCCCGGGCGTGAATAACGCACACCGATTTTTTTTGCAACTGTGCGAATAAACCTATGGTCGTCTGCATTCATAAAGCCACTTTGAAGTGTGTTGTGGTCTATGTAAGCTACACTTAATTCGGTTTTAACTCTTGGTATACCCATGGCTTCATATTCCAAATAAGCCATTGTGCCTGTTGCGTCTTGTGTTAAAGTTTGGTCTATTTTAAGCCCAACTTCACTTCCAACTTTTGCCTCGCCGTCAATAATATGTGCATCAAGTATTTTTTGTGCAAGTGTTTTTGACATTGTTTTTCCCCTCTCAGTGCCTATGATTTGAATTTAAATGGTTTTGTCTGCGTATTTACCCATTTAAAAGTAATATATAAATATCTATATAATAATAACCTTTTTACAGCATATTGTCAATAAAATAACATCTTGAATTAACATGTAATTTTTGTAATAGCAGCTATAGTTCAGCATGATATTTATTATTTTTATCAAGATTAATTCGTTAAAATATGACATAAAAGCGCACTGTTTAATTAATGCTTTGTAAAAGTGTGAATCTATGCTATAATAATTGTGCTTGATTTATGAATTTAGCAATAAAATCAGACTTTTGAATGAGCTTGAAATGGAATTCACGAATTTTACAATTTAAGCAAATTTTCGAATAAAATTTAGAGTGTAATACGTAAGCTTAGCAATTAGAGTAAACTTGTAAATAAAAGTATAGTGCAATTCACGAAATTAGTAATTAAAGCAAAGTTTTAAATAAAACATAAGGTAGATAAGCAAATCTGACAATTAGCACACTTTAGCGACATTAGAACAATGTAATCGTGAGCGTATGTCAATCTTATTGTTAGCGAGCGATTGTGATTGTTCTTTGTTGCGGACCTTGGAGCACAGCGTTTAGGGGTCCGGGGGAATCGCAACCCCCGGCGGTTTTGCTTCTTTTCCCGCCGAAAAGAAGAAGCTTTCCTCGT
>CAYJGV010000144.1:0-3930 GCA_964369715.1 uncultured Bacteroides sp. | reverse complement strand
AGAGCCGCCTTACGGCGGTTGCTCGCTTGCATTGCACTGCGGTGCTTATCGCTCCACTCGGAATGACAGTGTTCAAATTGGCTAGCCAATGCAATGCAATATAAGTTCGAATTACATCATGGTACCTAAACTTCTGCACTAACTTTCATCATATTATCATCGTCAAAGTAAATTGATAAGGCTGTGTTTTTGGTGTATCTTAAAACATCTTTAACACGCTTTACCTCTTCTTTTGTGTATAAAATATATGCTTCGCCTTCACGTTTTGCCCTGCCTGTGCGTCCTATTCTGTGCGTGTAATTCTCGTTTGAGGGCGGCACATCATAGTTGAAAACCGCATCGACATCTTCGACATCAATGCCCCTTGCCGCAACATCTGTTGCGCATAAAACGGCAATTTCACCGGCCTTATACCTTGTCATTATGGCATTTCTTTCTTTTTGAGATAAATCGCCGTGTAAACAATCGACAACAAAATTCAAATCGGCTAATTGGTTTGCAAGCATACCTGTTGTATATTTTGTATTGCAAAAAACCATCACCCTTGCAAATTGTTTTTGCAAAATTATATTAGTTAAATCTGCCAATTTATTGCGTCCTGTCGTTAAAACAGTGTATTGTGCAATTTTTGGCATGTTTTTTTCTATAGGCTTAACTTCAATTTCTTCGGCATCTCGTTGATAAAGCCAACCTATGTCCATAACTTCACGGCTAATGGTTGCGCTGAACATCGCAAGGCGCTTTTTACTTTTAATTGTGTCTAAAATTTTACGCACATCTTTGTAAAAACCCATGTTTAACATTTCATCGGCTTCATCAAGAATAATATCGGTAACCTTGCTAACATTAATTGTACGGCGATTAATATGATCTTGAAGTCTACCGGGCGTCGCTACAATTATTTGTGCGCCTTTTTTTAAATTATCAATTTGTTTGTTTATATTTGCGCCACCGTATAATGTAATTATGCGTATGCCTTTATAATAATGTGCAAGGTCTCGCAAATCTTCGGTGATTTGCTGTGCAAGTTCTCTTGTCGGTGCCATTATCACGGCTTGCGGTGCTTTTAATTCTTCATTTATGCTAAGCACAACAGGTATGCCAAAGGCACATGTTTTGCCGGTGCCTGTGGGTGCTTTTGCTATAATGTCTTTGCCCTCTAGCATTATTGGTATGCTAAGCTCTTGCACTTCGGTCATTTCGGTGAAGCCCATGCGTGCAACTGCTTTTTGCAGATTTTCGGGCAATTCTAATTCGGTGTAATTCATATATGTTAACTCCTTATTTGGCCTTTGAACTATATCTTATATTATAGCATAATTCGCATAAAAAACATAATTTTAAATTATTGTGCCGCTATTCGTCGTTATTTTGCGAAAAAACACAACCACAGTAAGTTTGTTTATATAAATCGTGCTCTCTTGAAAGTTCGGCACTGCGTTTAAAACCATTTTTCTTTTTAAAATCACTGGGTAAAAAATTAACACCGTGCTTTTTTTGCAAATCAAAACCAATTTCATTTATCACTTTTGCATTTTTATGGGGGCTTACGGTTAATGTAGAGCAAAAATAATCGTAAGAGCAAGCTTTTGCCAGTTTTGCCGCCTTTTCAAGGCGCAACACAAAGCATTTTTCACAGCGTGCTCCGCCTTCTTTTTCGGCTTCTAACCCTTTTACGGCAGTATAAAAAACGGTATCGCTATCCAAAAATTCTATAATGCCAATTTCGTTGCCGTAGACATTTTTTATAAAACGCTTTTGCTCTGCGGCACGCCTTAAATATTCCTCGTTCGGGTAAATATTTGGGTTATAATAAAGTACTGTAAGTTTAAAATATTTTGATAAAAATTCAAGCACAGACGACGAGCACGGCGCACAACAAGAATGAAGCAAAAGCCTGGGTTTTAAGCCTTTGCTTGCGTTGTCTTTTAAAATTATCTCCATATCACGCCAAAAATTCATCGTAAATTTCACCGAACCTTTCACAAATATTACACAAAAAATTGCTAAACCTTTTAAATTTTTTTAAAATTGTGTTCATATATATAGGTTAGAATAGTTTCATCGGGTAAAGCAAACAAATTAATCCGATGCAATATTCAGTTTATAAAAACTCCTAATAAATTAAACTGATATGAAAATAAAAATTTTCAAATTATCTAATGCGCAAGAGATAAGAAATCTTTCTCAAACAAGTGCGCAGGGACACATGAAATTTTAGTGTCCATTGGTAACCGAACAAAGTTTGCGTCTTTGCTTCGGTGACAAAGAATTCCTCGCTATGCGAGTTTATAATACAGCAAGGCAGCAAAAAAAGCAAGTGCAAGTGTAATGTAAAGCTTTTTTAAAAGCAAGGCGATAAATTATTCGCTAAAGCTATGCTGCCTTGTGTTTTTGTGCTATAATATAACAGAATATAGCATAAAATCGGCATTAAGAAGAACGGAGAAAATTATGACAAAAGAAAAAATTAAAAGAATTAATGAACTTTCGGCAAAAAGTAAAACAGCAGAGGGTTTAAATGAAGCCGAGGTTCAAGAGCAAAAACTTTTAAGACAAGAATATATTAGCGAGATGCGCACATCATTAAAATCGCAATTAAATAATGTTTATATTAAACAAGAGGACGGCAGTGCAAAACCTTTGCAAAAAAAGCACGATAAAAAGTAAAAAGGCATAAAAATGCATTTAAGGAGGTGTAAATTTCATGCGAAAAAGAACAAAGAAAAGAATTTTTGGAAGAATATTTTTAAGTATCATATTTATTTTTATAATTGCCATCGGCCTTTACTTATACGTAAATACGAAAAACGATTTTTTATGGCTTAGTTTAGATAAAATTGATGGCACGAATGCGACAACAATTTACCATATAAATGAAAATGGCGAGCAAGAAATTTACGCTCAATTGCCATTAAAGCAAGAAAAAACCTGGGTTGAATTCGAAGAAATTCCCATTGAATTACAACAGGCTTTTATCGCAATTGAAGATAGAGATTTCTACTCGCATTTTGGCATAAGCATAACACGAACAATATATGCGGCACTTAATGAAGTATCGTATATAATAACGGGCTCGTACATTGGTGGTGATGACGGCATGCAACAAGGTGCCTCTACCTTAACACAGCAACTTGTAAAAAACATGACATCTGATGATACGGCGAGTGGCATAGAGGGATATTTGCGCAAAGTGCGTGAGATATATAGGGCGATTTTGCTTGAAATTCAATATGAAAAAGATGAAATTTTAGAAGCATATTTAAATATAATAAGTTTTACCGAAAACACCGCAGGCATACAGGCGGAAAGCATGAAATTGTTTAATAAACCTGTAAGCGAGCTTACGCTTGAGCAATGTGCAAGCCTTGCATCAATAACAAAAAACCCATATGGATATAACCCGGTAACCCACCCCGAAGAGCATTTGGCACGACGAAATTATGTGCTTTACGAAATGTGGCAACAAGGATATATTACGCAAGAAGAATATGAAAACGCATCGATAATGCCAATAGGGCTTGCACAAGGTGCAGAATATGATATAGAATATATTAATGAAGAAAACGCAACAGATGAGCTTATAGCCCAAATTAGCGACAATTTAAAATTGCGTTATAATTTAAGCGAAAGCGAAATAGAACATCTTTTATATTATAGCGGTTTGCAAATATATATTGATTTAAACTTGAACAATGCCGACAGCATTGACAATTTACTTGGAAATATACAATATAATGTAAGCGCAGAATAGCACAGTAAATAGTCTGTGTTTTAAGTGAAATTTATAAATTGGCGATTAAAATAAACTTTTAATTTAAATAAGCATAATTAAAATAGGCTTATAGATAAAACTTAAAGTGGAATTTGCAAACCTAGTAATTAAAACAAACTTTAAAATAAGCGTTTAAACGAACCCAAAGTGTAATT
>CAYJGV010000143.1:0-3938 GCA_964369715.1 uncultured Bacteroides sp. | reverse complement strand
TGTTTACTCATAATTCTACTCCTTATATTTATAGTTGTATAGGACGGATTCTTCGCTTCGCTCAGAATGAAAAACACGGATTCTTCGTATCACTCAGAATGACAAACACGGATTCTTCGTATCACTCAGAATGACAAACACGGATTCTTCGCTTCGCTCAGAATGACAAACTTTGTGTTTAAATTATCAATTCTTCATTTTGTTTAAAACAGCAAACTTTGTGTTTTGTTATTTATTATTATTTTTGTTTAGAATAAGAATTAATCATATTCTAATATTTGCAAATCATAGCAAAAGGTTTAATTATTAATTGCAGATATAAATATCATAAGTTAGCCCGGTGGCCAAGTTAAACTGCGTTTTGCAAGCACATGATAATGTAAATGATTAACAGTTTGACCACCGTCTTCTTTGCAATTGTTAACAACACGAAACCCTTTATCAAGGCCCATTTCATTTGCTAAATTTGAAATAACAACTAAAATATGTCCCATAAGTTCTTTATCTTCTTGGCCAATATCAAGTGCTGATGTAATGTGTTTTTTTGGTATTACCAAAAAATGCACCGGAGCGACAGGATTAATGTCATGAAATGCCAGAATTTTATCGTCTTCATATACTTTATTAATTGGAATTTGCCCGTCTACCATTTTACAAAACAAACAATCTTGCATAAAAGCCTCCTTATTTTGTCATATTCTCTACAATATCTTTAACTGCGTTAAGTGCGTCATCAATTTTATGTGCATCTTTTATTCCTGCCATTGCAAAATCCGGCTTACCGCCACCATTTCCTCCTGCTATCATTGCAATTTCTTTTGCAAGTTTGCCTGCATGTGCACCTTTTTCAAGTGCATGCTTACTGCAACTTACACAAAGTGTATGTTTGCCATCGTTTTCACCTATTATTGCAACAATTGACTTTGGCGCTTTTGATATAATTTTATCCAATAATGTGCGAATTGCATCTGTATTGGTTCCCGATAAAAATAGTGTTAAAACGCGAATATCATTAACAGCTACAGTGCTTTCAAACAAACCTTCAATTTTGCTGTCTGCCATTTTAATTTTTAAATTCTCAAGCTCTTTTTGGCTGTTTTTATATTCTGCAATTAAAGTTAAAACACGTTTTGGCACATCGTTAATATTAGGCGCTTTTAATGACCCTGCAACTTGTGAAAGTAAATTGCTTTTTTCATCAAGCATTTTAATAATTTCCATACCGGTTACAGCTTCAATTCTTCGCACACCTGCCGCAACAGATGATTCTGATACAATTTTAAACATGCCAAGCAATGATGTGTTTTTTACATGTGTGCCGCCGCAAAACTCGGTTGACCAACCGCTTGCATCTACAACTCTTACAACATCTCCGTATTTTTCACCGAATAATGCCATTGCACCCATATCTTTTGCCTCTTGCAAAGTCATTTCTTTAACATTTACATCAAGTGCATCAAATATTTTTTCGTTTACAAGCATTTCAATGTGTAAAAGTTCTTGTGGGGTTACAGCATTAAAATGTGTAAAGTCAAAGCGCATACGGTTTTCATCAACATAAGAGCCTGCTTGATGCACATGTGTGCCTAAAACTTCTCTTAAAGCTGTTTGCAATAAATGGGCACTTGTGTGGTTTCGCATAATAGCTTTGCGACGTTTTACATCAACACAAGCATAAACACTTTCACCGTTTTGTATCATGCCTTTTTTCAAAATACAAGTGTGTACAAAATAGCCTTTTGATGTTTTTTTGCAATCAATTACTTTTAAAACAGCCCCTGTTTTTGTTGTTATATCGCCTGTATCAGCAACTTGTCCACCACTTTCGGCATAAAAAGGTGTGGCTTTTAAGATTACAAAAACTTTTTCATCCTCACTGTTGTTTGCATAAGTTTGAATTATTTCATCACCATTTGAAATAGCTATAATTTTACTTGAAGTTTCCATTTCATCATAGCCTGTAAAAATGGTTTCGCTTTCGTCAAGCTCGCTGAATAAATCAGCAGACCAGCCTGAAATATCTCTGTTTGCCCTATCTTGTCTTGCTGTGTCTTGTTGAACTTTAAGCGCTTTTTTAAAGCCTTCTTCGTCAACATCAACTCCGTTTTCCATTGCGATTTCTTTTGTTAAATCAATGGGAAAACCAAATGTGTCTTGCAATTTAAAAGCATCTTCGCCACTTATAATCGCTTTATCGCTGTTTTTTAACTCATCAAGCAAATTGTTTAAAATATTTAAACCTTGGTCGATAGTGCGCATAAAGCGTTCTTCTTCGGCTGATATTGTCTTTTTAATATAATCCTTGTTTTCAAAAAGTTCGGGGTATGCAATTTTGTTTTCTTCTATTACTGTATTGCATAATTCTTCCAAAAATGGTTTTTCTACGCCTAACATACGTCCATGTCGTGCAGCACGCCTTAAAAGACGGCGCAAAACATAGCCCCTACCCTCGTTACTTGGTAAAACGCCATCGCTAACCATAAACACTGTTGAGCGAATATGATCTGTTATAACTCGAATAGAAATATCAGTTTTTATATCTTCTTTATATTTTTTACTTGTTATTTTTTCAACATGTTTTATTACTTTTTGAACTGTATCAACTTCGAATAAATTGCCGACATCTTGTAAGACACATGCTAAACGCTCTAATCCCATGCCAGTGTCAATATTAGGGCGCTCTAGCTTTTCATAATTACCTGCGCCGTCAGAATTAAATTGTGTGAACACCAAATTCCACACTTCCATATATCTGTCGCAATCACAGCCTACTTGGCAATCAGGTTTTCCACAACCATATGCCTCGCCTCTGTCAAAATGAATCTCACTGCAAGGGCCACAAGGTCCTGTTCCGTGTTCCCAGAAATTATCTTCTTTTCCCAAACGCACCATATGTGATGGATCTATGCCTATATCTTTTGTCCAGATATCATATGCTTCATCATCTTCAAAATAAACCGAAACATAAAGACTTTCTGAAGGTATTTCAAGCACTTTTGTGAAAAACTCCCACGCCCATGCTATTGCATCGGGTTTAAAATAATCTTGAAAGCTAAAATTACCAAGCATTTCAAAATAAGTGCCGTGACGAGCAGTTATGCCAACCCTTTCAATATCCGGTGTACGAATACATTTTTGACATGTTGTAACCCTTGGTGAAGGCGGTGTATCCTGCCCTAAAAACCATTTTTTCATCGGTGCCATGCCTGAATTTATTAGTAATAGGCTGTTATCATTGTTTGGAACAAGTGGAAAACTGCCAAGGCGCAAATGGCCTTTGCTCTCAAAAAACGAGAGATATTTTTCCCTTAATTCATTTAATCCTGTCCACTGCATTTTAAATCTCCTCTTAAAAAAATATATACCTCCACCCCTAAAAAAAGGGACGAAGGCATTAAGCTTCCGTGGTACCACCCAAATTGCGTGCATAGCACACCACTTTGATAAACTTTAACGCAGTTTATACGAATGGCCATTTAAGCCAACAACTCACGGGTGGCAAAGACAGTTTATTTAAGAATGTTTCAGCTTACCGGTGCTGCCCCCAAAGTCGCCTTCACAAAAAGCGTCGGCAAAAATTCCGTCATATTTCACAAAAATGCTCATTAATACAAAAAGTATTGCTTGCGCTTTTTGTCTCATCTGACAAAAATTTTGCTCTAGTTTTTGCAAAGTCTTTGTTTGTCAACAGCTCCTTACCATTCTCTCTCTGAAAATAAATTATTGTCTATATGCCCGTTCACAGTTTTTATTTATTAATTATATTATAATATATTGTTGTGAATTGTCAATATTTATACAACAATTTATTATGTTTGCAATGCATTGAAAACTTGTTATTACGAGTGTAATCGAGGAATCCGTTCCTCTGGGCAAGCCATGCTGTCATTCCGAGTGTAATCGAGGAATCCGTTCCCCTCGGCAAGCATTGTCATTCT
>CAYJGV010000142.1:1930-4053 GCA_964369715.1 uncultured Bacteroides sp. | reverse complement strand
TTCGTGAATTACACTTAACTTTTATTTAAAAGCTTGTTTTAATTGCTAACTTCGTGAATTACACTTAACTTTTATTTAAAAGCTTGTTCTAATTACTAATTTTGTGAATTATACTTTAGTTTTGTTTTATAAGCTTTGCTTTAATTTCAAATTCCGTGAATTGCACTTTAGGTTTCATTCTATTATTTAATGGTGGAACAACCTTAGCCCGTTGCATGCCATTACGATATTATATTTATCGCAAGTTTCGATAACTTGTGCATCACGGATTGAACCGCCCGGTTGAATTATTGCGCTTACGCCGCTTCTGCGTGCACGTTCGATATTATCTCCGAATGGGAAAAACGCATCACTGCCGAGGCAAACGCCTGTGATTTTTGATAAATATTCCTTTTTCTCTTCTTGTGTCAAAGCTTCAGGCTGTGATGTAAAATTTTCTTGCCATGTGTTTGCGCCGATAACATCTTCAAATTCATCACTGATGTAAACATCAATTGCATTGTCACGGTTTGCACGTGGAACGTTTTCTTTAAAAGGTAGCGATAAAACTTTTGGGTGTTGACGAAGTTGCCAAATATCAGCTTTGCCGCCTGCAAGACGTGTGCAATGTATACGGCTTTGTTGGCCGGCACCAACGCCGATAACTTGTCCGTTTTGCACATAGCAAACACTGTTGCTTTGTGTGTATTTTAATGTGATTAATGCCACGCTTAAATCTCGTTTTTGATCATCCGATAAATTTTTGTTAGCTGTTACAATATTTGCAAAAGTGCTGTCGTCCACTGCGAAATCATTGCGTTTTTGCGAAAAAGTTACGCCGTAAACCGTACGTGTTTCTATTTCAGACGGAATATAATTTACATCGATTTGTACAACATTATACCCACCTTTTCGTTTAGCGCTTAGTATTTCAAGTGCTTTTTCGCTGTAAGATGGCGCAATTACGCCGTCGCTAACTTCAGGCGCAATTAAGCGTGCTGTTAATTCGTCGCATTCGTCGCTTAGTGCAATCCAGTCGCCAAAACTGCTCATTCTATCGGCGCCGCGAGCCCTTGCATATGCGCACGCAAGCGGTGATGAATTGATTTCAGGCACATGTGCTGTAAAATAAATTTGCTTTAATGTGTCGCTTAAAGGCAAGCCTAATGCCGCACCGGCAGGGCTGACGTGTTTAAATGATGCCGCCGCCGCAATGCCTGTTGTCGCTTTAAGTTCTTTTACAAGTTGCCATGCATTCAGCGCATCTAAAAAATTTATATAGCCCGGTTTACCGTTTAAAACAGTAACAGGTAAGTTTTTGCATGATGAATCGTCGTTTATATATATGCTTGCCGGTGATTGGTTAGGGTTTGTGCCATATTTTAAAAGCATTTCATTGTTTTGCATTTTATTGCTCCTTTTTGTATTTGTTAATTATCTTTTGTTTAAATTCGCCTGTTTTAATATCGATATAACGTACAAAAAGGCTAATTTTGTTGTCGTTGTCTAAACTTTCCCAAATAAGTTTTGCAAATTTATCCATGTCGTTTTTAATTTCAACTGTCAAAGGTTCGCCCCAAAAACTTGGCAATGGTTCTTCATTTGCACGGTATGTATGAATAAAACGGCCTTCGCCACATGGCATATTTGTGTATTCGTAAAAATTTCTTATGGTGCATTCATCGTTGCCCGCACTTGTTTTTAAAATGCTCATTTTAAATTTAGCTTCGCCGTTTTTTACCTTAACAGTGGCGCTTATACGTGGTGTAAAATGTGGAGAATCCGGTTCAAAAGTGCGTTTGCGTAAGCTTTTAATAAAGCTTTTTTTGTTTTGCATGCCGCTGTAAATTGTATCTGTTTGGTCTCCGTTAGAAACAATATGAGTGTTTTTGTATACTCTCACAGGTGAATAAATTATCAAAGATGGGTCTTTAACTTTTGATGGGTCTGCCGCTTCGGTTAAAATGCTTGTGCTTTTTTCGCTGAAAATCCTATTGCGGCTGTTTTCGCTTCTGCCCATGATAAAATATGCTATAACAGCACTTTTTCCGTCTTCACTGCGTCCAACAACAATGCCTCTGCCGGGGTAAGCATTTGTGGAAAGTTCTGTAGATAAATTTAATTTCTGCATAATTACTCCTTTT
>CAYJGV010000142.1:0-1830 GCA_964369715.1 uncultured Bacteroides sp. | reverse complement strand
GTTTAAAATTTCTTTTGTCAACATAGCGAGTGCTTTGGGTAAAATTTCCCATTCGGCTTGTTCCATAACCCTCTTTTGTAAAGTTTCGGGTGTATCATCTTCTAAAACTTCAACAGCTTTTTGTAAAATAATTCTTCCGTCGTCGGGTATTTCGTTTACAAAATGTACAGTTGCGCCTGTTATTTTAACGCCTTTTTCAAGCGCTGCTTTGTGTACTTTAAGCCCATAAAAGCCTGCGCCACAAAAACTTGGAATTAAACTTGGATGCACATTGATGATTTTTTCATCATATGCTTTTATTATACTTTCGCCCAAAATGCTCATAAATCCTGCAAGTACAATTACTTCAATTTTGTTTTCAATTAAAACATTAAGCAAGGCGCTGTCAAAGTTTTCGCTGTTATCAAAATCTTTTCGGCGTACTATCGCTGTTTTTATATTAGCCTTTTTTGCTCTTTCAAGTGCATATGCGTTTTCGTTACTGCTTAAAACCAGGCTTAATTGTGCATTTGGCAAAATGCCGTTTTCTTTAGCGTTAATAATTGCCTGCAAATTTGTGCCGCCACCGCTTACTAAAACAGCTGTTTTTACCACAGTGTCACGCCCTTTTCGCCTTTTTCAATTTCGCCTAAAATATAGGCGTTTTCTTCGCCGTTTTGCTGTAAAATTTGCACAGCTTTTTGCGCCTCGTCTTTAGGCACTATCAAAATCATACCAACGCCCATGTTAAATGTGTTATACATATCACGTTCCGGAATATTCCCCTCTTTTTGGATAAGGTTAAAAATAGGCAGAACTTTAACATCGCTTTTTTTGATTTTCGCATTAAAACCATCAGCGAGCGCACGTGGGATGTTTTCGTAAAAACCGCCGCCTGTTATATGGCTGACAGCGTGAACAGTGACACCGCTTTCTTCGCAAAGCAGCGAATGAACAGCTTTTATATAAATTTTCGTGGGTGTAAGCAAAGTTTCGCCCAAGGTTTTTTCGCCTAGTTCAGCAAAATTTTTGTTTAAATCGTCGCCTTCTAAATCGAAAATTTTACGCACAAGCGAAAAACCGTTTGAATGAACACCACTTGATGGAAGAGCGATAATTGCATCGCCGTCTTGCATTTTTGTGCCGTCTATAATGCGGCTTTTGTCCACAACGCCGACAGTAAAGCCTGCTAAATCGTATTCATCTTCAGGATAAAAGCCCGGCATTTCGGCGGTTTCGCCACCGACAAGCGCCGCACCGGCTTGTACACAGCCCTCAGCGATTCCCTCAACAATAGCGGCAATTTTTTCAGGATGATTTTTACCGCATGCGATGTAATCTAAAAAAACAAGAGGCTTTGCGCCACACGCTAAAACGTCGTTAACGCACATTGCAACGCAATCTATGCCAACAGTATTATGCTTGTTAAGTAAAAAAGCAAGTTTTAGCTTAGTTCCAACGCCGTCGGTGCCGCTGACAAGCACAGGACGAGTTAAGCCTTGCATATCAAGTTCGAACATGCCACCAAAACCGCCAATGCCGCCCATAACACCTTTTGTCATTGTTTTTGCAACATGGGTTTTCATAAGTTCAACGGCCTTATAACCTGCGGTTATGTCAACTCCTGCCGCTTTATAGCTTTCAGAAAAACTTTTTTCCATTTTTATTTCTCCATTCAGCCGCAAAGGCGGCAATATTTTTAATTTTAAAACATTGGACTTTTTACGTATAAATTTATAAAGCGAAAAATATTCGCATTTTGAATTGTATCATACCATTTGTAAAATATAGTTTTAATAAATATAAAACGCAATTTACAAATGTGATAAAATACAATAAAATAATAAATTT
>CAYJGV010000141.1:0-4053 GCA_964369715.1 uncultured Bacteroides sp. | reverse complement strand
AGCGAGCAACCGCCGTAAGGCGGCTCTTAGCGAGTCGTAGGAATCCGTTCCCTTAGCCAATTTGATGCTAAACAGGTGTTAATATTTTTAATATTGACGGCATTGACGGCAGTCTTGCTGTTGTGCCGTATTAAACACAAAACTAATTTTAAAATCGCTTACCAAAAAAACCGCCGAAAGGCGGTTTTTTTGTATTAAATTAATGAATTGCACTTACACTTGCAAGTTTGATTTTAGCGCCCTTACAGCACCGTGCGCCATAATATCAACCGCGATATACTATAGTATCAAATTACCGTCATATAATGGCAATTGCAATTTACACAAAAATTTTTGTGCAATAAATCATACAATGTTCACTAAAATTTTATAGTACTTACTTAATTTATATGTTATAATAATAATGTCTTAATAAACAAAAAACACATTAATTATTATAAGGTTTTATACATGAATATATTATTTTTTTTAACCCCTAAAATTGAAGTCGCATACCTTGAAGACGATTACACTTTGCGTCAAGCCCTTGAAAAAATGGAATATCACCGATATTCTTCTATACCTATTTTAAACAAAAACGGCGAATATATTGGCACCATAACAGAAGGCGATTTGCTTTGGGCGATAAAAAACACAGGCAATTTAAACATTCAAGCCTCGGAAAATATCCCCGTTTTAAATATCAAACGCAAAAAAGATTATAAATGCGTTAATATTAACACAAATATGGACGACTTAGTCGATGCCACTTTAACGCAAAATTTTGTCCCTGTTATCGATGATAAAAACAGTTTTATCGGGCTTGTAAAACGCAATAGCATCATTCAATATCTCTATTTTAAAAAGGAAAAATAACGCCCTTATTGCGCTGTGACGTCATCTTTTAAAATACCGGCTCGCCTTAAATATGGCCGCAACATCTGCGCTAATATAACAGAAGCAATTACCGCAAGCAATGCATTTGTAAGCGAAGTTACACCTTTTGTAACAAGCTGAACTTGCACTGCGCCTATTGCTTGTGCCTCGATATAATACATCATTATAAACGATTTTGTTAAATATAAAATTACATAGCTTAAACTGGCACAAACAGCGGCAATTATGTCCTTTTTAAAATTGACATTGCCGTTTTTTGTGTGTGCAATTGCGCCAGCCACAAAACCAAGGGCGAATTTTGTAATAAATGTTATCCAGCTTTCTGATATGTATGCGGGATTTGTAAAATCGAAAAACATGCTGCCTATTCCTGCAGAAAGCCCCCCGATTAACGGCCCAAACAACAAACCCGAAAGCGCACAAAACACATTGCCCAAATGCACCCTCGCAACATCACCTATGGGTATTTGCATCCAACTAAAAACAAATACAAGGGCGCTTAAAAGCCCTATCACTGTCATTTGCCTTACGGTAAATTTTTTTTTGCTCATTTTTCCACACCTCTACTTGATTTATTTTGTTTTATCTATTATCATTATATCAAGAACTGATACTGTGTATATACCCAATTTATAAAAAAATCATGGTATCAGATTTCGGAGGTTAATATGGATAATATATTTTTACAATTTAATGATAAAACGGCGATGTACAAACAAATTTACACTTATATAAAAAACGCTTTGCTTAATGGCGAACTTAAAGCAGGCGAAAAATTGCCAAGCAAACGTCGCCTTGCGCAAGAACTTAAAATCAGCGTAAACACTGTCGATACAGCATATCAAATGCTTTGTTCCGAGGGGTATATTAACTCAAAGCCTAAAAGTGGTTTTGTCGCGTGTGACATAAGCCATGTTCCGCATGCTTTGCGAAAATTTGAACACAATACGCAAACGCAAGAAAGCAAAAGCGAAAGCGAATTTGTAAAAAACAATGCATATGAACAAAGGCAGAATTTAGATAGTAAAAGCGATGATATATTGTATAATTTCAGCACAGGCGCAATAGACACTTCGCTTTTTCCCTTTAAAACATGGCAGCGTTTACAGCGAGATTTACTCAGCAACAACCCCGAGCTTTTAAACAAGGGCGAAAACATTGGCGACGAAAATTTGCGCATACAAATAGCAAAATATTTGCATGAATTCAGGGCGGTGGAATGTGAACACTCACAAATAATAATAGGTGCCGGCATTGAATATTTGCTTGGGCTTTTGGCATGCCTTTTTAAAAACGAAGTATTCGGGATAGAAAACCCGGGGTATACAAAAACGCACGAGATTTTAAAAAACAATGGTGCAAAATGTGTTTTTGTAAATTTAGACAGCGAAGGACTTTGCGTAAAAAGCCTTAAAGAAACAAGTGTACACCTTGCATATATCACGCCAAGCCATCAATTTCCCACAGGCATTGCAATGCCTATAGGCAGACGGCTAGAGCTGTTAGAATGGGCAAGGGCGAAAGACGGGTTTTTAATAGAAGACGATTATGACAGCGAGTTTAGATTTGAGGGCAAGCCACTGCCATCTTTACAGGGGCTTTATGGCGGCGAAAACGTAATTTATTTAAGCACATTTTCACGTTGTATAGCGCCTGCAATTCGTGTTGCATACATGGTTTTACCAAAAAAACTGCTTGAACGATATAAGGCTGTTTTTAATGTTTATTCATGCACCGTTAGTCGCTTTGAACAGCAAACTTTACAGCGTTTTATGCAAAGTGGGCAATTTTCACGTCACCTTGCAAAATTACGACAAGCCTATAAACAAAGGCGAGACGCTTTAACGCAAGCGCTTAAAAGCGAATTTGGCAATAAAATTGAAATTAGCGGAGAGCACACAGGCTTACACCTTGTAATAAATGTTATAACCACAAAAGAAAACGAAAAAACACTTATACATAAAGCAAAAACCCACGGAGTATACCTCTGTGGGTTAAGTGAATATAAACTTGAAAGCCGTGAAGAAAATGCGCAAAACAAACTTGTTTTGGGCTTTGCTTCAATGACAGAAGAAAGCATAATTAAAGGCGTGAAAACCTTGAAAAAAGCGTGGGAAAACAGCTTTTAAATTAAGCCTATAGTGCCTAAAGTTGCCACCCAAATAAAAATTGTCAGTGCGGAAAGAGCAGTTGTCCACACAACAATTTGCCCTGCAAGTTCGTGGTCTGCGCCGGCACTTTGCGCCATGGTATAGCTTGAAACGGCGGTTGGGCTTGCAAACATAATAAGCAATGCGGCAAGCGTTGCGCCCGTAAAGCCCATGTAAATTGCAATAGGCACAAAAACAATGGGTATTATTAAAAGTTTGCCTGCAACAGAAATTACAAGTTGTTTTATAAAACGCTTTGACGACATAAATTTAAAGCCGGCACCAATTAAAATAAGTGCTAATGGTGTTGAGACATTACCCATGTCTTGCACCATGTCTATAATGGGCAAAGGCAATTTTATGTTTAAAATCACAAACGCAAATGCTGTGAGTGAAGAAATTATCAACGGGTTTTTTGCAACACCTTTTAAAATACCAATAACGCTTGGTTTTTTGCTGCAAAATTTTTCGAGTGCAAAAACTGAAAGCATATTGTAAAGCGGAACGACAAATGCCGCTAAAACGGAGGCTATCGCTGTGCCACTTTCGCCAAAGATAGAACCAACAACAGACAAGCCGAAAAATATGTAATTACTTCTGAAAATGCCTTGTATCATAGACGCACGCTTTTTATTGTCATTTTCAATGCGTGGAATTGTGGCAAGCAAAAATACAAACGAAACAATTGTGCCGATAATTGCAAAGGCAACTAAATTAAAATTAAAAGCGGTGCTAAAATCACTGTTATAAATATTGCTGAACAATGTAGCAGGCAAAAATATTTTAAAACACATTTGATTTGGATGTTTTATATTTTCATCGTTGAAAAACTTTGTGTATCGCAGAAAACAACCGAGAGCTATCATACACACAAGTGGAAAAACAGCCCAAAACGCGACAGAAATTGCAGTTAACATTAAAATACTCCTTAGTGAAAAAATTTGTATGGATTTTTATGGGTTTTGAGACGTAGGCGTCATTCCGAGGGTAAGCGATAAGCACCGCAGTGCAATGCAAGCGAGCAACC
>CAYJGV010000140.1:0-4060 GCA_964369715.1 uncultured Bacteroides sp. | reverse complement strand
GCAATAAACTGTCCGTATATCATTGTTTTTGTTTTGTGATGGTTTTGCTTTGTGTCAATTTATCATTCCGAGTGTAAGCTAGGAATCCGTACTTTTCAAATTTGCTGTAGTGGCGATTTCTCACGTACGTTCAAAATGACAACCCCTGTCTTTCCGAGCGTAAGCGATAAGCACCGCAGTGCAATGCAAGCGAGCAACCGCCGTAAGGCGGCTCTTAGCGAGTCGTAGGAATCCGCACCCCTTTTAAAGTACGCTGTAACTGCGATTCTTCGTCGTGCCTTCTCAGAATGACACAACCGATACAATAGCCTAAAATACTACTCGCCGAGCAAACGGCTCATAACTTCAGCATAAGCTTCTTCAGCGCCGCCAAGGTCTCTGCGGAATAAATCTTTGTCTAAATGCGCATGTGTTTTTGAATCCCAAAAACGGCAAGTGTCAGGGCTGATTTCATCTGCCAAAACAATAGTGCCATCGCTTAATCTGCCATATTCAAGTTTGAAGTCAATTAATTCAATACCATATTCTTTTAAAAAGTCTGCCATATATTCGTTTATTTTTAAAGAGTAATCTGCAATTACTTCAAGCTCTGCAGGTGTTGCCGCCTCAAGTGCCGCAATGTGATATTCGTTAATCATAGGGTCGCCCAAAGCGTCATCTTTATAGCAATATTCAAGCACAGTTGTTTTTAATACTGTGCCCTCTTCCATGCCAAGACGTTTTGCAAGGCTACCTGCCGCAACATTACGAACAATAACTTCAAGTGGCACAATTTCAACACGTTTAACAAGAGTTTCTCTCTCGCTTATTTCTTGAACTAAATGTGTGGGTATGCCTTTTTCTTCAAGCATTTTCATCATGCGGTTTGTCACACGATTGTTTACAACGCCTTTGCCACGAATTGTGCCTTTTTTCTCGCCATTGCCTGCGGTTGCATCGTCTTTATAATCAACTAAAACAATATTTTCATCGCTTGTTGCATAAACTTTTTTTGCTTTGCCTTCATAAATCATTTCTAATTTTTCCATATTAATACCTCTTTGTTTTATTTTGTTTTTTATCTTATAACGCCGCTAATTCACTTTGAATTTTTTCATCCTTAGCCGCAATTTGTTTTGCCATTTGTGCCCTATCTTCAAGCAATAATTTTTGTAAACGTTCATCGTAAACCGCTAAAATTTGCGCCGCTAAAACAGCCGCGTTTTTTGCGCCACCAATAGCAACCGTCGCAACAGGTATGCCGCTTGGCATTTGCACTGTTGATAAAAGTGCATCAAGCCCTTCCATAGTGCCACCTTTGCAAGGTATGCCGATTACCGGCAAAACAGTGTTTGCCGCAACAGCACCTGCTAAATGTGCCGCCATGCCTGCCGCCGCAATAATTACGCCAAAGCCGTTTTGTGCGGCATTTTTTGTAAATACCGATGCTTGCTCCGGTGTGCGGTGCGCACTCATGATATGCACCTCAAAAGGTATTTCCCACGCTTTAAGTTGCGCTGCCGCATTTTTAACAACCGGCCAATCGCTGTCAGAACCCATTAAGATTGCTACTTTTTTTTGCATTTCTTTTCCTCCAATTAAAATAAAAATATCCGCGGCAAATTAGGGTACACCTAGCCAGCGGATACACTTATATTGTAATAATTACTCGGAGGACATTGCCCATGCAAAAAAACAGAGCACTTATATATATACATTTACAAATGGCCTCCTTCCATTAACCTTATATAATTATTTTACAACAACACTGTATATAAAATCAATGCTTTTTTTAAATTTATCACCATTTTATTAAAACATACAATTAAACATAATAAAAAAGAAGTTTTTTTATAAACATACAAAAAAATAAAACCAAATTTGTGCATTTTGTGGTATAATATTGTGGTGAGTATAAACAAAACCGAAAGAGGAGAAAAACAATGATTGTAATTTTTAAGCAAAGCGCATCTGAAGCACAGATAAATATTTTATGTGATGAATTTAAAGCACGTGGGCTTTCAATTCATAATTCACAAGGCGAGCACACACATTTAGTTGGCCTTATCGGTGACACAAGCAGTGTTGATATAGATTTACTTCGTGCACATGACGCCGTTGAGGAAGTTAAACGTGTAAGTGAACCATATAAAAAAGCTAACCGTAAATTTCACCCGGAAAACACTGTGATTGATGTAGGTGGCATAAAAATAGGTGGCGGTAATTTTAGCGTTATGGCAGGCCCGTGCAGCATTGAAAGCAAAGAGCAAATGCACGAAGTTGCAATGGCTGTTAAAGCAAGCGGCGCAACATTTTTGCGTGGCGGTGCATTTAAGCCAAGAACAAGCCCATATGCATTCCAAGGCATGAGGGACGAGGGCCTAAACTTGCTTGTAAGCGCCAAAAATGAGGCAAAAATGCCCATAGTAACCGAGATAATGGACGCACAACATCTGCCATTATTTGAAAATGTAGATATGATTCAAGTTGGTGCACGCAATATGCAAAACTTTGAACTTTTGAAAGAATTGGGCAAATTAAAAACCCCGATTTTGTTAAAACGTGGGCTTTCAAGCACAATAGATGAATGGTTAATGAGCGCAGAATACATCATGGCAGGCGGAAACGAAAACGTAATTTTGTGCGAAAGAGGCATACGCACATTTGAAACAAGTATGCGCAATACGCTGGATTTATCGGCTGTTCCCATGCTAAAGCACAAAACACATTTGCCTGTTATAATTGACCCAAGCCATGCCTCGGGCATAGCGTGGATGGTTGAACCATTAAGCCTAGCCGCAATTGCTGTGGGCGCAGACGGCCTTATGATAGAAGTGCACAATAACCCTGCAAAAGCGCTTTGCGATGGCGCACAAAGCCTTACACCAAAGGCGTTTGATGAACTTATGACGAAAATTAAAAAGAGTGTAGAGTTTAGAAACACGCTATAAAAGATTTTAAATTAATGTGATTGAATTTTCAAAAAAATTAATAATAGCCAATAATAAAAGCTTTAGTATAAGCATAATTTTGTAATAAAAAATAATAAGAAGTGAGTGAAACCATGCAAAATACGAAAATGCTTAATAGAGATATTATAAAATATCTTGCAATGTTTACAATGCTTTTAAACCATATTTCAACAGTTTTAATTCACAATAGCCCTGTAATTGATTATATCTTTAAAAACATAGGATATTTTACAGCGATAACGATGTGTTATTTTCTTGTAGAGGGGTATAAATATACACGGTCTCGAAAAAAATACGGACAAAGGCTGTTTGTTTTCGGCTTGATTTCGCAATTTCCGTTTGCGCTTGCGTTTTCGACAGGCACGGTGATTTCTTATGTGTCGTTTAATATGTTTTTCACATTGTTTTTGTGCTTTTGTTTATTAAATGTGCTGGAGAAAAACAAAAGAGGGTTTGCAAGAGGCCTTAAAATTTTCGGTTTGCTTATTCTTTCAGCTTTTTGCGATTGGCCGTTTTTGGCAGTGATGTTTACATTGCTTTTTGCACTTGCGAAAGACGATGAAGCAAAGAAAAAAGTTGCGTTTATAATGTCGGGAATATCTTTTGCGGCATTTACATATTTAACCGAAATTATGATATATGCAGACACAAAAAGTGCGATTATAAACACAATTGGAGCAGTTGCAGGCATGTCTTTAGCTGCTGTTACAATTTTGTTTTTATATAACGGCAAGCGTATGGAAAAGCATCAAAATTTTTCAAAATGTTTTTTCTATTTGTTCTATCCTGTGCATTTAGTTGTGATTGGGATTATAAGAGTGGCTTTGTTTTTGTAGAAATATATCGTTAAAATAGAGTTGTGGGGATTTGTATTAATTAAATGCGAAAGGAATGACAATGCGGCAAAGTTTGCCGCATTTGTTTTAAATAAAACTAAAGTTTAATTCATGAAGTTAACAATTAGAGCAAGCTTTTGAATAAAACTAAAGTGTAATTCGCTTAATTGGAAACTAAAGCAAAGATTTAAATAAAACTTAAGGTAGATAAAAAAAATTGATAATTAGCACACTTTAGCAACAATTAGAACAATGTAATCGTGAGCGTATGTC
>CAYJGV010000139.1:0-4065 GCA_964369715.1 uncultured Bacteroides sp. | reverse complement strand
TAGATTGACATACGCTCACGATTACATTGTTCTAATTGTTGCTACTGGGTGCTGGTTTAAAAATCCGCTTATCTACCTATAGCTTTATTTAAAACTTTACTTTAATTTCTAATTTCGTGAATTACACTTTTGTTTTTATGTATAAGTTTATTTTATTGCAAATTTTGTGAATTACACTATACTTTTATTTAATAGTTTACTCTAATTGCAAAATGTGTGAATTGCACTTAGCTTTTATTTATAAGCTTGATTTTACTTGCAAAGTATATGAATTGCACTTTAGGCATAATGCTTTAAATATAATATCGCTCAGAATTTAAATAATTTATGTTAATTTACTCGTTGGCTTTCTTCTTTTCTGCGGTAAGCGCTGCGGTGCAATTGTTTTGTTAAAATCATCGCTTTGCTTTATTAATCTCTAAAATAAGAAAAAACCACCCCAATAGGGATGGTTTAAATCAATAAAAATTATTTTTCTGCGTTAGCAGCCTTTGCTAAGCGAGCCACTTTACGAGAAGCTGTGTTTTTGTGTAAAACACCTTTGCTTGCAGCTTTGTCAATTGTTGAAAATGCTGCTTTAACAGATGCGTCTTTGTCGGCACTGCTGTGGGAAATGGCAGAATTGGCCTTTTTGACGACTGTTTTCAGGTTTGACTTTATCGCTTTGTTACGAGCTGTTTCTTTCTTTGTTTGTTCAACACGGTCTTTTTGCGATTTAATGTTAGGCATCGTACCACCTCCTTGTACCTAAACAGTTGCACTTTATAATACCACTTTTTTCGCATTTCGGCAAGTGTTTTTTAAAAAAAAATAAAATAATTTTATTTAAGGAGCAAAAATGTACAATAATTTCACAGATATAGCCGCAGAAATTTATTCTAAAACCAAAGGAAATATACCAAATGGCGTGAAAATTGAAACAACAACAAACAATAACATCAATATAACACAGGTGGATATCTTAAAAAGCGGTTTAAATAGAGAAAAAGGCAAATATATTACAATCGAGACAGCAAACATGGCGCTTTTAAATCCTTATAATGAAGAATACATCAAAGCCATCTCAAAACAAATCCGTAAATTTTTGCCAAAAAACAACGATAAAGTTCTTGTGGTGGGCATAGGCAACAGAGCAGTAGCCCCCGATAGCCTTGGCCCTTTAACTGCCGATAAAATTTTTGTGACAGAAGGTAAACATAATTTTGGAATACCCCTTAGAGAAGTCGCATGTGTGACGCCGGGGGTAAGCGGCGCAACAGGCATAAACACTTCACGGCATTTACATGCAATTTCAATGCTGTTTTCACCCTGCTGCATTATTTTAATTGACAGCATTTGCACAAGCGAACCAGGCCGCCTTGGGGCGTGTGTGCAAATTTCAAACACAGGCTTAACTAAAAAAGATGGCGAAGTGCTTAACCAAAGCACTTTAGGTGTGCCTGTAATTGCCATTGGTGTGCCCACAATTATGCAAATTAAAACAGCAAAAGGCGAATATATTTCCATGTGCCCTAAGGATATTAACGCCATTAATGAAAGCGCTGCTTGTCTTCTTGCGCTTTGTGTAAACAAGGCGTTGCAAAACGAACTTTCAATCGAAGAACTGGCTTATATTGTATCATAGTTTTCACAAAATGTCGAATTTTATCGTAATTTAAACGGCTTAAATTTTAAGTTTAAATTTGGCTTAAAACAGTTGTAAATTAAAGCGAAATAGGGTATAATAATAAAATATAAAAGCATTTTGACTAAAAATTCTGTTTTTTTGATTATATTATTGTTTTAATTTCAAGGAAATATTAGTAATTTTAGGCAAGAAGCTTAATTAAAATAATGCTCTTATCTTTGTTTTCTTCGCGTGGGTAAGAGTAAATTTATTAATTTTTATGCCGATGCGAAGCGGCGGAAGGAGCATTATTATGAAAGCTACCGCATTTATTTCTTTGTTTGTTGTTATTGCCGCCGTGGTTGGCGCACTTGTTACAATGTATGTTTATTTACGACGTCGTGAGCAAGAAGTTTATGAATACGAGCAAATGCTTTTTAACGAAGATTTCAATTATGAAGAAATTCCAGACCAAGATTTTGCTGACGTTGAAACAGTTGAAGAAGCTTAATTAACACCTTTTATGGCAACGGTTTTTCTGTTTAAAAACAAGCTTAGGCTCTGCATATATTGATTTTTTAAAAAAATCGAGTAAAATATTAATAGAATTTGCCGTTTTGATTAAAGGCATTTTTTCAAATTTTAACAAGCACTTTTTAAGGTGCTTGTTTTTTTGTGTAAACTTTTTATTGACATTTCGTTTACTATGCGCTAATATAGTAAACGAAAAAAGATTTTTTAGTTTACACAACACAATTTGCTTTTTGGAGGTTTTATGCAATTAAGCAATGATTTGCTTTATATTTTAGAGCAAAAAAAGGGCGAGCCAATTTCGGGCGAAGATTTAGCGGCAAGGCTTAATGTGTCCCGTGCGGCAATTTGGAAAGCGATTAAAGAGCTGCAAAATAATAACCACGATATTATCGCTGTGAAACGCAAGGGCTACACTTTGCAAAAAAGCAGTGATGTATTAAGCAAACAGGCCATTTTGCCACATTTGAACTACGCATTGAAAAACGCACAAATTGTAGCCCAAAACGACGTTAGTTCAACAAATATCATAGCTAAAGAATTGGGTGCTAATGGCGCAGGGCACGGCAGTTTAATAATTGCAAACAGCCAAAGTGCGGGTAGAGGTCGGCTTGGGCGTGCGTTTTCCTCGCCACAAAACACAGGCCTTTATTTAAGCATTATTTTGCGTAAAAATTTAAGTTTGCAAAATGCGGCAAGCGTCACATGTGCGGCGGCAGTTGCCACATGTAGGGCAATCAAAGCTTTGTCTAAAACGGACGATATTCAAATAAAATGGGTTAATGATTTATACAAAAACGGCAAAAAATGCTGTGGAATTTTATGCGAAGCAACAGCAGATATTCAAACAGGCGGAATAGATTTTATAGTCGTTGGAATAGGCGTTAATGTAAAAATTCCGACAGGCGGTTTTGACGGTGAGCTTAAAGAAATCGCAACGTCTGTTTTTGCACAAAATGAAGAGATAAGCCGTGCGCAATTGGCGGCATACATTGCTAACGAGCTTATGAAAATTTGCGATGATATGCCAAATAATAGCTTTATGCAAGAATATAAGCAGCGCAGTTTTATCCTTGGCAAAAACATTGTTGTTTTGCAAAACGATACAAAGCAAGAAGCAGTTGCAAAAAGTATAACCGATGAAGGACATTTAATTGTAATAATGAAAAACGGCGAAGAAAAAACGCTTACTTATGGTGAAGTCAGCGTTAAAATTGATAAATAGCGCTAATTAAATATAAAGGGGCTTTTTGATATGAATGTAAAAACAAAAGGAAGAACAAAAAACATGGTGCTATGTGCACTTTTCGCGGCATTGATGGCAGTTTTATCACAAATTGTCGTGCCTATTGGTGCAATACCTTTTAATTTAGGGGTTTTGGGAGCATTTTTGGCAGGTATGCTTTTAAATGTGTTTTGGGCAAGTGCAAGTATAATTGTATATATGCTTTTGGCTCTTGTGGGCATGCCTGTTTTAGCAGGGATGCAAGGCGGACCGGGTGCATTGTTTGGCCCTACAGGCGGTTTTGTAATAGGATATCTTGCAATAGCGTTTTTAACTTCACTTGCCATTAACAAAAGCAATAAAATCCACATGCATATTTTCTCAATGGCAATTGGCCTTATAATTTGTTATTTTTTGGGCACTGTTTATTTTATGTTTTTAACACAAAATAATTTGATAACAAGCCTTACTTATTGCGTTATACCGTTTATTATCCCCGACATAATTAAACTTGTTTGCGCATATGTATTAGGCAAAAATTTAAGAAAACATCTAATGGCACAAAATTTAATTTGATGATAAAACAAACCTTTAAGCAAATTTAAAGTGTAATGTATAAACTTGGTGATTAAAACAAAAATTTAAATAAAGCTAGAGTGTAATTTACGAAATTTGCAATTGAAACGAAATTTGCAATTGAAAC
>CAYJGV010000138.1:0-4140 GCA_964369715.1 uncultured Bacteroides sp. | reverse complement strand
AAAAGAGTACGGATTCTTCACTTCGTTCAGAATGACAAATGCGCTTGCCCTGCCCTATCATTCCGAGCCGAGTCGTAGGAACCCGTTCCCCCAACGCAAGCCACACAACACAATAAAAGGAGCAAAACCCATGCAAGAATACACAACGATTAGCGGCACAGCAAAAGCACAAATTGAAGAGAAAAAATCTGTTTTCATAGCCGTTGCAAGTTTTGTAAACAGCGAGCATGCGGCCGCAGAATTTTTACAAAGCGTAAAAAGCGAGCATAAAACCGCAAGGCATAATGTGTATGCGTATGTGCTTAACGAGAACAATAAGGAAAAGTATTCCGATGACGGCGAACCCGCAAAAACGGCAGGATTGCCCACATTACAGGCGATACAGCATCAAAATTTACAAAATTGCATGGTAATTACAACACGATATTTTGGCGGAACTTTGCTTGGCACAGGCGGCCTTGTCCGTGCATATACCGCAGCGGCAAAAGCGGCACTACAGCAGGCAAAAATTGTGTGCATGAAAGAATGCACACAAGGCACACTTAATGTAGATTATGCGATATACGAACAAATCACACGACTTTTGAGCGAAAACCATGCATTTGTTGAAGATGTAAATTTCACCGAAGATGTGAAAATTATTTTTTTAACACAAAGCGCAAACAGTGAATTGATAAATTATAAAATAAGTGAAATGACAAAAGGCAAAACCAAGGCGCAATTTTCACCGCCATTTTACGCGGCGATATAGTTATTTTTATGCTAACCCTGTCCTTCCGAGCGCAGTCGAGGAATCCGTTTCCCCCCACCTAAGGCGACCGCCTCAAAGGAGTACGGATTCTTCACTTCGTTCAGAATGACAAATGCGCTTGCCCTGCCCTGTCATTCCGAGCGTAGCCGAGGAATCCGTTCCCCCCACCAAAAACGTTACATAATAATTACAAATAAAAAAATTTAATTTACCCCTTAACTTTTTTAAAAACGTGGCGATATAATAAATGAACGGTAAAGCAAATGCATTTGCCGCAAGACGTTTTAGGGTGTAAGGCCTTCGCCCTAAAAAAATAAAAATTATGTAGGGTAAGATGGACCTTACCCGGAAAATTTGGAGGATTTAACCATGCGTATACAAAATAATATTATGGCGATGAATGCTTATCGCAACTACACAGTAAACACAAACGCTATTAGCGGAAACCTAGAGAAATTATCTTCAGGTTACAAAGTTAACCGCGCAGGCGACGACGCTGCAGGCCTTGCTATTTCTGAGAAAATGCGCGCACAAATCACAGGCCTTGACGTTGCACAAAAAAATGCAAACGACGGCATTAGCTTAGTACAAACAGCTGAGGGCGCACTAGCAGAAGTTCACGATATGTTAAACCGTATGTATGAGCTAGCTAACCAATCAGCTAACGGCACATATGATGACGATGTTGACCGTGCTAACTTAAACAAAGAAATCACAGCACTTAAAGACGAAATCAATCGTATCGCTGACAGTGCTAACTTCAACGGCATTAACTTATTAGACGGCACACAAGCTGGCCCACCAGCTACTGTAACATTAGGTACAGGTGGTACCGCTTCTGTAGATGATACTACAGCTGGTAAAGTTGGCACAGCAACAACAACTGTTCTTGATTTTTCAAAAATCACAGATATCAAATCTGGTCAAACAATAACAATTGAAGGCACTACATTTGAGTTTGTTGGCGCAGGAGAAACTGCACAAACAGGAAATGTTTCTGTAGCTATTACAGAGGGTGATGTTGACGCAACTTTAGGCACTTTACAAGCAGCAGCTACAACTGAATTAGCTAAGACTGGCGCTGATGAAGCTGCAATGAAAACAGCTGGAATTGCTTCAGTTGCATTTGCAAGTAGCAAGTTAACAATTACTTCTGCTGTTCCTGCCGCTGGTGCTGCTGCGGTTGGAGTAATCAACCCAGGTGAAGAAGCTTATGCTGGTGCTGAAGTTACTTCTACATTAGGTGGTTTAACACTTCAAGTTGGTGATACATCTGCTTCTTTCAACCAATTAACAGTTTCTATCGGTGATATGCACACAGATAAACTAGGCTTAGATTCAGTAGATACACTTGATTCTATTGATATCTCTAACCAATTAGACGCTTCAAAAGCAACAGATATCATCAAAGCAGCTATCAACCAAGTATCTTCAACTCGTGGTGATTTAGGCGCTATCCAAAACCGTTTGGATCACACAATCAACAACTTAAGCGTAATGGAAGAGAACATCCAAAACGCTGAAAGCGCAATCCGTGACACAGACGTTGCTGAAGAGATGATGGCATACACCAAAAACAACATCTTAATCCAAAGTGCACAAGCTATGCTAGCACAAGCAAACCAAATTCCTCAAGGTGTTCTACAATTATTAGGCTAATACTTATTAGTATTAATAATACAAAAACAGGCGGAAATATCCGCCTGTTTTTTTTGTGCTGTTTTTACATTCAAGTCTCTAATCTGACATTCCGAGCTTTGCGAGGAATTCGTCTCCTTTTTTTGATATCCACTCCCCACAATTCCTTTTAACTGCTCTTAATCAATAATGCAATGCTTGCCATATTGTCAAGCCCATTCTTTTTTATAATTTCAACAGTGTTAGTTAATACTGTTTTATGATTTGCAAGTTGTCTACCATAAATTGTTGTCAACGCAAACAAATCATCGATGTTTAATTCCGTTTTATTAACAAGCATACCACAAACCATCATTTTTAAATAGCAATAACTCCATGCAAATTTCAAATAATTATTAAAGACACAAATTTCATCTTCTTCGGTTTTTGCAAGAGGGTATGCATTTGAAAAGAAATTATTAACCATAATGTTTTCTAAATAATATTCGTAGTCTGCCATTATCATATTGCGATTACTTTGCAATTTTTCATAATTATTATAGCTTTTTATCTCATTATTTTCTTTATCAAATGCATTATAAATGGCATTGTGTGCACCGGCTGTGATTTGTCTTTCACTATACGATGATGGGTGACTAATAATTTTATTGCTTAAAGCAGAAAAAAGCATAAATGCTATATCATATCTGCGATTTGTGATATCAAACAAAAACTTAAACGAATCTGCATTGTTTAGCACGGTGTTCGTAAATGCAGAAATTTCAGTTGGCTTATTTGTTTTGTAAAATTCATCTATTTTGTTTAAATAAACACCCAATAGAATAAAACGATTGTCCAAACTTAATTCTCGATTTTGTAAAATATCTATACTTGCTTCACGAATAATTTGAAAATAATTTAATGTTTTTTCTTCTTTGTTGGGGTTGTGTAACAATATTAGTGTATTATATTTTTCAGGTTTAGTTTCTGTAAATTCAAAATCAATACCGTTTTTATGATTAAACATCAACTTGCAAGCTTCTTCACAACCACAACCCAAGGTGCGCTCGATGCGGTCATCAAACTTGATTGTAATGCGAGGAAATGACTGACAAGTATAACATAAGCCGTCATACCCCAATTGATTTTGCAACATACATAAACCTTTGTCGGTAATCAAGGGACAATAAACCTTGTCTATAATTTTGGAAATATGTACTGATTCTTTTTCAGTATTTTCTATAATGGTTTCTTTGTATTCTTTTTCTAAAATAATTTTTGAATAATTAAAATTATTTTCAAAACTTTTGGTTCGCTTGATACATTTGTTGATTTTTTCAACAAGTTCCTTTGGTTCTTTTATACTTTTATATTTTTTATATGTAGCTTTGTCTACAAAAATATTCCAGTCATATTTGCAACAGTTTAACTTGCAATCACCACCTGAACATTTAAAATCCTTATAAAAAGTTGGCTGTAAGCAAGGCTCTTTTTTTTGTTGACTCATATCAAAGGCTCCTTTTGTGTTATGTAACGTTTTTAGCTTATAGAACAATATTTTATATTATACCATAAATGATCACAATATCGCAAATTATAATACAAAAACAGGCGGAAATATCCACCTGTTTTTTTGTGCTGTTTTTTATAAGTTGTTGCGATTGCCCTGTCAATGGGTTTACACTGTCTTCGCTTTTACCACTGTCATTCCGAGCGCAGCCGATAAGCACCGCAGTGCAATGCAAGCGAGCAACCGCCGTAAGGCGGCTCTT
>CAYJGV010000137.1:0-4192 GCA_964369715.1 uncultured Bacteroides sp. | reverse complement strand
AAGTGCATCTGCTGCTAAATATGTTGCGTTTTGTGCTTCTTTTAGGGTGTTTGCGTGGCCTCCAATTTCCAAAAGCAAACTACCTGTTGTTAAATCTTGATTATAATACCTATAATCGAACAAAACAGGCCTTGTTAACCCGGGATACATCCCCTCTAAATTTGCTTGCCATAAAGCGGCAAATTTCAAATTTTCGGTAAAATTAGGTAAATTACCGTTCAAATCTGCACCACAAATTATCATAACTTGTGCAGTATTTTGCCCATTTATTTCTGCAACAGGCTTAATGCGTGTTCCGTCACTGCTTTGAAGCGCATCTCGGTGCACGTCAATTACAACTTTAATGCTGGGATACATAGCTAAATATTCACTGACATTTTGATGACTTCGCTCATAACTACCATTGTAACTTGGGTAATCATGAAGAGATGCGTCATGCAATGTGTTAATGCCACTATAATTTAATTCAGCCGCTATTATAGCACCTAAACTCGTCACATTTATGTCAGAATTTGTACTGCGTGCCGTAAAATTCGGGTCGGTATAATATTCATTTTCAAGCTCGAATGTCTCGGTTCCATGTGTGTGCATAATTAAAACTTGTGGTAAATCGCTGTTTAATTCAATTTCAAAAGGCAATGGATTATCAACATATTGCTGTATGAAATCACTCGATAACTCAGTATAATTTATAATACTTGCCGTACCTGTTTGTATGTAATTTCCACCTTTTGCGTTTTCATAAAGCTTTGCTTGTATGGCAACTGTTCCCTGTGGAATTTGCTGTGGCGGATTTTGTGTTATAGGCGTTGGATTTTGTGTGTGATACTCTATGTATCCATCATTTTCATTCGTTTGCGGCAAAGTTTGCTCGGTTTGTGGCATCTCTTCAATTGTTATTTCCTCTGTGTTTTGTGGCAACGGATTCCAAATCTCATTCGGTAAATAATCGCTATTGTTTTCGTTTTCAATAGGCACTTCAATATGTGGCGCTGTTTGCACAGGCGCCAAAGTTTCATTTTCATTAATTTCTAAAACGGTTTTCGCTGTACTTATTGGCGAGCCTAAAAATGAAAAAATATACATAAAATTTTCATTTATATTCGTATATGGTGCAATGAAAATTGCACTAAAAATAACGCTACAAATTAAAAGCAGCGTTATTGTAATTAAATTTATTTTATTTTTTGTTTTTTTGTGCATATATTTTCCTCCGAAGTTTTTACTTCTTTTAGAAAATATATGCTTTTATAAGATAATAAATGCGAAAAAATCGAGAAAATAAAGGTGAAATTTCAACTGATTTATTGCGATATTTCGAGCAAGCTATCAAAAGGTAAAATGTTTGAATATATTTCGTCTTTGAACAAACCGGGATAAAGCAAAGTTAAAACAATATCAGGCTGAATTTCATTCAATTTTTGCACAAGCATTTCGCCACTTGCCTGTCCATAACGTGGGTCGTACAAATGCACCTCTTTAAAATGCAAAGCCAAATAAGGCGCTATTGCCGCACCAAAACTATCTCGTATTACAAAAATTTTACTATCATTTTGTGCATAATTATTCGTTATTTTTGCATATTCATCACTTAAATCAAATGATAAACCAAGATAGGCCAAATTGCCAAAACTCTCGTCGTAATTCATTCTGCCAAGAGTATTAATAAAAACTTCTTCGTAACTTCCACTAATATTTATATTTTTTGGTGGAATCAAAACTTCAAAACTTGTTTCAAAATTCGGCACAACTTGCGTAACATCGTCGCCACCTGCGTATAAATAGCCTGTGCGCTCACCCGCAGAACCCAAAAGTATGTCCTCGTATGTTGTGTAAACATAGTTTTCAAAATTTAATGCTTGCTCGTTTAAAACAACATCTGCACCCAAGGTTTCGCTTATTTGCTGTACAATTAATGTGTGCGCCCAAAGTGCAGTTTCAATTTTCCAGTGATGGTCTGTCTTAAAAAAAGCATCGTATGAATCAATGCCGCTATTAAGCATTTCTGCCCTAATATCCATCGTGACAACGCCATTTTGTGCAAGGTATGCCAACAATTCATCGGCGTTTGTGTTCGAATATGTTTGTGCCCAAACAGGTATTTGACTATCATTATCCGTCAAATATTTTTCGGGCAATTGCACATAAATATATGGTGTGTCCATCGTGCTTAAATAATCCCTTAAAAGCACGGTTTCGTTAACCATTGGTTGCATGCCGACTTTTGCATAAGGCTGTATAATTGCACCATTGTCCAATTTTACAACTTCGTTTAAATATGGCATATCGACAAGCCTTGCAAAACCACCGTTTATGTCAATATAATTATTTTTGGCGATGAAATTCTCGGTATAAACATTGTCTAAATTAGAAAGTTCTGTCTTTACATCGGCATTTTCTTCTGTTATTGCCTTGTTTGCGTTTTCGGCAGACTCAATAAATGCACTAAAATTTAATATAGCAATTAATATTATCGAAAATGAAAATAAAAGTGGTAGCAAATAGTTTATTAATTTGAAATTTTGTTTTATAATAATAATCAGCCTCCCACTAAAAATTAAAATATATGAACGGATTGTGCGAGCTCATGGCAAGATAAGACACGCAGACGAAAAACACCGCCATGTAAAAACAGCTTGCAAAAACATCGTATACAGCGCAAATTGCAGGGGCTGTAATAAATTTTTGCTTGATTAAATTTAATAATTTTGGCAAAAGTGGCGTTGCTAAAATTGCGCCCAAAATTAATAATACATAGTAAATATCCAGATATTTTATGGTTTCGATAGAAAGCGCAATGTCAATTTGGTTAATGTTCACCATTGTTTTTAAATGTTCAATGCCACTTGTTAAATTGCTTTCTCCAAAGATTACCCAACCAAAAACTACGAAGAAAAATGTAATAATTCTATAAAATATTCCAATTGGTATAATTTTTTGAGTAATTCTATTAATGTTTAAAAGTTTTTCTATAGTTAAAATTACAAAATACATTAAACCCCAAACGATGAATTGCCACGAGGCGCCGTGCCAAATGCCTGTTAAAAGCCACACAATGAACAAATTAAATACAAGGCGTGGTTTTTTCACACGAGAACCACCAAGCGGAAAATAGACATAATCTCTGAACCAAGAGCCAAGTGAGATATGCCATCTGCGCCAAAAATCGCTTAAAGATTTTGAAATATAAGGGTAGTTAAAGTTTTCTAAAAAGTCGAAGCCGAAAATTTTACCAAGGCCGATAGCCATATCGGAATAGCCTGAGAAATCGTAATAAATTTGGAGCGAATACGCCAAAGCGCCAAGCCATGCAAAAGAAAACGATGGCGAGGGATTTTCGAAAGAAGCCTGTGCGATAAGTGCAAATTGGTTAGCAAAAATTATTTTTTTACCAAGGCCGATAATAAAGCGTTTTACACCGACACCAAGGTGCTCAGCTGTAGTTGTTCTTGAATTAATTTGCTGTGCTATCGTGTTATAGCGTACAATTGGCCCTGCGATAAGTTGAGGGAAAAACGAGATATAAAGGCCCAAATTAACTATACTTTTTTGTGCAGGGGCAGTGCCTTTATAAACATCTATTATATAAGACAGCGCTTGAAAAGTGAAAAAAGAAATGCCGATAGGCAAAGCTAAATTAAGGCTTGTGTAGCGAATTGGTAAATTTTCTGTTATAATTTGAGCAACAAAGCCTTCGTATTTAAACATGAACAAAAAGGATAAATTTATAAAAACACCGCATACTAACAAGGCTTTACGAAATTGAGTGTTTGTTTTATCAACACCCTCGATTAACTCTGCTATTTTAAAGTTGAAAACAATGCTTATAAGCATTAAAATAATATAGACAGGTTCACCAAAAGCATAAAAAATTAAACTGCTTATAAGCAAAAGCAAATTGCGATGTTTAAGTTTTTTAAGGGTGAAAAAATAAGCCAAAGAAACAATTGGCAAAAATACAAATAAAAATAACATGCTTGAAAAAACCATAAATACCTCGCTAAACATATAATTTACTATTATACATTAAATAAAGGCAAAACACAAATTTGAATATTTTGTAATAGTAAGGCAGCTCTTGGCGAGCTGTGGTAATTCACCCTAAGGGATACGGATTCTTCACTTCGTTCAGAATGACGGATGAGCCCACCCCGTTCTGTCATTCCGAGCATAGCCGAGGAATCCGTTCCCC
>CAYJGV010000136.1:0-4223 GCA_964369715.1 uncultured Bacteroides sp. | reverse complement strand
CCTTACAAAAGGCTTTGACGAAGATAGAAAGTTCACCCCTTTGTCATAAAACGGGCTCGTATTACATCGGCTTGGCTAAGTTGTTTTCCGCCAAAAACAATCACTCTGCCTTAACACAGCTTTTTTAAAAAGCTGTGTTATTTATCAAGAATTATCGTTGCATCGGCTATGTTTTCACAAAATATTTTGTCATGTTCAACAAAAACCAGCGTCATATCACTTGTTTTCACAAGATTTTCAATTTGAATGCGAGACAAAACATCTATATAATTTAAGGGCTCATCCCATATGTAAACATGTGCTTTTTGCGAAAGAGATTTTGCAATAAGCACTTTTTTCTTTTGTCCTGCACTATATGTTTCAATCGGTCTTTCAAAACTTTCTCGGTTAAAATCAAGTTTTCTTAAAATCGCACGAAACAAGCTTACATCAATCTGTGCTTCTTGCTCAAAATCGGACAATTTACCTTGTAAAAAAGAAGTGTCTTGAGGCACGTAAGATATAATCAGGCCGCTTGCTTTATAAAATTCGCCTGTATATTGTATGTTTTCGTCCATAATCAGTTTAAGCAAACTCGATTTTCCGCTTCCGTTTCTTCCTTTGACGTTGATTTTTTGCCCTTGCGAAATTTCGAAATCCAATTTGTTTAAAACATTGTAATCCTCGTAAAAAACAGAAATTTTATCACCATATATCAAATGATTTGAATGAAATTTTAACGGAAGAATTTTTAATTCTTCAGCGTTTTCTATGTTTTTAAGCAATGCCTCTTTTTGTGCAATTTGGCTTTCAACACGTTTTTCAATTGATTTAGAACGCTTCATCATTTTAGCGGCTTTGTGTCCAATATATCCCCTATCGGGTCTAAGCCCTGAATTTTTTGTATTATATTTGGTTTTCTCAATTCTATCAGACCACATCGACTTTTCTTTTGCGGTTGCGCTAAGGCGTTTAATCTCACCTTTAAGTTTATTGTTTTGCTCTAGTTCGAAATTATCAATACTTTGTTTGTTTTCATTCCATGTGGTGAAATTCCCGGAAACAATTTCTATATTTGTCTTATTTATCGACATAATATATTCGATGCAATTATCTAAAAAATATCTATCGTGTGAAACTAAAATAAAACCTTGTTTTTGTCTTAAATAATCACTTAAAATTTTTCTTGCGTCAATATCAAGATGATTTGTTGGCTCATCTATAAGCAAAAAGTTATCTTCTTTTATAAACATATAGGCAAGCAACACTTTTGTTTTTTCGCCTTGTGACAGCGTGTTAAATTGCCTATATATAATATCTTCGGGCACTTTAAGCAATGATAATTCTCTGTAAATACGCCAATCATCGCCAATAATATCAATTACATTTGCTTCTTCGTCAGCCACCTCATACGGAAAATATGAAAACGTGACCTTGCTTGAGATACTGCCCGTAAATTCGTATTTGTTCATAAGAAGATTTAACAATGTTGTTTTTCCTCTGCCGTTCCTGCCGATTAAACCAAGTTTCCATGAACTATCAATATTAATATTGATGTTTTCGAATATATTTTCAAAGCTTCCATCGTAAGAAAAAGTCAAATTGGATATATTTATATTTGACAATATCCACACCTTCCCTCTTTGATTACACTCGTTTAAAATTTGAAGTTCTGTCAATAATTCAAATTATATTACAATAATTATTTAAAATTCAATTTCCAATTTTGTTCTTGTCCTTTTTAAATCTGCTTGCCAAAAGCTCAATATTCATAACGCCATCTATAGCCAAAAGCAACAATACAGGCGTAAAATTCAAAACATATGACGCCCAAGATTCCCAAAACACTAAAAATAACATCAGACCAAAAACGCATAAATGCAATAATAATTTTTTTACACTTTTTGCTTTAAACACGCAAAAACCAAGGCTTATTAAATTTAACCAATATATCATTTGCAACATAAATTGGCTGTGCACTGTGGCAATGCTAAAAGGCAAAAAACCCTCGAACACTAAGGTTCTGCTCCAATTATATTCAATTGGGTTGTTGTGACTTATCTGTGCGCCAAATTTCCCATCGCCCCATGTTGATATAATTTTATGACTTAAAAATTCGTAATAAGTTTGCGGAGTATATACGCTGTAATAATCTATTGTTCGCTGCCAAAGGGCGGCGTTTCGCTCTTCTAATGTGGCAAAATTTAAGGCGAATTCTCTGTCGGCGCCGTCCCACTTGCCCTCGCCGTGGCTACCCATGCTAAACCAAAAAGAAAACGGCAAACCTGTTTCATCATAAGTTGAATAATCAATTATATCTGTGTTAAACAGCCAGTAATCAAACAGCAAAAGTACAGCCGCACATATAGCTATTATTATTAAAACAGCAATTATTTTTTCCTTTGCATTTTTATTAAAATCTAGCACTGTGCAGATAAAAATTGCCACTAAAACCACCATGACGCTGCCTTTTACCAAATAGCCCAAAACAGCAGAAAAAACCGCAATTGAAAGCAAAACAAATTGCCTTGCGCCTGTTTTTTCACGAGAGTGTAAATAAAAAAGTATACTTAAAACGACAAACGGCATTGAAACCGTGTGCGAATAAAAACTGGGCGACCATAAATAATAAGGCAAAAACAAGGCGCATAAACAAAAACTGAGCAACACAGCAATGTTTTTCTTAAATAATATGCGTGCAATTTTTAAAACACAAAAAACAGTAATTGTAATGCACAAAGCATTTAAAACAAGTCCCGGCAAAACCGAGCTTAAATCCACTGCCACATACCCAAAAAGTGCTGCAATTTCATAGACAAAACTTACAATAAGCAAAAGCCCTACATTATTTTTGTAAAACAAAAAATAATCGGCACGATTTTCAACTACGCCATTATTAACAAGCTCAATAACGGCCTCAAAAACCGCACCAAAATCGTAATCGGGGTAAACCCTCATGCTGTAGCCCATGTAAAAGACTAAAACACCATATAAAACAACTGCTAAATTAAGCACTGTGTTAAATTTTTTAATGTTTAAATTATCTATAAATTTGCGCAAAAAAAGCACGAACAAAACACTTGCAGAAATGTAAAATACACTGCCGCAAAAAAACAACAAATTATTATTTGCATTAAGCCATACATTTACACACAGCCAAGTGAGCACAATAAAATATGCACCGTAAAACAGGCGCATTAATAATTTTGAAGTTTTGTTAATGTTTTGCATATGGTCACACACTTTCAAAAATTATTTCTTGACATCTTTATGTCAATTTTAGTAAGATATTTATAGAATTATAGTATTAACAAGCGACAATAAAATAAACGAATGGAGAAAAACATGCAAGTTTATTATTTTACACGCACAGGAAAATGCAAAAATTTGGCCGAGCAAATTGCAAGCAAAAACAATGTTAGCGCTAACAAAATAGACGACGGCAAAGATTGGAGCGGCGCCGCAAAATTTATACATGCAGGTGCAAGTGCGGCAAAAAACACAAGTTTGCCTATTAAGCACGAGCCATTTATTAAAGGCGAAAGTGCCGTTGTTGTTTTTCCGCTTTGGGCAGGCACAATGCCACCTGCTGTGCGTACTTTTATGGAGGAAAACAAAGGCGAGAATATTATTGCCGTTGTGTCAAGTGCCGCAACAAGCATAAATGCAAAAGATGTGCCACTTTTTACAAAAGTGTATGAGGTTAAAGGCAAAGATACACAAGCACCTGAAATTTAAATTAATATGTGTTTTGGGCGATGGATTGCCATCACGCAGTGGGCCATTTTGAGCATAAGCCGATAAGCTCCGCAACGCAATGCAAGTGAGCAGCCAACGCAAGGCGGCTCTTAGCGAGTCGCAGGAATGCGTTTCTTTTTAAGTACGCTGCAACTGCGGATTCTTCGTCGTACCTGCTCAGAATGACAATGCACTTAAGGTACCGTGCACCACACTATAAATTACCATATTCCTTAGTGGCGAATTGCCCCCACGCAGTGAAACACACTTTAAAGTAGCATCGTGTTAAGGCACCGTGCACCACACTATAAATTACTATATGCCTTAGTGGCGAATTGCCCCCACGCAGTGAAACACACTTTAAAGTAGCATCGTGTTAAGGCACCGTGCACCACACTTTAAAGTAGCATCGTGTTAAGGCACCATGCACCACACTATAAATTACTATATGCCTTAGTGGCGAATTGCCCCCACGCAGTGAAACACACTTTAAAGTAGCATCGTGT
>CAYJGV010000135.1:0-4263 GCA_964369715.1 uncultured Bacteroides sp. | reverse complement strand
ATCACGTGTATTTGCAAGGCTTGTAAACCACTGGTAGCTAAGCGCATTGCCGCTGTTTGTGGTGGCTGTAATGCTAAGCGTTACTGTGCTGCCTGCCGTGTATGCGCCGCCTGTGGGCTGTTTTGTAATGGCAAAGCCGCCTTGGCCAGTGCCTGCACCTGTTTGTGTGCCGCTTGTGGCGCCTGTGCCGCTGTTATCAGAGCCGCTACCGCCGTTTGTGTCGCTGCCGCTGTCGTCGCTGTTATCGCCGCTATCGCTTTGTGAGTCGCTGTCGCCCTCTTGCGTGCCGCCCTCGCCCTCTTGCGCACCACCGCTAGCAGATGACGAGCTGTCTTGGCCGCTGTCGTCGCCCTCGCTGCTATCCTCGCTTGTAGATGGCAATTCATCACCGTAATCACTACGGGTACCTGAGCTATCGCAGGCGGTGCAAGCGGCAAAGCTAAGGCATACCGCTAAAATTACTATTAGGCAAAGTATTCGTTTTATCATTGTTTTCCCTCGTTTTTTATTCATTTTAGGTTGAATGCATTGTTAGTATATGTGTAAATTTGTATTTTAATTGTATAATCTTGTATATTTTAACATAATAACATTATAATTGCAACTTTTTATGTGCTGTTGTTTTCTATAAAAGAATAAAAGCTGCATTTCACTTTTGTGGGCTTCACAAAGCAGCTACCATTAGATTTCGGGCATAAAAAACACCCTCTAGCAGATACTAGAGGGCGTTTTGGGTGCAGCGTCACGCTGCTGGTGAACCATCGGAGATTCGAACTCCGGACACCCTGATTAAAAGTCAGGTGCTCTGCCAACTGAGCTAATGGTTCATTTTTCAATTATGTGCACTTAAAGTAAATGGAATGAACAAATGGTATTAATTAAAACGCCGTTTGTTTTTTTACTCAAGTGCTAAATTAGTATACCAGTGATTTCGCCTTTTGTCAAGCATAAATTTAAATTATTTTTATATTTATTTAAAATCATCATAAAAACCAATAAATTTTACATTAAAATCCCCAAAACTCTTTTTTCATTATCTAATAAATTTCTTCGGTATCATGTCAATAAAAAGTTTTTATTAAATTCAATTGTTTTTCTTTTAATCTGATATTTAAAATTATATATTTTCAAAACATAAATATTATATTTTATTTATTTGTAAAATTTAGCTAAGTTAGCCAAGCCGATATAATCCGAACCCGCCTAAAAGCGCATAAATTGCACATCTAACTTCGTTATCCTCCTAGACAAACGCTAGTGTGCCGTCGTCGTCTGCCTTATTATATGCACAATTTATGTGCTTTTAGGTCTATAGATTTTATGGCAAAGGGGTGGCTTTATAGCAAGGAAAAGCCTTGCAGTAATGCTAGCGCCTTACAAAAGGCTTTGACGCTGATAGAAAGTTCACCCCTTTGTCATAAAACGGGTTCGTATTACATCGGTTTGGCTAGCCAAATATAACGCTGTTTTTCATTATATTTGTTGGTTTTCACTATTCTTTTAAAATACTTACCACAAAATAAGTGAAATTTTCTTATTTCACTTTACAAAACCCATTAAAAATATTATTATATAAGATAGGGTTTTAGGAATTTAGGTTAGTATGCTTTATAATTAATATTTGTTTTATAAAACACTGCCTATACTTATATAATAATACTTGTTTGTATGCAATACTATTATATAATAAAATTAATTTTGGATTATTAGGAGAAACAACATGCATGTAAAAAAATTATTATCGGTTTTATTAATTTGTGCACTTATGATGTCGCTTGCGGTTTCATGTGGTGGAGATGAAACATCAACCAGCGACGCGCAAACAACACCGGACGCAACCAGCGGCGAAGAAACACCTGTTGTTGAAGAACCAGAAGCACCTCCTTATGAGCCTGCTGTTTTAACAGGCGAAAAATACGAGGGCACTTATCCTCAACAAGATCGTTTTGCTGCATTTATGATCAACAATATCTCTGGCAGTTCAAGCCATGACGTTCGCCCACAAAGCGGCCTTAGCGAAGCGGATATCCTGGTTGAAATTATGGTAGAGGGCGGAATTACACGTTTTATGGCGCTTTTCCCAAATTATACAACATTGCCTGAAAAAATAGGCCCTGTGCGTAGCGCACGTGACCAATTTTTCCAATTAGTTCTACCTTTCCAACCTTTATTTGTTCACATCGGTGAAAGCGTAGTTCAAACAGAATATATAACAAATTACCAATATGCAGATTTAGACGTTGACCTTGACGATACAGGCAGCCGTTTTACTGATAGCGATTTATTGGCACAAGGCAAAGCTTCATGGGAAATTGCATTTACAACAAACGAAATGGTTTTAGATGCAATTGAAAGCACCGACAAAGACACACAGCGCACTTATGCCAGCACATTTTTTAACTTTGTGCATTACGATGAGCCCGAGCGTGAGCTTACAGGCGACGTAGATGGAAACAACAATATAGCGACAAGAGTGGATATTTTCCATTCAGATGCATACCACACATATTTCTCTTATGATGACACCAAAGGCAAATTTTTAATGAGCCAATACAGTGCTGCAAAAGGCGGAGAACACACAACAACAGACGCAAATAACGGCCAACAATTGGAATTTGAAAATGTTTTGGTTCTATTTACTTCAATCGACGTCGCACCCGGACATGAAGCAAAAGACTTACAATATGTAGATTATGTTTATGGCGGTGTAGGCTATTACTTCAGCAATGGCCAAGCAGAAGAAGTTCGTTGGTCTAAAGGCGCACCTCAAAACGTTTTACGTATAATGGATAAATTCGGCAACGAAACAGATGTTCAAATTAACCCGGGTAAAACTTATTTGACAATGGTTGATTTGGATACATTCGAAAACGCTAACACACAATTCACTTATTATAACGACACAATTGTTGAAGAAGCAGCTACAAGTGAATCAACTTCACAAGCAGGTTAATTTGAATAAAAATCTAACAAAATATATAAGGAGGAGGTGTTTACTATCAAAAATGCAAAAACAATCTTGCTCGCATTAATTTTTAGTGCATTTATGCTTACAGCGTGTTCTTCAGAGGAACAAACTTCGCAATCCGGCTCTTCGCAAGACTCGCAAGCTGAACAAATAGCTGTTGAGGACATTTTAGTAGATGCAGTTGAACTTACGGTAAACCCTCTAACAGGCGCAGTTCTTGCCGATGGAGTGCAAGAAGGCACACGTCCTGTTGCAATAATGGTTAACAATTCAAAAACAGCGATGCCTCAAAGGGGAATAGCCGCAGCGGACGCTGTTATTGAAATGGTTACCGAGGGCGGAATTACAAGGCTTTTGGCTATGTATTCAAACCCGGCGGCAGTACCTCAAGTTGGCAGTGTGCGAAGCGCACGAGACCAACATCTGCAATTTGCAATACCCACTAATTCTATAGTGGTGCATATAGGCACAAGCGTTTATGCAAGCAATTTATTAAACACTTACACCTATAAAACAATAGACGGACGATATCAAGGCACAACTTCATTTTGGTTTGATGAACTTCGAGCTACCACAAGAGCATCAGAGCATTGCTGGTATACCGACGCAAATTTAATTGCCGCAGGAATAGCACGTGAGCAATTGCCTACAACCGGAATAAGTTATTCTCTTGTAAACTTTAAAAGCCCCGATGAAAACATCCAAATGCCTTCCGGTGGGGATGCAGCAAACATAAGTTTTAGTTTCTCGTCTACAAACACCACAAAATTCACTTATGATAGTGCAAGCGGCACTTATAAAAAATTTGTATATGACGCTGAACACCGTGACGAAGAAGGCGAACAACTTGCCTTCGGAAACGTCCTTGTGTTGTTTACGCCAATCGGCATAAAAGACGATAACTACTGTGTAGATTACGACTTAGCCGGCGGAGAAGGTTTTTACTTCAACAATGGTAAATATACAAAAATTATATGGGAGAAAGGCGCTCCTGAAGATCCACTTATAATTAAAGACACAAACGGCGAAACATATGATATAAACACAGGCAAAACATATATCGGCGTTTTGGGCACAGGAAATTATGATAGTTTGTTAATTAACGATCAAGCACCACCTATACAATAAAACACAAAAGCCTTGGCTAAATGCCAAGGCTTTTGTTTATCTATAATTATTTTTATATGAAATCGTTGGTAGTTTTACTAGATTTTTTCGAGAGAATTTTGAGTTCACAGGGCAAAAGAGTAAGCTTGTGAATATTCACACTTATTTATACCCGTAATTTTCATACA
>CAYJGV010000134.1:0-4287 GCA_964369715.1 uncultured Bacteroides sp. | reverse complement strand
GCGGTTTTGCTTCTTTTCCCGCCGAAAAGAAGGGCTTTCCTCGTGGGGAAGTTTGAAATAGTGGCAACCACCTAAAAAGAACGGATTCCTCGGCTACGCTCGGAATGACAGTGTGCGGCTCGCCTAAGGGGAGCGGATTCCTCGGCTACACCCAAAATAAAAAGAAAAAACAAACAAGAAAAAGCAAACAATAAGAAAAATCAAGTTAACAATAAAACCATCCCTACGAGGTACAGCATGCCTGAAAATATAAAACAAGAAAAATTAATCAAAGGTACAATTGTGAACATAAGCGATGTGCATAAATTTGGAGCAGACGCTATTTTTCTTGCGCATTTTGCAAATGTAAAACGTGCGCAAAATGTTTGCGATTTCGGCACAGGTTGCGGAATAATTCCTCTTAGGCTTTTTGATAGAGGGCACCGTGGAAAATGCGTGGCTGTTGACATAGATGAAAGTGCAATAAATTTACTTAAAAAAAGTATAAACGAAAATAATATCGATAATATTAAACCAATTTGCCTCGATTTAAGATTATTGCAACCGAAAAGATATGTGCAAGAACCTATTGAAAAACCACAGCTTTTCGAAAACACACAATTTGACGTTATAACATGCAATCCACCGTATTTTACAGGCGGATTTGTAAGCCCGAATAAAACAAGGGGCAACGCAAGACACGAACAAACTTTAAATATAAACGAAGTGTGCCGTGCTTGTGCGCCACTTTTAAAAGACGGCGGTAAACTTTGTATGTGCCATAGACCCGAGCGCCTAGCTGATATTATCTGCGCCATGCGAGAAGCGAAAATTGAACCTAAATGCATACAGTATATCACTGTAAGTGAGAAAAAATCACCATGGCTTATGCTTATCGAAGGACAAAAAAATCGTGCATCAGGTATAAAAACTTTGCCGCTTTTAATTACAGAAAACCCCGACGGCACAAGGCCCAGCCCTGAAGTTAAAGCAATATATGAACTTTAATAATTAAAATGATTGTAAAAAATCTAAATTATAAAAAATATAATAAATATAAATATAATTGAAAATTGTATGATTTTCATATTAAAATTTTCATGAAAGTATTTTAATATAAAAAGGAGCATAAAATGTCGCAAATTAAAAGCGAGCCAAAGAATAAAAAAGGCATACTTTACATTGTTGCAACGCCCATAGGCAATTTAAGCGACATTAGCCCACGTGCTTTGAAAGCGTTTGAAACAGCTGATTTTATAGCAGCGGAAGACACAAGGGTGACAGGTAAACTTTTAAATTATTTCGGCATAAAAAAGCCTAGCGTAAGCTATTATGAACACAATTTAAAACAGCGTGGTGAATACATATTAAACAGAATAAGCGCAGGAGAAACCTGTGTGCTTTGCAGTGATGCAGGCACACCGGCGATAAGTGACCCCGGTGAAGTCATTGTGAAAGACGCACATGCACTTGGCATTAAAATAGAGCCTATCCCGGGTGCCTGTGCTGCAATTTCGGCGCTGTGTGCAAGCGGACAAATAACGTCTCGCTTTGTGTTCGAAGGTTTTTTGCCAACAAATAAAAGACAAAAAAAAGAACGCCTAAGCGCCCTTTTAAACGAAGAACGTACAATGATATTTTACGAAGCACCACATAAATTAAAAACGACATTAGAGGATTTAAACGCTTTTTTTGAAGGCGAAAGAAGCCTTACAATTTGCCGCGAGCTTACAAAATTGCATGAAGAAATAAAAGTTATGAATTTAGCTAGTGCCCTTGAATTTTACCAGCAGAATGCACCAAAAGGCGAATTTGTCCTTGTTATGCAAGGGTGTGATAAACTAAAAAAAGAAGAAGCGACACTAGAGCAAGCTGTTGAAATTGCACAAGCGTATATTAAAGAGGGAATGAGCGCAAGCATGGCTGCAAAAAAAGCGGCTAAAGAAAGCGGAAAACCAAAAAGCGAAATATATAAAATGTGCGAAAATTTAAAATAATTATTTTAAAATAGTTTAGTCTAAAATTAGCCTAAATTCGCAAATTTATCCATTAAAACGAATTACAAACATTAACAATATACAAGAGCTAAGGTATAGAGGTTTAAAATGAAGTATTTGATTTTATCTGACACTCATGGGCATATAAATGCTTTAAATGAGGTTGCTCAAAGGGAAAATGATGCCGATAATATAATATTTTTGGGTGACGGCATAGCTGATATGCGGTTGCTTCAAGCAATTATGCCTGGTGTAAAAATTCACATGGTTTGTGGCAATTGCGATTTTTCAAATGATGCTCCTAAAAAAATTATTATGCCTTTGGCAAAAAAACGCGTGCTTATAACACATGGGCATTTGCATGAAGTGAAAAAAGATTATGATAGAATAATAGCGGACGCAAAAGAAGAAAAAGCACATATTGTTATGTTTGGACACACCCATTTACCTATGCATGAAGAAATTGATGGCATCACTTTGTTTAACCCCGGTACAATAAGTGGCAGAAGTTTAATGGGAGAGGCGACCTATGGCGTTTTGACAGTTTTAAAGACAAAATTATTTTTTGATATAAAAAACTTATAATAAATTGATGATAGGGTTTAAAAAATATATGCAAGCTGATGTAAAATTTTGTGAATATTACATCAGCTTGTTTTTTGTAGTTAAAATGTAATAATTTGTAATCAGTTTTTTGTTGAAATATAGCGTGTTTTTGTATATACTTGAATAAAATTGATTGTCTGAAAAACGGGCGAAAATTTACTTTTTAATTATGGAAGGGAAGAAAACAGATGAAAAAAATATTATGTTTAATTCTAGCTCTTATGATGAGCATGGTTTTGTTTGCAGCATGTGGTTCAACACCTGCAGAAGAAGCAACAACAGAAGAGGCAACAACAGAGGAAACAACAACTGAAGAAGCAACTACAGAAGAAGCAACAACAGAAGGCACAGAACTTGTTTTGGTTACTGACATCGGTACAATCGATGACAAATCATTCAACCAAGGCGCATGGGAAGGCCTAGTACAATATGCTGAGGAAAACGGAATTTCTCACCAATACATCCAACCTACAGAAAAAACACACGACGCATATGTTTCAGCTATTGACTTAGCAGTTACAGCAGGCGCAAAATTAATTGTAACACCAGGCTATTTATTCGAAACAGCTATCTATGCTGCACAAGATTCATATCCTGATGTAAAATTTGTTCTTTTAGATGGCGCACCAAATGACGGCAACTGGGAACAAGAGGGCGGCCCTACTTACAACACAGGCGCTAACACAGTAGCTATTTTCTACGATGAAGCACAAAGTGGCTTCCTTGCAGGATATGCTGCAGTTAAAGACGGTAACACAAACTTAGGCTTTATGGGCGGCATGGCTGTTCCGGCAGTTATCCGTTTCGGCTATGGCTTCGTTCAAGGTGCTGAATATGCAGCACAAGAAATGGGCCTTGAAGCTGGAAGCATCACAATGAAATACCACTACACAGGCGCATTCGAAGCTTCTCCTGAAGCTCAAGCAATGGCAGCTGCATGGTATAACGAAGGCACAGAAGTTATCTTTGCTTGCGGCGGTGCATTAGGCAACAGCGTTATGGCTGCAGCTGAAGAATCAGGCGCAAAAGTTATCGGCGTTGACGTTGACCAATCTGCTGAAAGCGATACAGTTATCACTTCTGCAATGAAAGGTCTTGGCGCATCAGTTTATGATTCAATCACAGATTTCTATGCAGATTCATTCAAAGGCGGAGAAACAATCGTATTTGACGCATCAGCAAACGGCGTTGAAATTGCAATGGAAACAGCAAGATTCGAAACATTTACACAAGAAGATTATGACGCAATTTTTGCAGCATTAGTTGATGGCACAGTAGGCGAATTAGTTGATGAGCCATCTGAAGATGCTATGATTACATCTACAGAAATGGCACTTACAGCAGTTGTAATGGATGAAGTTAAATAATTAAATTTATTTGAATAGTATTTACAATAAAAAAAGGTGCAGTGGCGATATGCCGCTGCACCTTTTTGTGTTTATGGGGTTTGTTGTTTTAGGCGACGCTGTCATTCCGAGGGTTGCCGATAAGCACCGCAGTGCAATGCAAGCGAGCAACCGCCGTAAGGCGGCTCTTGGCGAGTCGTAGGAATCCGTTCCCCTAGGCAAAAGCCTCACTGTCATTCCGAGCGTAGCCGAGGAATCCGTCTTTTTAGTCACTTGCATCTATCGCAAACTTTCCCACGAGGAGAAGCCCTTCTTTTCAGCGGGAAAAGAAGCAAAACCGCCGGGGGTTGGCCGTAAAC
>CAYJGV010000133.1:0-4295 GCA_964369715.1 uncultured Bacteroides sp. | reverse complement strand
TGTCATTCTGAACGAAGTGAAGAATCCGTATTCCTTAGGATAGCGGATTCCTACGGCTCGCCAAGGGGGAACGGATTCCTCGGCTCCGCTCGGAATGACAGCGGCTCGCCAAGGGGGAACGGATTCCTCGCTTACGCTCGGAATGACAGAGTGCGCAAAAACCAAACCTGTCATTCTGAACGAAGTGAAGAATCCGTATTTCTTAGGATAGCGGATTTCTACGGCTCGCCAAGGGGAACGGATTCCTACGACTCGCTAAGAGCCGCCTTACGGCGGTTGCTCGCTTGCATTGCACTGCGGTGCTTATCGCCTTGGCTCGGAATGACAGCGGCTCGCCTAAAATAAATCAATAAACACAAAAGTGGTTGTGACGTTTTATTCGTCACAACCACTTTTAAATTACTTTAAACTGAAAAACCATTTATCCTATGCCAAATAAGGTGCGATTGCCTTTGATAAATTCGCCTGTGCATTTTGTGCCTCGGCTAAATTGGCGCCTTTTGTTGTGTAATAAACTTTAACTTTTGGCTCTGTGCCCGAAGGACGCACAATTGCGGCACTTCCGTCTTCTAAATTATAAATAAGTACATTTGCCTTTGGTAAATCAATTTTTGTGCACTCGTTTGTAATTGTATCCACACTTTCACTTGTCTCAAAATCGCTTATTTTAACAATTTTAACGCCGCCAAACTCTTTTGGTGGGTTGTTTCGCAAGTTTGCCATTATGCCTTTCATGGTTTCCATTCCGCTTAAACCTTCAAACGAAAACGCATCTACAACATTTAAATATCTGCCGTATTCTGTGTAAATCTCTTCAAGGCGAGTTAAAACACTGCTTTTAACAGATTTATAATATGCCGCCATTTCACAAATTAACATGCTTGCTACAACTGCGTCTTTGTCACGCACATAAGTGCCTGCCAAATAACCATAGCTTTCTTCAAAACCGAAAATAAAACGGTTTTCTTCACCTTTTTGCTCTAAATATAAAATTTGCTCGCCAATATATTTAAAGCCTGTTAAAACTTCAATTGGCGTTACACCGTATTTTTTTGCCACAATACCAGCAAGCGCTGTGCTTACAATACTGTATGCAATAACTGCATCTTTAGGCATTGTGCCGTTTTCAATTCGTGCCGCACAAATATAATCTAAAAGCAAAACGCCAACTTCATTGCCGCTAAGCAATTTATAATCTCCGTTTTCATCTTTAACTGCGATGCCAACACGGTCTGCGTCAGGGTCGGTTGCCAAAACAAGGTCAGCGCCTGTTTGTTTTGCAAGCGCAAGGCCTAAATCAAGCGTTTCGCGTATTTCAGGGTTGGGGTACGAGCATGTTGGGAAATTTCCATCAGGCATTTCTTGCTCTTTAACCACATTCACATCATCTATGCCAATGTCCGCTAAAATTCTGCGTACAGGCACATTGCCTGCGCCATTAAGCGGAGTATAAACTAATTTTAAGCCTGCTGTTTTGCAAAGACCTTTGCGCACACTTTGTGCCTTAACATTATCGTAAAATTTTTCAATTACATCGTCGCCTATGTAATTTATCATGCCGTTTTCAAGTGCTGTATCAAAATCGATTAGCTTAACACCTGTAAGCTCGTTTGTTTTTTGCATTGCAGCATAAACTGCGTCTGCGGCTTCTTCTGTCATTTGGCAACCGTCAGGGCCGTATGCTTTATAGCCGTTATATTTTGCGGGATTATGGCTTGCTGTAACCATAATGCCTGCACTGCATTTAAGTTCACGTGTTGCAAAACTTAACGCAGGCACGGGCATAAGCTCTTTATAAATATATACTTTTATGCCGTTTGCCGCCAATGTTTTTGCAGCTTCTTTTGCGAAAACATCGCTTTTAATACGGCTGTCATATGCAATCGCCACACTTTTTTCACCACTTTGTGTGTTTAAATATTCGCTTAAACCTTGTGTTGCTTTTCGCACCATATAAATGTTCATTCTATTTGTGCCTGCGCCCAAAACACCCCTTAAACCGGCTGTGCCAAAGGCAAGGTCTATCGCAAAGCGCTCTTTTATTTCGTCTTCGTTGCCATTAATTGCAATAAGTTCTTTTGTTAAATCTGCGTCTTCAAGTTGTGCTGTGTTCCAATTATTATATTTTTCCAAAAACATATTACACCAACCTTATTTAATTTTATTTTAAAAATTTCTTAATCATTATATCATTTATTTGCGTTGTAATCAATGTATTTGTGTTAATTTTGCATAAAAATATGCATGTACTTGTTATAATTTAAAATTTATTTTATAATGTAAGTACGTAATGTGTTACTAAATGAATTTTATTAAAGGGGTGCTTTATGTTCGCAAAAATAAACAGCCTTGGCGTTTACTCATTAAGCGGTTTTTGTGTTACAGTTGAGGCTGATATAAGCGGTGGCTTGCCTCATTTGCAGATAGTCGGTTTGCCGGACAGTGCCGTGAGAGAAAGCGCCGACAGGGTTCGAAGTGCCATAAAAAATTGCAATTTCACATTTCCTGTAAGCCGTGTAACTATAAATTTAGCACCGGCGGACACTAAAAAATCAGGCCCTGTGTACGATTTGCCTATTTTTCTTGCCGTGTTGGCGGCGCAAGACCTTTTGCCACCTATAAAAAGCGATTATGCCTTTGTGGGCGAGCTTTCTTTAGATGGGATTTTGCGCGGAATAAACGGCATATTACCAATGACAATTGCCGCAAAAAACAGCGGTGTAACAAAATTTTTTGTGCCTTTCGACAATGCGAAAGAGGCGGCAGTAATTGACGGCATAGAAATTTATCCTGTAAAAAGCGCAAAAGAAATTATAGCGCATTTAAGAGGCGAAGAACAAATAACGCCACAAAAAGAGCCACCATTTGAGCCAAACATTGCAATAATGGGCGAAGAAATGCCAGATTTTGCGGACGTGAGAGGACAATTAGAGGCAAGACGTGCGCTTGAAATAGCCGCCGCAGGTGGGCATAATGTTTTGCTTGCAGGGCCACCGGGCACAGGCAAAAGCATGCTTGCAAAGCGGTTGCCGGGCATATTGCCGCCGCTTACAAAAGAAGAAGCGGTTGAAACGACAGGCGTTTACAGCGTTGCAGGTTTAACACAGCACATAGACGGCTTAATTACAAAGCGTCCGTTTCGCTCGCCGCATCATTCTGTAAGTGCGGCAGGGCTAACAGGCGGCGGCAGTAATCCACGTCCGGGAGAGATTAGCCTGGCGCACGGTGGCGTTTTATTTTTAGACGAATTGCCTGAATTTAAACGAGATGTACTTGAAATTTTACGTCAACCTTTAGAAGATAAAAAAGTCACTATAAGCCGTGCATCGGGCAGTGCATCATATCCATGCAATATAATTTTAGTGGCGGCAATGAACCCTTGTCCGTGTGGAAATTACGGGCATCCTATACACCCATGCAATTGCACACCGCATAAAATAGGCGCGTATTTAAGTCATATTTCTGCGCCGCTTTTGGATAGAATTGATATACAATGCGAAGTTATGCCTGTTGAGTACGATTCGTTAACATCGAGTGAAAACTCAGAAAGCAGTGAAGAAATTTTAAAAAGAGTTATAGAGGCGAGGCAATTGCAAAAAGAGCGTTTTAAAAACAAAAAGACGATTTGCAATGCACAAATGAGCGCAGGGGAAACGAAAATATACTGCAAGCTAACGCCAGCGGCGAAAACTTTACTTAAAAGCGCATTTGAGCGCATGGGGCTTTCTGCCAGGGCGCACGACAGAATTTTGAAAGTAAGCCGAACCATAGCAGATTTGGATAAAAGTGAAATTATTGACACAAAGCATGTTAGTGAAGCGGTGCAATATCGTAATTTAGATAGAAAATATTGGTATAATAGATGAAAGCTTTTTGCAATATTGATGAGGAGGGCGTTTTTTAGGTGAGCGGTACTCTGTCATTCTGAGCGTAAGCGATAAGCACCGCAGTGCAATGCAAGCGAGCAATCGCCGTAAGGCGGCTCTTGGCGAGTCGCAAGAATCCGTTCCCCTTGGCAAGCCGTACCCTGTCATTCCGAGCGTAAGCGAGGAATCTGTACTTTTCAAATTTGCTGTAGTGGCGATTTCTCACATACGTTCGAAATGACAATCCCCTGTCATTCCGAGCGTAGCCGAGGAATCCGCTCCCCTAAGGCAAGCCGCACCCTGTCATTCCGAGCATAGGCGAGGAATCCGTTCCCCTAGGCGCACCCTGTCATTCCGAGCGTAAGCGAGGAATCCGTTTCCCCAAGGCAAGCCGCACCTTGTCATTCCGAGCGTAGCCGAGGAATCCGT
>CAYJGV010000132.1:0-4320 GCA_964369715.1 uncultured Bacteroides sp. | reverse complement strand
ATCAATAAGCTATGGTTTTCTCGGCAGACTCTATAAAAAGACCGAGCAAAACGACCTTGCACTATCCATGTTTAAAAGCTCTCTTGAAATGGCGCAAAAGAGCAATGAAGGAATAGAAAGTGTTTTCACACGGCGTGAGCTTTCGATAAGCTACAGAGATTTGGGCGAGATGTATCAGGCGGTTGGGGAATATGATCTTGCACTTTCCATGTTTGAAAGCTGTAAAGAAATTATAAAGCCGCTGACAGAGGAGTTTTACATACCACAAAACCGTGTAAATGTGGCGCTTATACACGATAGATTTGGGATGCTTTTTGCGGAAAATGGACGTGAAGAAGAGGGATTGCAACAGCTTGAAATTAGCCTGCAGCAGCTCGAGCAGCTTGCCACCGAATTTGGCAGTGCACAATATACTTTAGAAATGAAAGTGGCATATGAACAGCTTGAGCGCCTTTATACAAAGCGCGGACAGAGCGAGCTTGCACGTGTGATGGCTGAGAAATTGAGTGATTTACAATGATAAGATTGTTTTGGCGAAACTAAAAGAAAAACGATGTGGGAAGATTCTCACATCGTTTTATTTTATAGAGGGCTATGAAATAAGAAAAGAGCCAATGGTTTTATTCTGGCGCGTTTAAAATTAAATAATACTATTTAGTAATATTAAAAGAAAAAATTAAACTATGGCAAATTTCATGTATAAAAAGGCTGAAAAATTGGGGTAGTTTTACCGAGAGCTTGCCAAAGTGCTCCGATGGTATTCAATCGGTAGTCGGGTGTTTTAAGGCGCAATCATCTCCATCACCATTTTAAATATTATTTTGGATTATATATTTATAGGTTTTTTCATATGGGTGTCGCAAGTGTGGCAAGTGCAACAGTGATAAGTCAAGGTATTTTATTTACAGGGGCTATAATTTTTATTGTTACCTTCCCTGAGCAAAATTTATATTTTAATGAAATTTTTCTTGTGTTCATTCACATCACATTCTCAATTTCGTCTGTTTCTTGTAATCATCAAAAGTCTTAATAGCTGTAATAAAGAAGCGGCAACAGCAGCTATATATGTTAGAGCAGCCGCGTTTAAAACCGATTTAGTGGTAGGCATTCACTGCTTGCCAAAATGCCTGAACTGACAAGCAGATCAACTGCTTTTTTTGAAATATCACTGATAGATGTGCCAGAATATCCGTTAAGGTTGAAAAGCTCGATTGAACTTTCCACTATTTTAAAAACTGTTTCATTGTTTAAATTAATTTCTTTCATGTTTTTCTCCTACCACACATTTATTGACCGTTTGTTCAATGAGCATATAATAACATATATTGAACAAACGGTCAATGAACATTTTGTGAATATTTGGTAAAGATATATGAAATTAAGCTTAAATTGACACCAAAGACGTCAGGCTCGCTCAAGCGCCAGCAAAAGTGGCACCAAAAGTACTGATTAGATTAATTAAATTAATTTTAATTATTTAGTGTGCAATAAATCTAAAATTTCTTCCTTTTTAGGCATAACGCAAAGTGCGCCTTTTCTTGTTGTGACAATAGACGCCGTTGCATTTGCAAATTTCAACATTTCTTCTAAAATAGCCTTGGCGTCTAATTTAGCCATACCGTGTTCAAGCACAAAGTGTAAACAAGCGGCTAAAAAACTGTCACCGGCACCGGTTGTTTCAATTGTGTTTTCGTTTAATAAAGCGTCAGCTTTAGCACAATTGTTTTTGCAATAAGCAAGGCTGCCATTACTGCCGAGCGAAACAAGCAATAGTTTTATATTAGTGTATTTTTTTAATAAAATTTGTGCGGCTTTTTCATAATCATGCTCGTTTGTAAGCCATTCGATTTCATTGTCGGATATTTTCAAAATATCACAATGCAGAATACCCCATTCAACTTGTTCTTTGCATTCTTGCATATTATTCCAAAGCGGCTCCCTAATATTAGGGTCAAACGATATTATTGCGTTTGCACCTTTTGCGCACAGCACCGCTTTTTTTGTTGCGTTTCTAACTGTGTTGTGCGTCATTGAAAGTGTGCCAAATTGAAATAGTTTTGTATTTTTAATGTATGCTTCGTCAATTTCATCTTCGTTAAGCATTATGTCTGCGCCGGGGTTGCGATAAAAAGAAAAATCTCTCTCTCCGCCTTTTAGCGTTTCGATAAAGGCGAGCGTGGTGTTGACAGTGTTGTCCTCATATAAGCACTGCACATCAATTCCTAAAGCGCTTACTCTTTGCTTTAATTCTTTGCCGAACATATCAGAGCCAACTTTGCCTATAAACCCTGTTTTATAACCAAGGTTTGCAAGCATTGCTAAAACATTGCAAGGAGCACCGCCCGGGTTTGCCTCAAATAATTTGTTGCCTTGCGCGCTTAATCCATTACAAGTAAAGTCTATCAATAATTCACCAAGTGCACATACATCTAAATTTTTCATATTTATCACCCTTTATTTTTAATATACAATTAATGATTTAGATTATATTTGTTTGATTTTTGCAAATAACAAATAAATTATTTATAGAATACAATAAATTAAATGTAAGTGCAATGATATCTTATTCGAATGATATACATTCTTTGTGTTTTTACATCATATATGTCAATGGTTGCTTTGTTTGCAAAGTTAAGCATTTGCTGTGTTTTTTGAGCATTGGTTTTTCAACAAGCACATGTTTGCCGCTGTTAAATGCTATAAAATATTAGTTGTTTATATTGACAAACACTCTGCTAATATTTAAAATATAAAAGAGATGTAATTTATATGATAACTCTTAAAAACAACAAAATTTTTTAAAACGATATTCTGGCGAATCGATTGTAAATTTAAGTGAAAAGCGCGATAAGTTAATGTATAATTTATAAATAAATATAAGAGGATTAGAAAATGATATATCAATTAACACCAAGCACAAAAGACTATATCTGGGGTGGCACTAAATTAAAAGAAGTTTTTGCAAAAAAAGCAAATACAGATATTATTGCCGAAACATGGGAACTATCTTGTCATGCAGATGGAGCTAGCTATATAGACAGCGATTGCTCAAAAACTTTGCGTGAATTTTTAAGCGAGAATCCAAATGCAAAAGGCAAAGCGTGCGAACAATTCAGTGACTTTCCAATTTTAATAAAGCTTATAGATGCCGCAAGCAATTTATCTATACAAGTGCACCCAAGTGATGAATTTGCGCTAAAAAATGAAAACCAATTCGGTAAAACCGAAATGTGGTATATTGTAGATTGTGAAAAAGATGCTTTTTTATACTACGGATTTAAAGAAGAAGTAAGTGCCCTACAATTAGAAAACGCAATAAAAGATAATACTTTATGTGATTTATTAAATAAAGTTAACGTAAATAAAGGTGATGTATTTTTTATTGAGGCAGGAACAATTCACGCAATAGGTGCAGGAATTGTAATTGCAGAAATACAGCAAAACAGCAATGTCACATACAGGGTTTACGACTATGGACGCCTTGGCGTAGACGGCAAACCACGAGATTTGCACATAGAAAAAGCATGTATGGTTTCAAAGCTTACACCTGAAACAGCACCTGTTTTTGAAAAAAACCATATTGCTCAATGCAAATATTTTACAGTTGATAAAATGGATATCAGCGAAAATTACACAGATAATTGCGATGAAACATCGTTTCATGCATTGCTGCTGACACAGGGCAGTGCAACAATTAAGTGTAGCGAAAACGAAATTGCCGCAAACATGGGCGACACTATATTTATTCCTGCAAACACAGGAGAATATACTGTGATTTGTAAAGGCAATTGCACATATTTAAAAACATACATAGAAATGCCAAAATAGAAAATATTGAATAGATGTTGATTTAGGTATTATAAATATAAATGAGCCGACCTCCCAAAAGTTAGACCAAAATCTAACTTTTGGGAGGTCGGCTTTTTTATGGCAAAATACAGTTTTGAATTAAAAAACGGCAATGGAATATTTAGAGAAAAAGGGAGGCTTTGGCTGTTTTTTAAAAGCTTATGGTATCGATATGACAGGAGCATTTCAGATAGTTCAACATTAGGTTAATGCTTTTCGAAAATGCGGTGACGAAATATTTAAGCGTTTACGCAAAAGTATATTAATCTTTTTGTTTAAACTTTATGTAATAAAATTATATTGCTTATTCAATTTATTGGAAATTTGGTAACAAATGTTACCGAAACATTTGGAATATATGTTATAATACAAGTAAACAATATCTATTAAAGGAGATATATAATGATTACAATAAATCCAAATGAAACAATTTACAATCTTACAGAAAATTATCCTGAAACGATAGATGTT
>CAYJGV010000131.1:0-4360 GCA_964369715.1 uncultured Bacteroides sp. | reverse complement strand
GTATCTGCGTAAATATCTATGGCAAGTTTTAAGTCCTGCTCATCTCTCATAGCCTGCTCCCTAATTATCTGTTTCTGCCTCTGCCTTGTCCCTCATTTTTACCTTGTCCTTGCCTTGTGCCGATATTGTCACACTCGCCATCGCCATCGGTATCGGTGAAATAACCACCATTTCCACTGCCGATATTGTCATTTACACCATCGCCATCGTTATCTACGAAACGACCACCGTTTTTACCTCTGCCCATTCCAATGTACAGCCCTGTGTTATCACAAATTCCATCTCCATCTTCATCGATAAAATTTGAATATGTGCCGATATTATCGCAAACTCCGTTACCGTCAGTGTCGGCATAGTTTACACCTTTTGTAGGTGTCGCTGCAAAAGCTGTTGCCCCTCCTACTGATAATACAAGTGCTGCTGTTAATCCTAAAGTAATAATTTTTTTCATGATAAATTCCTCCATTTTATTTTTTATTTAAGGCTTTTTTGCCTTTTCACTTACAACACGAGTGAGAGGAACAAATCCTTTCAAAAAATTTTGTGTTTTTAATATAACATAATTTAATAAGATTTATAATATAATTTTATTTGTATTTTATCACTAAACAAATATTTACTTATCATTTTTCAATTAAAATTTAGGCACATATATAATTAAAGGCTTCCACTCATCCACTTTTATTTTTATAGGTATTTTTTCAGCCCACATAATTAACAGTGCACATAATATTTTCACACTTGCTTTTCCTGTGTTTCAACATAATTTTTATGCATTTCCATCACCTGTGCTTGCCAAAAAACACGAGCAGTTTTTGTTCTCTATCAAATACATGTGGTTGTGTCAAAAAACACTCCTCACCCTTATTTTCACCATCTAACACTATTACAATTGCGTATTTATTTACATTCAATTTGTAACTTTCGCCTTTTTTAATGCTTATTTCTTGCATTTCAAAAAGCTCATTTTCAAGTATTACATTCCCTTTTCTTTTAACTTTATATTTTGCAAGTGTGTTCTCTAAGCTATCCCCGCCATAGTCAAAGCAATTAAATAACACCTCATACGATGTGCCACAGTGCAAATCCAATTCGTTCATCTCGCGGCCATCAGGTGAGCGGCGCTCTGTTCGCAGCGTTAGGTCTGTTGGTTGTTGTACCTCGGCAAAAAAAACACCACTTCCCATTGCATGTGGAACTTTCCCGGGAATCAAAAATGTATCACCCGGTTTTACATATATTTTGTGCAAACAATCTTCCATTGCAGCAATGTCTTGTTTTTCAAAAATCTCAACCCACTTTTGCTTTGTAACACCTTTTTTAAAACCTAAAAACACATATGGCTCTTGCCCGTCTATAACTCGTGTATCTAAAATATACCATGCTTCTTTTTTGCCGTATTTGGAATTAAAATGTGCCTGCGCATATTCATCATTTGGGTGCACTTGCAACATTAAACGTGTGTAGCTGTCAATAAGTTTAACTAAAATATCAAGTGGCTCATCAATAAAATCAGAAAGCGGTTTGTTTTCATCTGTTAGCGAAACACCTTTACCGTCAGTTGTTTTTGTTGTGGAACATATCCATCTCTCAGGGAAATGTTCATCTTTTGGGTTTTCATTCGAGTTAAACTCATCAAGTAATTTTCCGCCGACAAATGGGCGGTAAACTCTGTTTTCTTTTAATTTTATCATAATGTTTACCTCAATAGTTTTTTCATTATTATAATTTCGTGTTATTAAAATGTCAACAAACAAAAATCCAAAACGCTCCATTTTCTTGACAATACTGTCGATTTTTGTTAGAATTGTTATCACAAAATATGCATTTTGACAATAAATTTAGCAAGGTGACAAATGAACAAAAAATTATTTTTTATGGCAATATTTATAATCCTGTTGCTTGTACTTGTATCTTGCACAGCAAATAGCGTTTCAAATGAGCAAACCACCATTAAAGTTGGTTTTCATTCAAATTACGGTGGCGCCGCCGCTGTTCTTACAGGCATAGAAAAAGGATATTACGAAGAACAAGGCTTAAATGTTGAGCTTATTCCTTTTACAGCAGGGCCTGCAACGATTGCCGCTTTGAATTCAAACAGTATTGATTTTGCATATGTTGGGCCAGGTGCACACTCACTTATAATAAGCGGGCATGCAAAAATAATTGTTGCACAAAATATCAGCAACGCAGAGGCTATAATCGCAAAAAAAAGCACAGGCATAAATGATATGTCTGATTTAAAAGACAAAACTGTGGCTGTAATGTTTGGCACTTCAAGCGAAGAACTGTTTAAAGTGGCTCTTGAGGCAAACAATATTAGCTATGATGATGTAACAGCTGTGAATTACGACATGGCAGGTGCTGTGTCTGCGCTTATGGCCGGCAGTGTTGATGCAATTTGTGTGTGGGAGCAATATAAATATGATGCACTATTTAAGCTTGGCGACGATGCTGTGATTTTAGCAGAAACAGGCGACTTTAAAGATAGTTATGTATCACTATCCAGCTGGGTTACATCCGAGCAATTTATAAAGGAAAACGAAAACACAGTGCAAAAATTTGTTACAGCTACCATCAAGGCGCAAAATTATTGGGCAAGCAACACAGAAGAAGTTTGCGGCATTATAGCAAACGAGTTAAATATCCCGCTTGCAGATTTGTTAAAAGGTCAGTACCAAAATGACATTTTCAGCATTAAAGAGCTTGATGATTATTTAAATGATGGCTCACTTGAAATGCTATATACTGTTCAGCAAAATTATTTCATAAACAGCAGTGAAAACTTAGAGCAGACTGACATCACCGATTATCTGATTACAAAATATATGAAAAGTGCTGTTGATTATTTAAATTGAGGGTTAAAAAGTGCTACTTACAATTATGCTGATTATTTTATCCACAATTATTGCTGCGTGGATACTTGGTTATCCGAAAACTTTTTTTGTTTTTTCGTTCATGAATATAGGTTTTCTTGGTATGCTTTATTTTTTAATGATATATTTTGTAAAAATAGGCGGCACATTGCCGGCATATCAAGCAATACTGTTTGGCCCAAATGTGCTTATAAATTACATTAAAAACATGCCTATTAGCCTTAACAATATTGCGATTTTTGAGAATTTTTTCCGTTTTGCCGCACCTTATTGTTTTTTCATCAATGCCGTGAATTCAAATTTATCAGCAAAAGAACTGTTTAACAAATACAAATTTTTATATGCTCTGTGTATTTTGCCGGCATCAACCATGCTTTATATCAGCCACCCCGATTTTTTTTACAGTGTTTTTTCATATAAGTATAACACGCAAAATCTAATTATAAATATAAGTTTTATTGTCATTTTATTATATTTCATTACATCATTTTTGCTTTTATATTCTGAATATAAAAAAATTGCACTATCGTGGTATAAACGCAGACATTTAAACCATATTATAAGCATGTTTCTTTTCGGTGCTGCCTATCTTGTTTTTGCACAAGTTGACCCAATACTTATTTATCAAGATTACAACCGTGTAAGCGTTTTTTTAAACCCTGTTTTGCTTACAAGCAGCAGCCACCCGCTTGTGTGGCTTATAACCTTCTTTGTTTGCATATTGGCATGTATGTTTATGATGTACCAAAACTTTTTATATTATAAGTTCGAGTACGACCGTACCAAGCTTGAAATGACAATAAAAAGCAAAGTTACAAGTGCAGAGCTTACAACCTCTATGCTTTTACACGGGCTTAAAAACCAACTTTTGTCTGCAAAAATTTTAAATAAAAAAATTGAATCACGTGTTAATGAGCAAGATATCAATAAAGAAGAACTGAAAGAAATTTGCGCAAAGCTTCTTGAAATTAATGATGATATGTCACAAAAATTATCATACCTTTATAAGACGATGACAGATGTTAAAACAGTTTTTGTTCAAACATCAACACAAGATTTATTTGAAATTGTTAAAAACAAAACCATAAAAAAAGACACCGAAGGTATCGTCAGTTTTTCTGTTGAAGACGGCTCTATTTTAATAGATAAAGAGCTTTTAGCCGAGGCAATATACAATATAATCTCAAACGCATTGGATGCTGTTGAAAATAACGAGCATAAAAAAGTTATTGTTAGAATGTTTTTTACAAGAAACCATGCTGTAATTTCTGTTTGTGACAACGGCTCAGGGATAGACCATGCCGTTAAACGAAAAATTTTCATTCCGTTCACCAGTTCCAAAAACTCGGCAACCAATTGGGGGCTTGGGCTTTGTTACTCTCAAAGGATTGTAAAAAAACACATGGGTGATATTCGATTTGACTCAAAACCAAACAGCGGAACAACTTTTTTTATTTCATTCCCCAGATATTTAAGGAGGGGTG
>CAYJGV010000130.1:0-4550 GCA_964369715.1 uncultured Bacteroides sp. | reverse complement strand
TATAAAAACTGCCCAAAATTTGACTTTTACTTTAGATAAGGTTTATAATCAATATAATAAAAAAATAAAAATTATTTAAATATAAAAGAGGTTTAAAATATGCCACATATAAATGCAAAGCGAAACTTAACATTGATTATGGATTTCTATGAATTGACAATGGCGGCGGGCTATTTTGAGGAAAACTACACCGAAAAAATAGGCATTTTTGACATGTTCTTTCGCAGAGTACCGGACGGTGGCGGTTTTGCTATTGCCGCAGGGTTAGAGCAACTTTGTGAAATTATAGATCGCTTAGAATTTACCGAAGATGATATAAACTATCTAAGGGGTAAAGGCTGTTTTAGCGAAGAGTTTTTAAATTACCTTAGGAATTTTAAATTTACGTGTAATGTATGGGCGATACCCGAGGGCACGCCGATTTTCCCGCACGAGCCAATTTTGACAGTAGAGGGCCCTGCAATAGAGGCGCAATTGATAGAAACACTTTTGCTTGTCACAATCAATTTCCAAAGCCTTATTGCCACAAAAACAAACAGAGTGGTAAGGGCGGCACGCGGCAGAGATATATTAGAATTTGGCAGCAGACGTGCGCAAGGCTATGACGCAGCGTTTTTGGGCGCAAGGGCGGCATATATTGGTGGCGTAAAGGGTTCGTCTTGTGTTATGGCGGAAAGATATTTCGGCATACCTGCGCTTGGTACAATGGCGCACAGCTGGGTGCAAATGTTTGCAAGCGAATACGAGGCATTTGCCGTATATGCACGCAGATACCCCGACAGCTGCTCTTTATTGGTGGACACATACAGCGTTACAAAAAGCGGTGTGCCAAACGCCATACGTGTTTTTGACGAGGTTTTAAAGCCTATGGGCAAACGTCCTGTTGGCATTAGAATAGATTCGGGAGATATAGCGTATCTTTCAAAAAAAGCACGTAAAATGCTTGATGCCGCCGGCTATGAAGATTGCACAATTTGCGCATCAAATTCACTTGATGAGTATATTATAAGAGATTTAATTTTGCAAGATGCGAAAATTGATGTTTTCGGCATCGGTGAAAATTTGATTACAAGTAAAAGCGACCCTGTTTTTGGCGGTGTTTATAAACTTGCGGCAGTTAAAGATAAAAATGGCGAATATGTGCCAAAAATCAAAATAAGTGAAACCGCAGAAAAAACCACCATACCTTGCCTTAAAAATGTTTATCGCATTTACGATAACGAAACAGGGCAAGCCATGGCGGATTATATAACGATGAAAGACGAAGAAATTAATAAAGATTTACCGGGAGGAATTGAACTTTTCGACCCTGTAAACACATGGAAAAAGCGCAAATTTAACAATGTGCATGCTAAACGCTTAAATGTGTTAATTTATAAAAATGGTGAAAAAGTTTACGATTTACCGGAACTTAATGATATTAAAGAGCATTGCAAAACAGAGCTTGCCACCCTTTGGGACGAAGTTAAGCGTTTTGAAAACCCACACAGATATTATGTCGATTTATCAAAAAAACTATGGGACGAGAGGGAACGCTTGCTTCGTGAACATGCGTTGGAAAGCCAGTGAAATCAGCTAAGTTAATATGCTGCAAATCCACTTAATGGCATGTGAACGGCACATCTGACTGTGTTATTCCAATTGATAAACGCCGCTGTGCCCTTATCTTTCTTACTATATGCAAAATCTACTATTTTTCAACAGTTATAAATTTTTGTGTAAATGCCCCACCGCAAGGTTGGGCATTTTTTAGGCAAAGTGAGGCTAAATTGTTTGCATCAGCGTGTGCACTTGCAATTAACCAAGCATTTTTGCTTGTTTTCGCAAGTGTGGATAAAGACGAAGAAAACGGCAAAGTAGCATTTGCTTTTATCAGTGACATTATCTTTTTGCCTTCATTGCTCGCACCCAAAACATGGATATATTCAGGGCTTTGTGGCAAAAGCTCATCATAGCCCAAGGCGGCGTTTAAAACAAAACGCCTTATTCTTGAATGTGCATAGCGTTTGGATTTCATTGCACTGTAAATTTCGTTTAAACTTGTGTTTTTTGCAACAGCCTTTAAAAGTAATTTGTCAAGCCCTTCAGAATTAGCTCGAATTTCGCTTGCCGTTTTTTCATCAAGTGCACGCAAACGTGATAAAATTGCAATTTCCCATGCGTCGCTTTTGATATATAGTCCGTTTTTTACAGCTTCTTTATAAATTATAAAGCACGCTTTTGGCACATAAGGCTTTATGCTTGCTATATTGATTTTTTCGCTTGCGTTGTTTGCAAGCGCCCTTATTGCGCTGGCACTTGCCGTGCTTGCGTCTTTTTTTAGTTTTTCGTCGTGGTTTGCGCCTTTGCGTTTTAAGGCGAGGGGCGATGGTTTTTTGCCTCTTGTTTCAAGCAGTGCTTTGCAATATTCAACACCCAAAATGTTGTTTGGTTTACTTAAAAGCTTTGCACATTTTTCATCGATGTCCTCTATAGCTTTTTGCCTTGCAGCAGCGTAAGATATACCACTGTTTAAATGTGCCTTTAAGCCTGTTTCGTATTCTTTTGTGCGCAAAATTTCTGCTGTTTTAATAAAAAGCTGTGTTTTTGGGGTTTCTGCACCAAATGCGATGTAATCGCAAACGCCACATGAAGATAGAATTTTAACGGCAGCTTTTGCAAAACCCTCGGCGGAAAGAATTGCAAATGGGGCAGGCAAGCTTAAAACAATATCAACACCGCAGGCGAGCGCCGCATTTGTGCGCACCTGTGTGGGGAAAAGCGCGGCTTCGCCACGTTGAACCACGCACGGGCTACACACTGCAATTATATGAGTGAAGCCCTGTTTTTTTAGCATTTCTATTTGGTGTAAATGCCCGCTGTGAAACGGGTTATATTCCGCAATTATACCTGCGATTTTTATTTTGGACATAAATACCCCTAAAAATTTCATAAATTTTTGTTTTTTTTACAATTTTTTCTGTATATCTTGAAAAAGATTTTATTTCATTATATAATATTATAGTCAAGATTAAAAGTAAAATATTGAATTTGGATATAAATAAATGATATAAATTTCTATTTGTAAATTATGCCAATCGGAGTTTTGGCTTTTAATTATTTTAGTGCTGTTAAAACGGCAGAATGGAGAACAAAATGAATGTTTTGGTTATCAACTGTGGATCAAGTTCACTTAAATATCAATTGATTGATATGTCAACAGAAAAAGTATTATGTAAAGGCAATTGCGAGCGTGTAGGTTTAGACGATAGCTTTGTTACACACAAGGCTAATGGCAAAGAATGGAAAGTGGAATGCGATTTCCCAACACACACAGAAGCGTTTATGAAAGTTGTTTTGTTAATGACAGACAGCGAACGTGGAGTTATCAAAGATAAAAGTGAAATTGACGCTATTGGACACAGGGTTGTTCAAGGCGCAGAACTTTTCACAAAAAGTGAAATTGTCACAGATGAAATTATCGAGCAAATTGACAGCGTATCTCACCTTGCGCCTGTGCACAACCCTGCACACGTAAAGGGCTTGAACAGCGCAAAAAGTGTGTTTGGCAAAGAGACACCTAATGTTGTGGTATTTGATACAACTTTCCACCAAACAATGCCCCCAAAAGCATATATGTATGCTATCCCTTATGAATTATATGAAAAATATTCTATTCGTCGTTATGGTTTCCACGGCACAAGCCACAGATATGTAAGTTTACGTGCAGCTGAATATTTAGGCAAAAGCAGAGATGAGCTTAAAATTATCACATGTCATTTAGGAAACGGAAGCAGTATAGCTGCAATTCAAAATGGCAAATGTGTGGACACAAGCATGGGCTTAACACCACTTGCAGGGCTTATTATGGGCACACGTTGCGGAGACCTTGATCCAAGTGCTGTTACATTTATTGAAGAGAAAACAGGCCTAAGCGGACAAGAGATGGCAAATTACCTTAACAGAAAATGCGGTTTGCTTGGAGTTTCAGGTATAAGCAGTGATAAACGTGACATAGAGAGAGCAGCTGCTGAAGGGAACGAAAGAGCAAAACTTGCAACCGATATGCTAGAATATCAAATTAAAAAATATGTTGGTTCTTATGCGGCTGCAATGGGCGGCGTAGATTGCATTATATTCACAGGTGGCATTGGCGAAAACGAGAGAAAAACACGTAGAAATGTTTGCACAGATATGGAGTTTTTCGGAATTGAGTATGACAATGACGCAAATGAACTTGGCGCAAACGGCAGAGATGTTTTTGAAATTACAAAACCGGATAGCCGTGTAAAAGTTTTAGTTGTGTGCACAGATGAAGAATTGATGATTGCACGTGACACACAAAAGCTTGTTGAAGAAGCGCAAAAATAAAAATTTGCAAAATTAAATAAAAATTTAAAGGCGATGTCGAAACATTTTGTTTTGACATTGCCTTTTTGTTTGATGAATAAATTTTGAAAAATTAATTATAAATGCTTGATAAAAACAAAAAGCACAATCCGAAGATTGTGCTTTTCATGGCTCCCCAAGTTGGACTTGAACCAACGACCCTGCGGTTAACAGCCGCATGC
>CAYJGV010000129.1:0-4726 GCA_964369715.1 uncultured Bacteroides sp. | reverse complement strand
CAAAAATTGGCCAGCTACCGCTTGTCTCCGTGGCTTGCAGTGCATATAGCCCTGCTGAGAGAGTGTACATCTCCTCGCCTGTTAAAAATGTAATGGCAAAAATATATTCATTCCACACAAATATAAGTATCATTACAGCCGTTACGATAATTGATGGCTTTGCAAGTGGCAAAAGTATTTTACTTACTGTTTGAAATGTCGATGCACCGTCAATATTTGCGGCTTCTTCCAATTCTGTTGGTATAGTATCGAAATATCCTTTCATGTTCCAAAGTCCAAAAACTGCCATTGTGCCGGTGTAAATTAAAATTAATCCGAGCCTCGTGTTAACAAGGCCAAGCGGAGATAAAAGCCGATAAACCGCAAACATTGATAGCACTGATGGAAAAGAATACAGTAATAATAACGCATTTAATATAGGTTTTCTGCCCACAAATTTCCTACGTGAGAACACATAAGCCGCTGGTATTGCAACGGCAAGCGATAAAACTATTGTCGTCACTGCCAAAAATGTGCTGTTTTGAAGCCATAACCCTATGGGTCGCTCTGTAAAAACATCAATGTAATTTTGCAATGTGAAATTCTGTGGTATAAAACTAAAAGATGAGCTTAAAAGGCTGTTTTGTTCGTTGAGTGATACAGAAAATGCATATAAAATCGGCATTAAAACGGCAATGCAAATAATTGCAAAAAACATGTTTAAAAAAATTGAAATTGCGGCTCTTTTTACTTTCATTTTGTTTCTCATCTGTCAGCCTCCTTAGCTTTAAAGCGAAAGCGCATGGCAAGCGAAAACAGTATGAGCATTAAAAAAATAATTACTGATATAGCGGAAGAATAACCGTAATTGTTTGTGATAAATGCATTTTCGTATGCGTATGTTAAAACAGTGTGGATATCCGCGCCTGTCTTAAAGCCTGCCTGCTGTGTAAGCAGATAGATAACGTCGAACTGTTTAAATGTGGTAAATGCTGTTATTACAACAGCAGGTGCTATAATCGGACGTATTGCTGGTATGGTAAGTGCGCTTGTGCGCTTTAGCCAATTTGCACCATCAAGCAGTGCACTCTCGTAATAGCTTTTGTCTACACTTTGCAGTGCGCCGTCCATTATAGTTATCATAAACGGACATGCTAGCCATAAATTTACTATCATACAGCAAATAAACGCAAGCACATCATCGCCAAGCCACCGCACGTTTTCAAAGCCAAGGCTTGCCATCCACTGGTTTAACAGCCCAAATTGAGAGTTGAATATTCCTGTTTTCCAAAGTAAAATCGATACATAACCGGGCATGGCCCATGGGAACATTAGCAGTGTTTTATAAAATTTTCTAAACTTAAAACTTTCAATATTTAAAAGTGTTGCCAGTATGAAGGCTATTGCAAGTTGAAAAAACATATTTAGCACTGTCCATATAATGGTAAGCAATAGTGCTGAAAAAAAGCCTGTATCAAACACAAAAAGCGCCCTTGCATAATTTTCAAAACCTATCAATTGAGGTGTAAACCAGTTATATACATTCATATTAGTAAGCGAAATATAAATAGTGTAACCAATAGGGAACACCACAACAAGTGCTATCAAAAGCAATGATGGTGCACTGCACAAATATGAAATTAAAGCGTTTTTTCTGCTTTTCATGCAAAGCCCTGCCTTTCGTTAAATAGTGTCGAAATGAGTTAAAACAAGCAATTATTGTGTTTTGTTTTAATGTAGGGGTAATAAAATACTTCTTTACAAAAATGAGATTTTATAACATTACAGCGATAAAAATTGCCGAAGCAATTTAGATAATTACTCGTTATGACACTTCTTGATATATAAAAATTATTGCATTGCAGCTATCAATTCCACAGCGTTTTCTTGTGCGCTATCAGCGGCAGTTTTTACATCTTCACCGCTCAAATTTATATCTACAAGCAAATTTGTGGCAACAGTCCACATGACATCCATCTCCGGTATATTTGGTATGGGTGTTGCATTTTCGGCTGTTTCTCGCATAAGCATAACAACTTCATCATTTGCAATTTGCTCGTTATCATATGCTGTTAAATTTGCAGGAGCACTGCCGGTTTGAAGTGCAAGAGCAACGCCAATTTCAGACGACATGAGTACATTTAAAACAGCGGTAACTTCCTCGGGCTTATTTTCAGCTGCAAGTTTTAAAACGTGCACGCCTTGCACACCTGCATAAGGTGCTATTGCAAGGCCTGTTTCATCTACTATTGGCATGGGTGCAAGGCCTAAATCAATGCCGGCATCTCTTGCGGTGGGTACCATCCATGGGCCGCCTATTGTGCTGTGTGCTTTACCTTCGTTAAACAGCGTGTTCACAGTGGCGTACTCGCTTTCACCCGGCATTAAGTCCACAAATTTTTTGTGGTAGGTAAGTGCATTTATTGCATTTTCACTGTTTAATGCAGGTTGTGCATCTTGCGTTATAATTTGTGCACCAAAGCCATGCAGCCAACCTGCGCTATAATATGCTGTGCTGTGTTGCTCGACAAAGCCGTAATGGCCACCTGCCGTTGTTTTTTCCATATAAGTATACAGTTCTTCGGTGGTTTTTGGCACTTCATCATCGTCCATATAGCGCCTATTATACATATAAAGAAGCGTTTCAAAATAAATGGGCAATTGATATATTTCATCTTTATATGTCACTGCATCCACCGTCATGGGGATGTAATTTTCAAAAGTTTCGGGCGCTATAAAATCTGTTATAGGCGCAAGTATGCCAATTTCTGCATATACTCCGATTTTGTCGTGCGCAAACATATACATATCAGGTGCAGCTTTTGCATCGTTGCCAACTATTTTTAAAGCTTCTGTCAAATTGCTTTTGTTTTCAAGCTTAACTTCTATATCGGGGATTTTATCAAGTTCTGCCTGTAAAATTTCTGCAACGGCAGGCTCTTTGTCGTGCCAAATTGTTATTGTAACGGGGCCTGTTTCCTGTGGTGCGCAAGATGTAATCAGCATAAGTGCCAAAACGGCACATAAAATTAGAGAAAATGTGCGTTTCATATTTATTCCTCCGGTTGAGTTGTGAATGGAGTTAGTGCGTTTTTAGTTTTATAAAATTATTGAAAAAATGGTGCTGAATTTTAATAAAATATTACTGTGTAAATCAAAAGGCAAGGTAATTTGCATTTTTGTAAAATATTGCCGTAGGGATATGGCACGCCATATCCCTACAATAAATGTTATTTTTCATGCCATTTAACAATTTTCATTTTATATTTAATTTGCTTTTTAAGCTTTTTTCTTTTTGCTAAGTGCAACAGCACCACCGATAATAGCAACAACGACAACACCTATTATAATGTATAGTGTAGTATTATTTGTGCTTTCCGGCGCAGGTTCTGCTGTTTGATCTTCAGTTTCTGCCATATCTTCGCTTTCTGCCATCGGTTCTTCTTCGTTGGCGACAGTTTCCGGCATTTCATAAAAAACTTCAAATTCCTCAGGCCCGCTAACCATAACCCAAACATCTTTGCCCGTCTCTATTGAGACATCTGTCGTTTGCACTGCACCCTCGTTTGCGTTAATGATAATTGAATTTACCCAGCCAGGTACTGTTTTCATAAGCCATCCGTCCTCGCCCTCTTCAAGCGCCTCACCCGGCCAAGATGCAAATACATTAGTGCCGTCCGGTGCACTCCACGCCCAAAGGCTAGGCATTTCCCAATCACTCGGAGGCATTGCATATACTGTTATGTCGGGCACATCTGCCATTGCAGGGTCGTTATAGCTAAAATCAAAAGTTCCGTCCTCTTCAACAGTTATCCAAACTTCTGCAGCGTCTATTGAGATATCTTCCGTCTGAATTTCACCGTCATTTGCGCTAATTATCACGGAGTTCACCCAAATTGGTATGCTTGCTGTGTAAGAGCCGTCGTCTGCCATGCGTAGCTCTTTGCCGGGCCATGCCTCGTATAAATTAGTGCCATCAGGTGCGCTCCACGCCCAAAGGCTAGGTGCTTGCCAGCTTTCATGCACTGTTGCATGCACAGTAAACTTTTCGACATATTCGGGTGCTTCGCCTGTTGTCTGTGCTTCATAGCTTATATCAACAGTTTCGGCATCTGTAATTGTAACCCAAGCATTTTTGGGCTCAAGTACAAGCCCTTCTGTTTGAATACCGGAATTATTTGCGTTTATTATCAAATTATTGGCGAAACTTGGTAGCCATATGTAATACCATCCCTCATTTGCGGCGTCCATGTCAAGCTCGGCACCGGGCCATGCAGCAAAAGCATTTGTGCCATCATCATTCCACGCCCAAGCAGACGGAGCTTGCCAATCAGCAGGTACTTTTACATAAACTGCAAACATCTCATCTTCGGCGGCAAAAGCTGAAATGCCTGAAAGTGTGCAAGCAGCAAAAATAAGAACTATCAATAAGGTTAAAAAGCGTTTTGAATTTTTCATAGTTTTTCCTCCTAAAAGCTGTTTTGCGAAAATGTTTCGCTGTCTTAACCTCATAATATCATCAAAAAATTGACATGTCAACGAAATATCACGAAAGCGTTTTAGTAGTTATTTTACCTGTTTTTGCATATTTTGGCAAGTGTTATTCATTACAAATTGCCTTTATGTTAGCAATGATTTTTTTAGATATTCTGAGTGTGTCTATGTGCTTCGTAGCTGTTATAACGGCTGTATTTATTCTAAAACAATAAAAGCTATATTTTGAAATTTCAAAATATAGCTTTTAATT
>CAYJGV010000128.1:0-4869 GCA_964369715.1 uncultured Bacteroides sp. | reverse complement strand
GACGAAGATGAAGCTCCCACAAATATTGCACACGGCGTGTGGAATCGCTCAGACGATGGTATTTCATACACATTACCCGATGGCACATTAGCAGTTGGCCCACAAACAATTAACGGCTTACACTATATTTTTGATGAAAATGGAATGGCTTACCGCTATTCTTTCCAATATGGTGATGCATGGTATATTTCAGATGCAAACGGCCAATTATATACAAACGGATTTTTAAGCTATAAAGATGTTACAACATACTATAGCAGTGACGGCGGTGCACGTGTTGGATGGATAACTGCTGTAGACGGCAATGAGTTTTATCAAGAACCCGGTGTGAGCGGACGCAAAAACACATTGGCAAAAGGTATTTCTGAAATAGATGGAACAGTATATTTATTTGCAGATAACGGTGCAAGAGCAAAAGGAACAGGTTGGGTAGACGGTGTTTATATTCAAGACGGCATCGTTCCAACAGGCAAGATAGAACTTGATGGTGAAACATACATAATCGGAACAAACGGCTTAGTTATGACAGGCGATTTCACTTTTGAGGGAATTAATTACTATGCCGATGAAAACGGAAAAGTATATATTGATGAAGTTCGCACCATTATTGATGGCGAAAACACATATTTACGTTATTATGATGAAGACGGACAAGTTCCCACAGGTTGGATAGATACTGAAGATGCACGTTATTATCAAAACGAGGACTATTATCTTGTAACAGGAAGAGTCACAATAGGCTCGAGAATCTACTTCTTTGGAACTGACGGCAAACTTTCAACCGAAGACGGCTGGGCAGGCGATTATTATGTAATCGATGGCGAAGCTTTGATAGGCATGCATGAAATTGACGGTAATTCATATTATTTCAAAGATGATGGCATAGTTACAAAAGGCGAGTTTACATTTGAAAATAATTTATATTATGCTGATGAGACAGGCGCAATTGTAAAAAATACTATTATATACGACGAGGACAATTTAGGCACTTACTATGGCGAATCCGGTGCCGCTGCTCCTGAAGGTTTTTATGAAATTGACGGTGAACAATACTACCAACAAGCAAACAATATTTTAGCAACCGGCAAACTTACAATTGATGGCGATATTTTATTCTTTGATGCACAAGGCAAACAAGTTACCGAAACAGGTTGGGCAGCAGAATATTATTTAATAGACGGTGTTGCCGTTACAGGCGCATGGGAAATTGGCGAAAACACTTATATATTCAACACCACAGGGCAAGTTTACAAAGGCAGATTTGTTTTTGAAGGTAACAATTATTATGCCGATGAAACAGGTGCAATTTTAATAAATGATTTTTATAAAACTGATAGCTATATAACTTATTATGGCGAGCTTGGTATTGCACCGCTTGGTTGGTTTGAAATTGGCGAAGATGATTATTATCAAAAAGATGACATCACTTTAGCCACAGGCACTTTAACAATTGATGAAAACACATACTATTTCTATACAGACGGCAAATTAATTAAAGCTGGTTGGGTTTCTGATAAATACATTATTGATGGACAAATTGCAACAGGCCCACAAACAATTAATGGCCAAAAATACATTTTAAGTGATTTAGGCACACCTTACAAACATTATTTTACATATAATAATGACAATTATTATGCCGATGGAAAAGGTGTTCTTTACACACATAGCTTTATAACACAAGGCGATAAAATCACTTATTACGACAATGACGGTAAAGCTGCTTTAGGCTGGATAGAATTTTCAAACGGCGATAAATACTATCAAGGAAATGATTTTACTTTATTAACAGGCGCACAAGAAATTGATGGCGAAATTTATTTCTTTGGCACAGATGGCAAACTTGCAACCGAAGACGGTTGGGCAGGCGATTATTACTTGCTTAACGGCAAAGCTGTAACAGGTATTAACACAATAGACGATGAAAAATATTATTTTGATGAAAGCGGATTGCTTGTAAGAGGCAAATTTACTTTTGAAAATAACTCTTATTTCTCTGATGAAAACGGTGTTTTATATGTGCTTAGTGTAGCATATGACGAAAACGGTGTTGGTTCTTATTATGGTGAAAACGGCGTTTTAGCCGACGAAGGTTGGGTTTCACTTGGTGAAAACCGTTATTATCAAACATCAGATTTAACACTTGCCACAGGCAAATATACCATCGAAAACGAATTGTATTATTTCAACAGCGAAGGCGCACTTATCACAGACACAGGCTGGGCAGATAATTATTATCTAATTGATGGTAAAATATTAACAGGCAAAAACACAATAGATGGCAAACTTTACATATTTAACAATGACGGTGAAGTTTACAAAGGCGAATTTACTTATGAAGATGCACTTTATACAGCAGATGAGACAGGGGCATTGTTCACAAACACTATTATCGATTTAGAAGATGGCACAAGACGATATCTTGATGAAAACGGCATTGCCGTAACAGGTTTTGTGACAATTGGCGATGATGTATATTATCAAAAAGATGATTTCACATTAGCCACAGGAATGTTTGAAATAGACGGCACAAATTATTTCTTTGACGAAAATGGTGCACAGCAAACCGGTACCGGTTGGGTAGGCGAATACTATCTAGTAAATGGCGTGCCTGTAACAGGCAAACAAAGCATAAGTGGCAAAAAATACATATTTAATGCTGAGGGTATAATCAACACAGGCGAATTTACTTTTGAGAATAATTTATATATTGCCGATGAAACAGGCGCACTTTACACTGATACTGTATTTACAAGAGAAGATTCAAGCATGGTTTATTTAAATGCAGAAGGCTATGCACCACTTGGCTGGATAGATTCAGACAGCGCTAGCTATTATCAAACCCAAACAGATGATGTTATTGCATTAAATACAGGCCTTGTATCAATTGACGATTACACATATTATTTCTCATCTAACGGAAAATTGTTCGAGGGCAAAAACGAGGGTTATTATCTAATTAATAATAATACTTATTATATTCTTTCCGATGGCAGAGTGGTTGATCAACCCAAAATTGATGATGTAAGTACAGTACATGATGCAAGCAAAAAACTATATTCAATAACTGTTAATTACACATTAAGCAATGCGACGAGCGCTCACCCTGATGGCTCAATAAGCTTTGATGGCGGAAAAACATGGCAATCAAGCAACACAATAACAGTAGATGCATCAACCGGCGCAACTTATTCCTCCGGTAAAATACGTGTAAGAGATGCCGAGGGCCAAATTGTAACATATACGAAAACAATTTACCTTGCACCTGTTATTGATATTCCCGCAACAAATGCAAACAGCGGCCCCGGAAGCTATGGTATAGACGTTTCAAAATACAATGGCGCCATAGATTGGAACGCTGTTGCAGCAAGCGGAATTGATTTTGCAATCATCCGTGCAACAAGTGCAACAAATGCAGGCTATTATGTAGACCCATATTATGAAAGCAATGTACGAAATGCCAAAGCAGCCGGAATTGACGTTGGCGTATACATTTACAGCTATGCAAGCAATTATACCGAAGGCAAAGAGGAAATTGATTTCTTCGTAAATGCACAGGCTACCAAAAACCTAAAAGCATCAGGCATTTACTTCGACTACCCTGTATATGTTGACTATGAAGATGCTTTAAACTTAGTAGGCACCACATATAACGGACGCACAGATATTATTCGTTATATGATGGACGAACTTGAAAAAGCAGGATATTATCCAGGTTTCTATAGCTATCACAGCTATGTATTAAGTTATTTCAATGCTGCACAACTTGTTGCAGAAGGCTATGATTTCTGGTATGCACGTTATCCTGCAAACCCTGTACCAACAAGTAATCCATCTAGCTCAATAGGCATTGACGTCGGAATATGGCAATATTGCAGCGATGGTAATACTAACTCAGCTATGAAACCTTATGTAAACGGTGTTTATACTTCACTTGATTTAAATATGGTTTACAAAGATATCCCTGCAAAAGTTCATGAATTCTATGGGATAAGCGGACAACAAACAACACCAAGCGCACCAAGCGGAACAATAACAACTCAAGATACATTGACAGTTTACGATATCAACACAGGCAGTGTTGTCACAGGTAATACAATAGATATACTTTCAAAAGTTGTTATGGCAGAAGTTGGTGGCTTTAATAACACCGAAGTTTACAAGGCGCAAGCTATTGCAGCGCACAGCTATATTTTATATGTTTCACAAAATGGTGGCACAGCAAATGTTGCACTAACTAATCCGACACAATCGGTTTACGATGCAACAAATAGCGTATTAAACCAAATAGTAACTTATAACAACCTTGTTGCGAACACAATGTGGAGCGCAGCAGGCAGTGGCAAAACATATAGCTCTGAGGCAATGTGGGGCACATATTTACCATACCTTGTAGCGGGAATTGACAGCCCGGGAGATTTAAAGGCAACAGCATATTTAAGCGGTGGCACATCTTATAACGGCAAAACAACAAATATTTCACTCGAACGTGCAATAAGCAATATTGAAAAAATGCTACCGGGTTCGACATCCGGTAGAACAGATTATCAAAACTGGTTAACAAACCCCGAATACGACCAATACGGACATTTAACTTACATAACAGTGATGGGTGTACGAATGAGGGCAGGCAAATTCTACGATAATTTCTGGGGAATGTATTCACCACATTGCACAATGACTTATAATAACAACGGCACTTGGACATTTACCACAATTGGTAATGGTCACGGCGTTGGAATGAGCCAATGGGGCGCTTATGACTATGCTTTACAAGGCTGGTCATATAGCCAAATTCTAGCACACTACTATCCCGGAACACAGCTTAAAACAATTTAATAGCAACAAAAAACCCTGGAGAACAGTTTG
>CAYJGV010000127.1:0-4940 GCA_964369715.1 uncultured Bacteroides sp. | reverse complement strand
GCAACAGAAATTTTAAATTTAGAGCCCGATGTGAAAATTATTTTTTTATCTGTTCATGAAGATGACAAGACAATTGTTTCCTCTATGGCAACAGGCGCTGTCGATTATATGGTTAAAAGCGACAACGCACAAAAAATCATCTCGCACATTAAAAAGGCTTATATCGATAAAGTGGAGATGGAGGCAAAAATACAAAGCTGTATGCGCAATGAATTTTTGCGCCTGTCAAAAAGTAACAGCGACATTATAAAATTCACAAAAAAATTAGCCTCGCTTACACATAGCGAGCGTGAAATTATATCATTATTATTAAAAGGCTTAAAAATAAACGAAATTGCAGATATTAGATGTGTTGAAACTGTAACCATTAAAACACAAATAGGCCATTTGCTTAAAAAATTTGGCGTTAAAAGAAGTAAAGAAATTATAGAGCAAATTCACAATTTAAACCTTGCAGAGCTTTTTGTTTAGATAGGTATTATAAACCAATGTAATCTAAGTAATCTAAGTAATCTAAGTAATCTAAGTTCGTATTTCATCGGCTTAGCTAAGCATGTCATTCCGAGCCTGATCGACGAATATGCATCCATTTCCATTTGAAACTTTTCATTGATTTTGCACAGTTTCACTCTTAATTTGGTTAAAACGCACAAAAAGCCGTCTTAAAATTTGGCGCCCTCAAAAAGAGGGCTTTTTTTATTGCAAAAATTTAAAAAAGCAGTAATAATGCGCCTTTCCGTATTATTTTCCAAAAAAGGTATGAAAAAACATCATACTTATATTTTGAAATATCCTGTGGTAACCTGTGGTTAAGACAAAAACTTAATCTAAATTAATGGGAGGTTTCAATGGATAATATAAAAAGAAAAAAAATGAAAAATTTTAGTGATGGTAGCAAGAAAACAAGAACACTATTAAATATTTCATCAGTTTGTATAGGGCTTCTGGTTTGGTTTTTAATAACACGTATAGACAATATTAACAACTTTTTAGCAAGCCCTGAACAAGTTTTTTCAGCACTTCTAAGTGAATCAGCCGCAGACGGCAGATATTTTAAAGATATAGGTGCTTCACTCCAGCGCATTTTCATCGGCTTTGGAATAGCATTTTTATGTGCTATCCCCACATCGTTTTTAATGGGCTGGTACCCTAAATTCAGAGGGCTTATTGACCCATGGATTAAGTTTTTCAAAACAATTCGCCCAATTGCACTTGTTCCGCTTGTTGTGCTTGCAATGGGGTTAACTGAAAACGCAAAGTACACAATTATCTTCGTCACATCTTTTCTTGTAATGCTCGTTACAATTTATCAAGGTATTAAAGAAGTTGACAAAGTGCTTGTAAAAGCCGCTTATACTTTTGGCGCAACTGATTTTTACATATTTAAAGATATTATAATACCTGCATCGTTCCCGTTCATTTTAGTGGCCGCACGGCTTGGAATTTCAACAGCCCTTACAACATTAATAGCCGCTGAAATGACAGGTGCAACTTTTGGAATAGGTGCAAGAATACAAGCCGCACAGGGTTATATGAATACTTCGGTTGTACTTTTAGGCATTATTACAATAGGTGTTGTAGGCTATATATTAGATGCACTGCTACTGTTTGCTGAAAAACAGCTTACAAGATGGAAATAAACGCAATATAAAGGAGAGAATTATGAGCGAGAGCCTTATAAGCATAAAAAATGTAAATAAAGTGTATAAAGTACCAAAAGGCAATGATGTTGTTGCCCTAAAAAATGTTAGCCTTGAAATAGAAAAAAATGAATTTGTTTGTGTTGTAGGCCCCTCGGGCTGTGGCAAAACAACACTTATGAATATAGTGGCAGGCCTTGAGAGCTTTGACAGTGGCGAAGTGACAATGAGCGGCAAAGGCATTATTGGTCCGGGGCCTGAGCGCGGTGTAATATTTCAGCAATATGCATTATTTCCGTGGATGACTGTTAAGAAAAACATAGAATACGGAATGAAATTTATAAAGCATGAAGACGGAACAGCTTATTCAAAAGAAGAAAAAGAACAGCTGAGCAAAAAATACATAAAAATGGTGAACCTTGGCGGCTTTGAAAACTCTTACCCCAAAGAGCTTTCAGGCGGCATGAAACAAAGGGTTGCTATTGCAAGGGGCTATGCCGTTTCACCTCAAGTGCTGTTAATGGATGAACCTTTCGGCGCACTCGACGCACAAACGAGGTCTCAATTACAAGAAGATTTGCTAAACACATGGGAAAACGAGCGTAAAACTTGCTTTTTCATTACACATGATGTAGACGAGGCCGTTCTTCTTGCAACAAAAATAGTTATAATGAGCGCACGTCCCGGCGAGATTAAAGAGATTGTCGATGTTAATTTGCCTTATCCAAGAACACAGGCAACTAAATTAGACGAAGACTTTATAAAATTGAAAAACCATGTGTGGGACACAGTTTACAAAATGTATCTTGAAGTAAGAAAATAATGCGAGCCACAAATCAACCCCTAATAAAACGTTCAAATTTATCGATGTTTCAATCGCAATTAATATAAATTTGTAATTTCCGAAAATTATATTTTATGTTTTTCGGTGTATAAAAATTAAAAGGAGAATGAAAAAATGAAAAAGAACAGTAAACTTATCGGCATTGCGATGGTTATTATTATGATGCTAAGCTTGTTTGCAAGCTGTGCATCTACAAGCGATGCACCCGCAGCAGAAAGCACAACGCCAGAGAATGCACCGGCTGAAGAAAACGCACAAGAAGAAGCAGAAGAGCTTGAGCCCGTTACAGTTAGAATAGGCTACCATGCAAATGAGGGTGGCGCCACAATTATTGCGGTGGCACAAGAAATGGGCTATTTTGAAGAAGAGGGCATTATTGCAGAACTTACAAAAGTAGAATCCGGCCCTGTTGAGATGGCCGCAATGCGTGCAAGCGGCAGAACATTGGACATGGGTTACATTGGTGCCGGCGTTGCATGGAATGCTATGGACCCAAGCGGCAACGGTTTGAAATTTGTTTTCTTTGATGGATTGTCAGACGCAGAGGCACTTATCGCAAGAAAAGGCCAATTTGAAGACGCAGACGGCAGTGGAGATTTTGATCTTGATGAAATTTACGCAGGTTTAATGGGTAAAACTGTTTATCTTGATACATCAACAACACCTGGCGGTTGGTTAAAGAGCCTTGTTGCGAAAATAAACGAAGACCGCCCACAAGAAGAGCAACTTTGGATTTACAGCGAAACAAGTGACTATTTGAGCGGCTACACAGCGCCAAATGATGACCCTGCATACATGATAAACTGCATTCAACTTGCAAATAGCAACATAGCTTCTGCAATGAGCACACAAAGTGACCAAAAAGTTGATATTGCTGTGGCATTTGCACCTGTGCCTACAACTGCAATTGAAAGCAATGATGACATTGAGCACATTGCCGCAACAAGCACACATTTGCCGGACAACGCACAGCCTTCAACTTGGGTTGCCTCTGAAGAGTGGATGGCAGAAGACCCTGAGGTTGTACAACGTGTTGTAAACGCACTTTACAAAGCGGCTGTTACAAGAGCAGAAGACCCAGACGCAGCTTGCCGCCTTGCAGAAGTTCTTTGCCAAACAGAAGAGGGCACATTTACACCTTCTTCTGCAATTTGGCCCGGTGCAGAGGACTATGCACAGTGGTTTGCAGACGAAAACTCTGATGGCTACACTTACATGAAAGCTTTGTACGAATCTAAAAAAGTGGGTGTGCCTGAGGGCGAAACACCTAAAGCATTTGAAGATTGCTATGACTTCTCATACATGCTTAATGCTTTTGAATAATTTTTGCATTATATAACTAATTTGTTTAGGGGCGGGTTTCCGCCCCTAATACCTTATACCACCTAAAAGTTTACAATAATTGAAATCAGAAGGAAGTGACGTGAATTTGAAACTTAGTACAGTCTACACAAAAAATATAATTTCACAACAAACCTGTGATAAAATTGAAAAAGAATATGCCCACATCATAAACGAAGTTGACAGCGGCACATATAAAAGCGACATGCTAGGTTGGGTTGACCCTTCAGAGCATTGCACAAATGCTCTAATTGATGATATACAAAACATCGCAAATGAAATACGTGAAAACGCAGATGTGTTTGTTGTCATTGGCATTGGTGGCTCGAATCAGGGTGCAAGAGCTTTAATAGATGCGATAGGTACAAAGCCAAATTCACCCGAAATTATATACGCTGCACTAAATTTATCAGCACGAGAGTATAAGAAAATTTTAGAAAAAATAAAAGACAAAAGCGTGTATATAAATATTATTGCAAAAAACTTTAAAACTTTAGAGCCGGGGCTAACTTTTCGCCTACTTCGCCAATATATGTCACAGCGTTACAGTGAAAAAGCACATCAAAGAATAATCGTAACACCTACAATAGGTGATGGAGCTTTGCACAAAATATGCCTTGAGCAAAATTACAGGTATGTGCCTTTTGCTGAAAATGTCGGTGGTAGATTTAGCGTTTTTACAGCGGTAGGTTTATTGCCTTGCGCCGTTGCAGGGCTTGATATTCGACAACTAATTAGCGGCGCAACAAACGCATTTGAAAGTTTTAAAAGCGACACCGAGATAAGAAAATTTGCAAAAGAATATGCAATTTTACGAAAAGCGTGCCTTGATAACAATATTAATTTAGAAGTTTTTGCATTTTTTGAGCCACAACTTGAATATTTATCACGTTGGTGGCGGCAACTTTTTGGCGAAAGCGAGGGCAAAAATGGCACAGGGCTCTTCCCCACCACCGCCTCTTACACTGAAGATTTGCACTCTATTGGGCAATATATGCAGCAAGGCAGGCGACAAATGCTTGAGACATTTATCGTTGTAAATAATTTAAAAGATGATGTGCTAATTCCGCCGGAAACTATTTTATCGGATGGCTTTGATTACCTAAACGGCAAGA
>CAYJGV010000126.1:0-4962 GCA_964369715.1 uncultured Bacteroides sp. | reverse complement strand
AATTACACTATAATTTTATTTAAAGCTTGCTTTATTATAAATTCGCAAATTACACTTTAACCACAAATTAAAGCGCATACATTTTTCCGGCGGCGCTACTGTATTTATCATAAAATTCGCTGCCATTAAAAGAAGGCATATTATGAGTAAGTTCACACAGTGCAATTTCCTTGCCGTCTTGCGCTCTTGAAGCCGCCATACAAAGTGATATTTTCACACTTTCCACAATAGCATTAATATTTGCTATTATATTTTCTTTTTTCTCCATATAATTGCAAATTTGCTCTATTAATGCATCGTATAATTTCGAGGAATCAAGCCTTATCGGATAAGCGCCCTTTGTTGTGAAAATCAAAACATCAAAAGGCAGCCAATGCCCTGTTGCTGTTGTAAAAATTGCCCCTGTACCGTTATTAAACTGCACAAAACTGCTTTCGGTGTAAATATTACCGGCTTCGCATTTGCCAATGTATTTCACGCTTTTTGCGCCCTCGCCAAGCAGTGCGCCAATTGCTTCAACAGTGTGGCAACCATAGTTAAAATCATCTACCCCACAGGATATTTGAACACTCACCACTTCACCCCTTTCTGAAAGTGGCATAGCTAAAAACTCCTGTATTTCATAGGCGTATCTCGCGGCAGAAGCGCCTAATATAACAGCACCTTTTTCTACATATTCAAGCACTTTTTCGCATTCGCTTAAATTGCCGACAATAGGCTTATCAATAAAAACAGGAATATTTTTTTCTATAAAAGGCATTGCACAGCGCAAATGGTCGTCCCAATTACAACCTTGAATAAACACAACATCGCAAAGTTGCGCCATTTCCTCAAGTGAAGCGCATATTTTTTCGACATTAAAACGTTTTACAAAACCTTCAACTTCACTTTCATCTCTGAAACTATCGTTATAAACCGCAAAATATTTTGCCCTATTTGTTTTTTGCATTGACTCTGCAAAACCCATAGGATGAGAAGTGTCTATATTTACACAGCCTACTTTAATCATATTATATTCTCCGTTTCTTAAGTAAATTTTTAATTAATATTTTATATCTGCTATGTAATTCTGAGCTTTGTGACGAATTCGCTCTTTGTGCTTTACTAACAAAAAGAGAACGGATTCCTCGCCTTGGCTCGGAATGACAAAGTAGGGTAGATTCACCTGTCATTCTGAACGAATGTGAAGAATCCGTGCTTTTTAGAACTTACGTATTCCTACAACTCGCTAAGAGCCGCCTTGCGTCGGGTGCTCGCGTGCATTGCACTGCGGTGCTTATCACTACACTCGGAATGACAAAAAAAGGCTAACCACCCATTATTTATAATGCACTTCAGGACAGCTTTATTTCAAAGCTTGCCCTAATTATTTTTTAAGCTTGCATCTATTTGAGCTTCGAACATTCTGTTCCATGGCATATTAATTTTATTTATCACTATATCATCGCTTATACTACTTAAATAGTCCTTAACAAATTTTTCAAGTTTTGCTTTTGCTACTTCGCCTATTATTTCTTTTTTATCTTTCAAGTCGAAATTATCAAGCCCTAATTCCTGCAAATGATTGATAATAATATCGCTTCTAACAAATGCGCAATATCCTAAATCTTCAATATACCTTAAAACTAAAAAGTCTTTATGACGCTTGTCATTTCCCTCATAAAAATATTGCACTGCTTGGGCAATTGACGTTCCCACTGTGTTAGATGATGTATTCCACCCTGCATAACCCGCAAGCTTTAAAAGCATATTTTTTTTATCAAGCATTTGTATTAATGCAATTTCTGCGGCATTTGAATAAGCATTATCGGCAATGCTAACAGCTTTGCCCTCTTTGCAAAAAAGCTCTATTTCATTTAGCCACCACGCCATATTTCGCTGTGTTTCATACTGTGGCAAATGCTCGTCTTGCGCAATAAAACTTTTCATATTATCCGCCGGGGCATTCACTGCCAAAATCAACTGTGCATTTTCGGCACATGTTGCAATTCTGCACCCTGCTGCCATAATATGATATTTCAATGTCTCACAAAGCGGCCTATCCTCAAAAGATGGCACCAAATATTTGCTTTTTTCACTTGCATAATGAATATATACACAAGGCGTTTTATTTTCAAAATAATTTCGCATCTTGCTCAATAAAGTCATCGCAATTTCATCTGCCCCAGGGTAAATAAGCACTTTATCTTGAAAATTATTCTGCTTTATTTTTTTGCGCACGACGCTTTGGTTAATTGCAGTAAACCCATATTGTGCGGCATCATCTTGCGGAATAATTAAAAAATCTATAATGTCATTTTTAACAAGATCAAGCGCATTCATATTAAGCTCGATGTTCAAATTGCGCCTATTGATATAATCGTCTAAAACATCACTTGGAATATTATTTTTAAGTTTTTCTATTTTTTCTTCATACTCGCTTTTTTCTTCGCTTTGTTCTTCACTTTGCTGTGCTTTATCAATCAAAACACCAAGCTCGTGTATTTGCTTGCCGTAAAATTTGTAATAATCAGGTTCTTCGTCATCTGAATTATAAGTAGGGCATCGCATTATACACTGAAACGCATAAATTTTAATATCGTTATTATTCTGCTTGATTTTTTCAATTAAAGCTAAATGTTCATTAAGTGTTTGTATGCTTAAATTATGTATTCGTCCCGGCACAAGCCCACCGTATAAAAGCATATCGATGCTTAAAACCACACCGTGTGCATCTTTGCTTTCACTTAATAAAAATTGCTTTATATCCTCATAATTTGCCGCTGTTTTTTTATACCCTGCATCAGTTAATGTTACAATATTATACTCTATTGTATTAAATAATTTTTGTGGAAAAATTGTATTGCAAGGCCGACCATCTAGCGGCAGTAATAGAATTTTTTTCATATCATCACCATAATTTATTTTAACAAAACCCTCAACATCAAGGTTTTACCTACAAATATGTTGAGGGTATAATTAAAACTTATTTTAGTCCTGAGGTTGTTGAAATGCCGCTTACAAATTGTTTTTGAGCAAAGAAGAAAATTATAATAAGCGGTGCTGTAAATATTGTGCTTGCCGCCATAAGGATATCCCATTCTTGGCGCTCTGACACAAGGAATGTCTGCAAGCCTATTGAAAGCGTGTAATTATCGGTGCTTTGTAAATATAAAAGTGGTCCGTTTAAGTCATTCCAGCCACCTATAAAAACAAGCACCATAATTGTTGTTAAAACAGGCATACACATGGGGTATACTATATTGTAAAGTATTCTAAATTCGCCTGCGCCGTCTATACGTGCAGCCTCTATAGTGCTATCCGGCAAACTTTTTGTAAATTGGCGCATTAAGTAAATATAATAAGGTGCGCCAAAAAACGAAGGCAATAGCAAAGGTATAAAAGTATCAACAAAACCCAGACGTGACCATGTTATAAACATCGGCACTTGTGTTACTTGCCAAGGAATCATCATAGTTGCAAGAATTAACGGAAAAATAATTTTACGCCCTGCCCATGGAATTTTTGTGATACTGTATGCCACCATAGGTGCTGATACAAGCTGACCTATAACAGGAACAAATGCAAGAACAAGAGTGTTTTGCAAATATTGAAAAAACGGCATACGCTCGAAAACCGTACCAAAGTTTTCTATTTTAACAGGGTTTGGTATCCACACAGGTGGTTGCATAAAAACTTGGTCTAAACTTTTAACTGCCGTGGAAACCATCCAGTAAAGCGGCATAAAAAATATGAAACCAACTACTAATAAAACGAGAACATAAAATAAATCTATCGTTTTTTTATTTAAGTTTTTTTTCATAAGGCATTACTCCACATCATAGTTTATGCGTCTTTCGATAAAATACATTGCGCCCATGCTTACAATTAAAACAATAATGAAAAGCACAATTGCCATAGCGCTGGCATAGCCCATATTTAGATAGGTAAAGCCTTGCATGTATAAATATAACGAATAGAAAAGCAAAGAGTTTGACGGGCCGCCCGCAATGGTTTGCCCCACGTTTGATACACTTGCAAAAACATATGCTTGTGTAAAATATTGAAAGGATTGTATTAAACCCATTATAAACAAAAATTGAATTGTTGGCCCTATGTAAGGCAATGTAATATTGAAAAAGCGCCTAACAGGGCCTGCGCCGTCTAAAGACGCCGCCTCGTAAAATTCTTTCGGCACAGCTTTTAATGCCGATAAGAAAACTATCATGCTTGCGCCACAGCGCCATGTGTCCATTATGATAAGTGCAGGTTTTGTAAAACTTGGGTCGCTTAACCAAGAAGGCCCTCTAATTCCAAACAAGCCTAAAAACATGTTTAAAAGACCATATTCGGGATTTAAAATCCACAAGAACAAAGATGCACTTGCAACAATTGGCACAACTGTTGGCAAATAATAAAGTGTTCTGAAAAAAGGCATGCTTTTAACTTCACGGCTTAGTAAAAGCGCCATCAACAGCGCAAATAAAAGGCCTATTGGCAAGCCAATAAATGCCATAAAGGCGGTGTTTCCTATCGAAACCGGAAAGTATTGATCTTGAAACAGATTTATGTAATTTTCAAAGCCTATAAATTCTTCAGGTTTAAACAGATTATATTCTGTAAAACTGTAGTAAATAGCGGAAAGAATTGGGTAGAGCTGAAAACCTATAAACCCAATTAACCATGGGGAAGCAAACAACAAGCCAAGCCAGAAAAACCTGCGTTTTTGCCTGCCTTGCTTTGCTTTAAACTGTAATGTGTTAGTTTTATTTGACACTCTTTGAAACCTTCTTTCCGTTTAATATATAAATAATGGGTGGTAATCTTGTCATTCCTCTTACGCACATGTCATTCCGAGCGAAGCGATAAGCACCGCAGTGCAATGCAAGCGAGCAACCGCCGTAAGGCGGCTCTTGGCGAGTCGTAGGAATCCGTTCCTCCAGACGAGCACTGTCATTCCGAGCGAAGCCGAGGAATCCGTTC
>CAYJGV010000125.1:0-5135 GCA_964369715.1 uncultured Bacteroides sp. | reverse complement strand
AAGCACAGATTATTTATATAATAGGGGGAAAGCATATGGAGATTAGAGAAATTAACAAAAGCGATTTGGAGCAACTACTCACATTATATACACAACTACATGATAATCCAATGCCTGTCGTAGATATTACCATTGATAAATTGTGGAATAGAATTTTATGTGATGAAAACCATCATGTAATTGTTGGAATAAAAGATAATAAAATAGTTTCTTCTTGTGTTTTGGTTATTGTGCTAAACTTAACACGCAATCAAAGACCATACGCTTTGATTGAAAATGTGATAACCGATGAAAAGTATCGTAATAATGGATACGCTTCAGATGTATTGAATTTTGCAAGAGATATTGCAAAATTCAATAACTGCTATAAAATAATGCTAATGACAGGAAGCAAAAAAGAAAGCACTTTAGAGTTTTATCGAAAAAACGGATATAATTCGGGTGATAAAACAGCATTTATACAATGGCTTTAAACTACACATTATGAATATAATTTATATAAATTAAAACTACCAATATCAATTTTTGATATTGGTAGTTTGTTTATTTAGCGGTATTCACTTATATTATTAGTTTTCTTTTGCTTTCTTTTCTTTTTCCCATCAAATATACAACGCCCATAGTCAACCATAATTCGGGCGACTAACATAAAAACCACATCAAAGCTAAGGCCTCGATATGGTTTTCTTTTGCTTGCTTTTTTTCAACAACACCTTTTACAGCCCATAATTCGGGCGCTTGACTAAAAACTATATCAAAGCTAACCCCTCGATACGGTTTTCTTTTGCTTACTTTTCTTTTTTCTAAAAGAAAAGTAAGTTAGTATGCTTTGCCCCAGACTACCATTTTATCTGCTGTTTTTCCGCAACAAGGGCAATTGTCACTTATTTTTTCTTGCTCAAAAGGAATACACCTGCTTGAAATTCCAGCTTTATCTTTAAGCATTTCTTCGCAAGCTTCATCGCCACACCACATGGCTTTAATATATCCGCTTTTCTCTTCTGCAGTCTTTATAATTTCATCTAAAGTTTCACAAGTATAAGTGCGTTCACGGCGGTTTTCACTCGCTCTCTCGAACAAATTATCTCCAAGTGCCTTTAAAAGCTCAGGCACTTTTGCGCTAAGCTCGGCAAGTGGCACAAATGTTTTTTCTCTCGTGTCACGGCGCACAATTACACATTGATTATTCTCAATGTCTTTTGGCCCGATTTCCAGACGCAGCGGCACGCCTTTCATTTCCCATTGTGCAAATTTCCAACCCGGTGAATTATCACTATCATCTAATTTAACACGTACAAATGCCGAAAGCTCTTTGCAAAGCTCACGTGCTTTATCTAAAACGCCCTCTTTATGTGAGGCAATAGGCACAACAACAACTTGAATAGGTGCAACGTCAGGCGGCAAAATCAAACCTTCGTTATCGCCATGTGTCATTATAATTGCACCCATCATACGTGTGGAAACACCCCACGATGTTTGATACGGATATTCTAATTTATTATCTCTACCTGTAAAAGTAACGTCAAATGCACGTGAAAATCCATCGCCAAAATAATGGCTTGTGCCACTTTGCAATGCTTTTCCGTCGTGCATCATAGCCTCGATAGAGTAAGTTGCCTCTGCCCCTGCAAATTTTTCTTTAGGGGTTTTTTCGCCTTTTAATACAGGTATATTTAAATCTTTTTCAACAAAATCGGCATATGTTTCAAGCATATCAACTGTCTCTTGCCTTGCCTCTTGTTCGGTTTCATGTATTGTGTGTCCCTCTTGCCACCAAAATTCCCTTGTGCGCAAAAATGGACGTGTTGTTTTTTCCCAACGCATTACACTACACCATTGATTATACTTCATCGGCAATTGGCGATAAGAATGCAAAACATTACTCCAATGATCGCAAAAAAGTGTCTCACTTGTAGGTCGAACACAAAGGCGCTCTTCAAGCTCTTCGCTGCCACCAAAAGTTACCCATGCTACTTCGGGCGCAAAACCCACCACATGGTCTTTTTCCTTTTGCAATAAGCTTTCAGGTATAAGCATAGGCATCGCAACATTTTCGTGTCCACTCGCTTTAAAACGTGTGTCTAAATTGCGCTGGATATTCTCCCAAATAGCATATCCGTAAGGGCGCATTATCATACAACCTTTTACTGTCGAATAATCTACAAGTTCGGCTTTAAGGCAAATATCGGTATACCATTGCGTTATATTTTCATCAATGGGTGTAATTGCCTCCACCATTTTTTTACTACTCATTTTTTCCTCCGTTTTGTTATACTTTGCAAAATCATCTTAATAAAAATGTAGGGGCGGATGTTCTCATCCGCCCAAAAATAAAGGTTTCAAATCAAAATTTTTGCAAACTTAATGTAAGCAAAAGCTAAAAACGCCCCTACATAATCGACTATTAGTTATTATCTTCGATATAACGAACAACATCGCCCACTGTTACAAATTTTTCAATTTGTTCATCGGGAACTTCAATGCCAAATTCATCTTCAAGCGTCATTATAAGGTCAACTACATCAAGGCTATCTGCCTCAAAATCGTCCACAATGCTAGCTTCCATTGCAACTTTGTCTTCCTCTAAATCAAGTTGGTCGCAAATAATTTCACGTACACGCTCAAATACCATTACTATTACCTCCAAGTATAAAAGTGTTTAAACACACATTTTTAAAAAAATTTATGTGCATAAAAAGTTATCCTATAAATTTTATAACTTTTTTAGAACATAATGTCAAGTGAAATTTAAAAAATAATTGTGACTTTTTAAAAATTTATGTAATCTTTATAAATCTTGCATTAAAACTATGGCAAACATTACTCTTTTATGATATAATATTACGGTAAATAAAACTTGTAGAAAATTGTAAAATTTTAACATTTAAACAACAGCCAAAAAATTTATTTTTTTGTAATTTTACGGTTGAAAAAAGGAGAAAATTATGTTAACAGCTATCACAGGTGTAAACTGGGGCGACGAGGGCAAAGGCCGCATGGTGGATTTGCTAAGTGCAAATTATGACATTGTTGTGCGTTATCAAGGTGGAAACAACGCGGGACACACAGTTATTAACGACAAAGGTAAATTTATTTTAAACTTACTTCCGTCAGGCATTTTACGCAAAGAAGTTACAAATGTTATGGGCAACGGAATGGTTATTGACATAGAACACCTTGTGGGCGAAATTGAAAATTTACGCAAGGGCGGAATTGAAGTTTCACCGGAAAACTTAAAAATAAGTGAACGTGCAGTTATTTGCATGCCATATCATCGCCTTTTGGATTGCTATGAAGAGGATAGGCTTGCTGATGCAAAATATGGCTCTACACGTCGTGGTATTGCGCCTGTTTACGGCGACAAATACATGAAAAAAGCACTTCGCATGGGCGATTTATTCAGCGAGGAAACAACAAAGGCTCGCCTTGAAGAAATTGTTGCATATAAAAACCTAACAATTACAAAAGTATACGAAAAAGAAGCCGTAAGTGCCGATGAAATGTGGGCATGGCTGAAAAAATTCGGTGATATCATCAAACCTTATGTTTGCGATGCATCTTTATTCTTAGATAAAGCCGCAGCCGAGGGCAAAAACATTATGTTTGAAGCACAACTTGGTGCACTTCGTGATATCGATTTCGGCATTTATCCTTATACATCATCTTCAAATGTTATAGGCGCTTATGCTCCTGTTGGCGCAGGCATACCTAACCGCAAAATAGACCTTAACATCGGCATAATGAAAGCTTATTCTTCATGCGTTGGCGAAGGCCCTTTCACATGCGAATTATTCGGCGAAGAAGCTGAAAAATTGCGCAATGCAGGCGGAGAATTTGGTGCAGCAACAGGACGTCCTCGTCGTGTTGGGCCGTTTGATGTTGTTGCAAGCCGCTATGGTTGCCGTGCACAAGGCGCAGACGTTTTGGCTCTTACAAAAATGGATATTTTAGATACATTAGACGAAATACCTGTAACAATTGCATATGAGCTTAACGGCGAAGAAATTCACGATTTCCCATATGGTGAAGCTCTTAACGAAGCAAAGCCAATAAATAAAATGTTCAAAGGTTGGAAAACAAGTTTATCGGATTGCCGCAAAAAAGAAGATTTGCCACAAAACGCAAAAGACTATATTGATTTTATTGAAAAATCTGTCGGTGTCCCTGTAAAATATGTAAGCGTTGGGGCAGAGCGTGAACAGTATATAGAAATGTAATTTTATCACCGCTATTTGCGCTATATGAGACAGAACGGAGTAAAATTCTATGCAAATTAAATTTACAAAAATGCATGGGGCAGGAAATGATTATGTTTACATCAACTGCTTTGAGCAAGAAATAAATAATCCAAATGAGCTTGCAATTAAGCTTTCTGACAGACACAAAGGCATAGGTGGCGACGGTGTTATTTTAATTTGCCGCTCGGAAATTGCCGATGCAAAAATGCGCATGTTTAATTTAGATGGCAGCGAGGGCAAAATGTGCGGCAATGGTGTGCGCTGTGTTGCTGAGTATTTATTCACACATGATATGGCAAAAGGCGACACCGTTGACATCGAAACACTTTCAGGCATAAAAACAATTAAACGTGTTAAACCCGGCCTTTTAACTGTTGACATGGGCGCACCTATTTTCGAGCCGGAAAAAGTGCCTGTAAGCGGTTTTAGCAAACCTGTTATAAACCAATTAATCGAAGTTAATGGTGGTGGTGTGCGCACAACTTGCCTTTCAATGGGCAACCCACATTGTGTAACTTTTGTTGATGATGTAGCGCATTTGAATTTAGGTTTAATCGGGCCAGGCTTTGAAAAAAGCCATATTTTCCCCGAGGGTGTGAACACTGAATTTGTTAAGGTAGTTGACGAAACACATCTTGTTATGCGTGTTTGGGAACGTGGCAGTGGCGAGACACTTGCTTGCGGCACAGGCACTTGTGCCAGTGTTGTTGCAGCAATTTTATGCGGACACTGCAAAGAAAACACAGATGTTGACGTAGAGCTTTTAGGTGGCACTTTGACAATTCGTTACACAGGCAAAACTGTATTTATGACAGGTAACGCTGTGACGGTTTTTGAGGGTGTTGTAGAGGTTTAGGGTTTTGTTTTGTGTTTAGATATTACCAAAGGGTATTTATG
>CAYJGV010000124.1:0-5156 GCA_964369715.1 uncultured Bacteroides sp. | reverse complement strand
AAAAAGAGCAGTTTTAAACCCAATTAGGCTAAAACTGCTCGGCATCTAATGGACATCTTTTTATACAGCATATTTACAAAAACGGCAAAAATGCCAAAATATAACATAAAGACGAGATAAAATAGATGACATCTATTTTATCTCGTCTTCTTGTGTCTTAGTTACAATTTGGAAACCCAAATTTATTTTGCTGAAAATTTACAAATTAATAAGTAAAACAAGTATTATTTGTTATACACACCTGTAAGCGGAGAAATTGCTTGCGGAGGTGGGGTTGTAGCAGTATTTGTGCTAGGAAAATTTCCTATTGTAAAAAAGTTAGAATGCACAAAATGCACACCACCGGTGGGTACATTTGATACGGTAAACCTATGTGTGCCTTCTGCTGTTGCCGTATTGTCGGATACAATGTATTCTGATGCTGACAGTGACGGGCCATTATTTATCGAAATTCCTGTGACGTCGACCGTTTTCATACTGCCGTCATAAGTAAACTGTGTTGGGCCATAGCTAAACTTAATAGGAATTGGGGTGATGCTCGCACCGTCTATTTGAACAGGATTTCTCCATCCGCTTGCATCGGCGTTGTAATAGATAACCATGCCTGCATTATCAGGTATAGTGGCTATTCCCGCAGTCAACCCACCGCCATTACTGCCGTCAAAGTAGACCGAATTTAAAGCATCGCATCTTACAAACGCATCGTCACCTATAGTAGTCACAGTTTTTGGTATAGCTATGGATTCTAGTTTTTCGCAATCATCAAATGCCCTGTTTTCTATCGTTGTGACATTCCTCATGTCAACTGTTGCTAAATCGGAACACTCAATAAACGCAGATATACCTACTGTTGTGACGTTTTTTAGGTCGATTGCCGTTAAAGCTGTTCTCCCAAATGCCTCTCTCCCAATTGTTGTAACATTCTTTAGGTCGATAGTTGTCAATGAGCTGTTATTAAAAAACGCATAAAGATCTATGGTTGTAACGCTATTTGGAAGAGTGACCTTGGCTAAATTACTACAACTATAGAATGTAGAAGTTGCAATAGTTTTGATTCCCTCCGCAATTTCAACCTCAGTTAACCCTGCACCACGAAAAGCAAAAGCACCTATACTATTTGTGACGTTTTGTAGGTCAATCGTGGTTAGGGCGCTGTTTCCATAAAAAGCATAGTCTCCTATGTCAGTGACATTATTTAGGTCTATAGAGGATAGAGTAGTATTGTTGTAAAAAGCACTGCTACCTATGCTCGTGATTCTATCCGGAACAATATATGTAGCAGGATTAGATTTAGGATAGTAGATAAGTGTTTTATTTGTTTCGTCAAACAGCACGTTGTCTACCGCTGAAAAATTCGTATTGCCTGCGTCCACCGTTAATGATGTTAAGTTTGTATTGCGAAATACATTTTTTCCTATCGAATTTAAAGAGCTTGGTAATGTGATTGAACTTAAGGGGGTACCCTCAAAGGCTTCGTCCCCTATGGTTTCAACATTTTTTAAATCAATTGAAGCCAAGGCAGAACCATCAAATGCAAATTTTTCTATAGTGGTTACAGCATCGCTTAATGTAATTGAGGTCAGATTCTGACAATAGTAGAATGAATAACTGCCTATGGTTTTGACTGTGCTTGGAACAATGTAAGAGCTCCCTTTAGAATTAGGGTAGGAAATTAGTTTTGTTATATTTTTGTCAAATAGTACACCATCGACGGCTAAAAAATTTGGATTATCTGTGTTTACTGTTATTGCTGTCAGCTTAGAACAACGCACAAATGCATGTTCACCAATCGACATAACATTTTTAGGTATGTTTATATTTGTTATTTCACTGCAATTAAAAAAGGCGCTTTCTCCTATGCTTGTGACACTTTCCGGTATAATTATACTTGTTATTGCAGTGCATCCTTCAAAAGCTCGGTTTCCTATTATCGTGACGCTATCCGGTATAGTTATAGTACCTAACGCCTCGCAGTTATAAAATGCAGAATAACCTATACTGGTGACAGTGTTAGGAATAATCACCTCTGTTATATGCTCGCATTGATTAAACGAAGACTCACCTATACTCGTAACAGTGTAGCTTTTTCCTCCACTGGAAACAATGGTGGGTATTACTACTGTGCCAGCTGTTGAGTCAGCTACCGACTTTTCGTCGTTCCCAACCTGAACTGTACCAAGCCCCCCGGCAGTGGCAGGCTCTGTCAATATTTTAAATGTCATATTTGCATTAATAGACACCGGAGCGCCTAATGCGTCAGTGCCTGAATTTACCACAAATGTGCCACCTACCGCCGCACTAACCGGCATCGCAGGCACAGCTATAAATATCACTACCAGCGCAAAAACCAGGCTCATCGCGCAGAGAAGTTTCTTTTTTGTAAAAGACCTTTTCATTGTTTTATCATTCCTTTTTTATTATTCAATATATTGTAACACTTTAATTAAAATTAATCAATATAAACAGAAAAATAAAAGCTTCACATTAAATATTTTTTGACTATATGTCGTTTTTTACTATTCGTTAAGTGCATTGTGATAGGGTTCAACTTATATGACACATTATAGATGCCATTAAATTTCGGGCATAAAAAAAACACCCTCTAGCAGAAACTAAAGAGCGAATTTGGTGTCGAGCTTCTCGACTGTCTGGGTTGTACAAAATAGATACCCTGTTTTTTTAGTGTTTAACAGTAAAATTTATCTTGTTAGTTAAATTTATTCATCAAGCATTTTCTTTTTATCAGCTTTTAATTTCTTAAGTTGCTCTCGCTCTATTTCACTTATGCTTTTTTCAGGTGTTGGTATATTTTCAGGCAGTGTGCCGCCTGTTTGTTTTATTGCATCACGCACTATTTTTCCAACTTCATAATGTGCGGCAATTGCGTTATCAGCACCATTTATATTTTCGTTTTTTATTTTTTCATCGGCTTGAGAAATTCTAAACAAATTTGCTACAAGTTCAGAGCTGGACATAAAGTCTAATATTTTTTCTTTGCTTTTTAGTTTTTTTCGCCTGTGTATATCTGCAACTGTTTCACCACCGTAAAGCCCCATATATCCTGCATTTTGGAAAGTTGCAAATTCGTTATCTGACAAAACACCTGCATCGTGCGCTGTCTGGGCAAGCATTTGGTTCCATTGCTTTATGTCGCCTCTAACAACAAGGCGCTTATTATCCTCATCAAGCTGATTAAAATATTGTGCAACCTCCGCTTTGCGTGTTTGAATAGCAAAATATGTTTGCCCTAAAGCAATAACTTGTTTGCGAGGGTCGCCATTTTGTACTATTAAATAACAGGCATAACGAGATAAGTTATAATCTAAAATGTTTTTTGTTTTGGTTTTGCTGACGTCAGCAAAACCAAAATCACTGCTGTTGCTTTTAGTTTTTGTGGGCATTTCCACTGCTTTTTTAGTTTCTTCAAAATGTGCATCTATATCATACCCACTATTTTGACAAGCAAGCTTTGCCCTGTCTATAACTTTTGCAAAATTGCGCCATTGTGAGTATTGTAATACTGTTGCAAGCTCACGTGCTGTCCAATATTCGTTGCCGTTTGCATCAAGTTTTTTTATATCTTCAAAGTTTTTGTATTCGTCAGCTATTAAATTTGGCATATAGCTCTCCTTGTGTTTAAAACCGTTTTTTTAATTTGATATATTACAATTATATCACCCAAATAAATGGTTGAAAAGTGTTTTTTTATTAATAACAAAATTATATGTATAATTTAATTGCACTAAAAAGTGACAAATATACAGGAGTTTATAGCATGAAAAATCACGCTATAATTTATAAAAAGGCGTACCATCTGGAGACGGTACATGCCAAAAATCTCCATTCTATACGGAGATTGTTAAAAACTATTTGTGCTATGCATAGAATGGAGATTTATATGAAAAAGAAATTTTCAGAGCAAGAAAAAATAAAAATTATTGATAGGCATTTTAGTGGTGAAAGAATTAGCTCACTTTCAAAAGAGCATAATATATCAAGAACGACTTTATACTCGTGGAAAAGTAATTATGCAAAAAAGAAACATTTAGTAAGTGTGCGAAATTACAAACAACTGAAAGAGCGTTTGGTAAAAACTGAAAATATGATTAAAATTTTGCAAACAACATCTTCTCTTGTCAATTCACCTTCTATTAAAAAGTATGATACAGTAACCGAACTATCAACGGAATTTAATATTTCTACAATTTGCGAAGCTTTAAATCTTGCGAAAGGGAGTTATTATAATCACATTTTGCGAGCTAAAAAAGGCGATAGTTTAGCAAATAAACGAAGAGAAGAACTTAAACCAATTATTGAGGATATTTACAATGAAAACAAGCAGATTTTTGGTGCTAAAAAAATAACTGCTATTTTGAAAGATAAAGGCTATTCGGTTTCAGAAAGTTTTGTTGGAGACATTATGCATAAGAATGATATGTTCAGTATAAGAGGTTCTGCTAAAACTCTTTATCTGCGAAACAAACTGCGAAAGGAAAACATTTTAAAGCAAAATTTTTCAATGCAAAAACCCAATCAAGTTTGGGTTAGCGATGTTACATATTTTAAATTTAATAATAAAACTTACTATATCTGTGCAATTATTGACTTATATGCAAGAAAAGTTGTTGCTTGCAAAACATCAAGAAAAAATAGCACTCAACTTGTGAAGTCAACTTTCAAAACCGCTTATGATTCAAGAGCAGCTGGTGATACTTTATTATTTCACACAGACAGAGGAAGCAATTACACCTCTAACACTTTTGTTAAATATCTAAACGAGTTAAATGTAACACAAAGCTTTTCAAGAAAATCTATGCCGTATGACAATTCTGTATGCGAGACATTTTTTTCAAATTTGAAAAGGGAAGAACTTTATCGCACGAATTATCGCTCTGAAAAAAAATTTTATAAAGGTGTTGCAAATTATATCAGCTTTTACAACAGCAAAAGGTCTCACTCTACAAATATGAACTTGACACCTGATAAAAAAGAGGCGATATTCTTTGATAACCACAAGGTTTTGCAAGATAAATGTTCAGTCACTTAGGTTCGAATATAAACTTTAAATTTTTTCGTATCTAAATTCAAACTTTTTTGTATTTAAGTGTAAACCTCACAAGATTAAGAAAAAGCCTGCAAACACAGGCTTTTAGGCA
>CAYJGV010000123.1:0-5164 GCA_964369715.1 uncultured Bacteroides sp. | reverse complement strand
AGCATTACTGCAAGGCTTTTCCTTGCTATAAAGCCACCCCTTTGCCATAAAATCTATAGACCTAAAAGCACATAAATTGTGCATATAACAAGGCAGACGACGACGGCACACTAGCGTTTGTCTAGAAGGATAACGCCGTTAGATGTGCAATTTATGCGCTTTTAGGCGGGTTCGGATTGCATCGGCTTGGCTAGGGCTCTGCCCTAAGAACCCGAAATTTTTTGAAAAAAATTTAGTAAAACTTTTTATGTTTTTATAAATTACTGTATCTTTTTAATATGATGAGGCTATGACGAAATTCGTCATAGCCTCTTATCATTCATTAAATATTATTGCTTATAATTCTGAATTCATATGGTTCAAGCACATAATCTTCATCTAAAAGATGTACACTTACAGGGAAATTATTGCAATTTACACCGATTGCAACCGCATTGTTTTCGTTTTTTCTCGAATAGCACAGTGTGCCTTTTTCACGTCTTATGAAAATTAAGCGGCCATCTTTAAATGCGCTATTATCTTTTCTAAATTGAGAAAGCACCCTTATTGTGTCATACACTCTTTTTTCGTTGTTATCCCAATCAAAATAAGCCCTGTTAAATGGGTCTTTATATCCTTGCATTGCAATTTCATCGCCATAGTAAACGCATGGCACGCCCGGCAATGTAAATAAAATTGCATATGCAATTTTAAGCAGTTTAATGCCTTTTTCATATTGCTCGTGATTTAAAAGTTTACCGCTTTGCCAATATCTGTCATGGTTTGCAATATCTTCGCCTGCAAGTGCTGTTATCGCCCTCATTGTGTCATGTGTAGAGGCAAAGTTCATTGCCGTGTTAAGTGCAGGCGGCGGATAATTTTCGCATATATCCATAATTCGCCTAGCCGTTATTTTTGCATCTTCACCTTTACAAAAAGCCAAAACAGCGTCTTTAAATGGGTAATTCATTACGGTGTCAAGCCCTTTTCCCAAAAGATAAGTGCGCTTTTTACCATAACTTATTTTGTTTGTGGCGTCTTCCCAAACTTCACCTATAAGAATTTTATCTTCGCCTCGGCGCTTAACCGCCACTCGAATTTCCTCTATAAAATCATCGGGTAATTCATCGGCAACATCAAGCCTAAAACCGCCTGCCCCAAGCTTTAACCAATAATCTATAACGCCGTTTTCTCCACATATAAATTCACGATATGTTTTTTCGTGCTCTTGCACCTCGGGCAAGGTCTCAAATCCCCACCACGAGCGGTATCCGCATGTATATCTCTCGCTGAATTCATACCATGAGCGGTATGGGCTTTGCTCTGAATTAAAAGCGCCGTTTTTTCCATATCGCCCTTCCCTGTTAAAATACAGTGAATCCGAACCGGTATGACTAAAAACGCCATCTAAAATGATTTTCATGCCGTATTTTTTTGCCGCTTCGCACAAATCTTTAAAATCATCATTTGTCCCCAGCAAAGGGTCTGCCCTCATATAATCGGCTGTATTGTAGCGATGGTTTGCATGTGCCTCGAAAATTGGATTGAAGTATAATAAATCCACTCCAAGCTCGCTTAAATAAGGCAGTTTTTCCTTTATGCCTTTAAAATTACCACCAAAATAATCGTAATTTAAATGTCCGCCATTTTCTGTCGGCCAAAAATAAGGCTCGCCCTTTTTGTTAGCACGGTAAATTCTGTCGTTAAACGGCATATTTTCATCTATGTCTTTGCCATAAAACCTGTCAGGGAAAATTTGATACATCGTGCTTGCCGGCATGTGATCCGGTGTCGAAAAATCACTTTCATACACCGTTAATTGCCATTTAGTGCCCATTTTATCTGTGATAAATCCATTGCCGTTTTCATTTTTAAACACCTTATTATAATTTGTAAACAAATCAAAATAATATACATAAACACCTGTGTTTTTTGCTGTAAATTCAAAATTGAAAACATCGTTTTTATTATCTATAGAGGGCTTTGACTTATGCGCAGAAAATTTCACCCCATCAATTTCACAAGGTTTTTCTCCCTCTTGTTCAATTACCATAACAGGTTTTTCACAATTGTAAGATTTAGGCACATAAATCGTAAATAAAACTTTTTCATTGTTTTTTATCGCGCCAAAAGGTTTTTTACACCGTAAACTTTGGCTGTTGTATATTAATGACATTAAAATCAACCTATCTTTTTCCGTTTTAGCTTTCCGATTTTAAAAATCCTAAATAATATTAGCTATACTTATAAATCATCAATTTTTTCAAGCTAAAATTTCTATTTTAAAGGATCAATATTCCAAATTCTCTTAGCATAATCAAGAACCGAACGGTCTGCCGAGAAAATACCGCTGTTAGCTATGTTCATAAGGCTCATTTTATTCCACACTTCACTTTGTTTGTAAAGTTCGCTCAATTTCCTTTGTGCCTTTGTATAATCATCAAAATCAGCCATAACCATATATGTGTCATGTGTGCGTAAGTTTGTTACAACTTCGTGGAAATTCTCGTTTTGCCAGCCTTTTTCAAGGAATGCAAGCGTTTGTGCCGCAACTTCATTAGCCTCAATATACCCGGCAGGGTGATATCCGAAAGTTTTCAAATCTTCCACTTCATTTGTACGCATGCCGAAAATAATTTCGTTTTCCATGCCGGCAGCATCTGCAATTTCAACATTAGCACCATCTAAAGTTCCAATAGTAATTGCACCGTTAAGCATAAATTTCATATTGCCTGTTCCGCTAGCCTCTGTGCCCGCAAGGCTAATTTGTTCGCTTACTTCACTTGCAGGCATAAGCCTTTCGCTTGTGGTAACGCAATAATCTTCAAGGTAAACAACCGCAAGTTTATCCCTTACGTTTTTATCCTCTGCAATATGTTTGCCAAGAAGACAAATTAGTCTTATCATTTGTTTTGCCATATAATACCCCGGTGCTGCTTTTGCACCGAAAATATATGTTTTTGGCACAAAATCTGCATTTGGATTATCTTTCAAATACAAATATTCCGCCGCAATATTAAGCGCATTTAAGTGCTGGCGTTTATATTCGTGCATGCGTTTCACTTGCACGTCAAAAATACTATCAGGGTTAATAATTTGCCCTGTAGTTGCCTTAACATGGTTTGCAAAAATAACTTTATTTGCACGTTTAACTTGGCCTAAATTTTGCAAAAATGCTGTGTTGTCTTTATATGCTTCAAGTTTTTTAAGCGCAGATGCATCTGTTTTAAACTCAGAGCCTATTGTATCATCAAGCAATTTTGTAAGCCCGGGGTTTGCACTTAAAAGCCAACGACGGTAAGCTATGCCGTTTGTGACATTTGTGAATTTTTTAGGCGAATACAAATAATAATCGTTGAAAACGCTCTCTTTAATAATTTCGCTGTGAAGTTTAGAAACGCCATTTATGCTGTGGCAAACATAGCAACAAATATTTGCCATGCGCACTTGGTTATCGCCCAAAATCGCCATGTAATTTATTTTGCCTGTGTCTCCGGGGAAATAGTTTTCAAGGTCAGCTCGAAGCCTTCTGTCAAGCTCTTGACAAATTTGATAAATACGAGGCAAAGTCTTTTTAAAGATATCAACACTCCATTTTTCTAAGGCTTCGCTCATGACAGTATGGTTTGTATATGCAAAGGTTTTTTTGCATATATCCATTGCGCTGTCCCAATCATAACCGCAATCGTCTAAAAGCAAACGCATAAGTTCAGGTATAGCCAAAGTTGGGTGTGTGTCATTAAGTTGAATTGCCACTTTATCAGGCAAATTATCCAAAGTTGAATATTGCGCCAAATGGTTTTGCACAATATCACCAACAGATGCAGCAGACATAAAATATTGTTGACGCAAACGCAAAGTTTTGCCCTCGATATGGTTATCATTAGGGTATAAAACCTTACTGATAAGCTCTGCATTAGCGTTCTTGGTCATCGCACTGCTATATTCGCCCGCATTAAAGCTATCCATATCAAAACCGGGCGCTTTTGCCCTCCAAAGGCGCAATTTGCTTACGTTTTTATTGTCATACCCTGCAATATACATATCGTAAGGCACAGCAACCACTGTGACATAATTTTTATGGTTAATGTCGTGATATTCGCCGTCCCAATCCTCTACAATTTCACCGTCAAAGCGAATTGAAACAGATTGTTCCGGATGAGACCTTAGCCAAACTTGCCCACCAGGCAACCAGTTATCAGCACGCTCTTGTTGCCAACCGTCAACAATTTTTTGACGGAAAATGCCATATTCATATAAAATTGAATAGCCTGTGCCCGGCAAACCTGCTGTCGCCATGCCGTCAAGGTAACACGCGGCAAGCCTGCCTAAACCGCCATTGCCAAGGCCTGCGTCCGGCTCTTGCTCATAAACATTATCAAGTTTAATATTGTGGCTTTTTAAAACGTCTTTTGCTAAATCTTGCACGCCTAAATTAAACAATGTGCTTTTTAAGCTGCGTCCCATTAAAAATTCCATGCATAAATAATACACTTGCTTTTGGTTGCAGCCGTAAGTTTTAGCCATAAAGTGTTTGCGACGCTCGCTTAAAGTTCCACGACAAATCAACGCTAATGCGCGATAAATTTGGTTATCTGTGGCGGTTAAATAATCCACATTAAATTCTGTAAAAAGTTTTTCGCTAAGCAGTTTATCAAATTCTTTTTTATTCATATTAGTGAATGGCATAATAATCGCTCCTTTTATAATTGAATACTCAAATAAATATTAAACAATATTATCAGGTAAAACAAGTGTTTCATAATGATATACACATACATTATACTACTTTTTCAAATTTTTTCCAATACAGTAAGTGCTAATTTTGTATACCTTACCAATTGTGGGTGTAATCGCAATATTAATTTTGACAATTGTGCGATTTATCAGTAAATTATACATCAAAACAATGTAAATTTTATGAAAAATTCGCTTTATTATATTATGTTTTTGTAACAAATTTGTGTATAATAAAGTAAAAACACAACAAAAAACACAACATTAATATAATACATAGCAATATTTCGCACTAATTTATATTGTTTTATCAAAATGTTTTTTAGGGCACATGTTAAAATACTGCTGTCAATTTTGTATCTTTTGCATATATTTTATTATTACCACACCATTGCCGTAATTTTTTCACACATTTTTCATATTGATATTGTATTATATAAATAATCTG
>CAYJGV010000122.1:0-5221 GCA_964369715.1 uncultured Bacteroides sp. | reverse complement strand
TTTCCCGCCGAAAAGAAGGGCTTCTCCTCGTGGGGAAGTTTGCGATAGTGGCAAGTGACTAAAAAGACGGATTCCTCGGCTACGCTCGGAATGACAGGGTGCGGCTCGCCTAGGGGAACGGATTCCTCGCTTACACTCGGAATGACAGGGTTCCCCTTTTTAGGCTTGTGGTAATTGCGATTCTTCGTTGCACCTCCTCAGAATGACATGTTCAGATTATATCGGCACACCTAATATAAATCATAATAAAAAAGAAATAAATAAAAAAGGTTGTGAAAATGTGACAAAAAAACCATCAAAAAAAGAAGACCAACAATATATTTATGCCCTTGATATCGGCACACGAAGCGTTATAGGTATGCTTGGTGTGCAAGAGGGCGAAAAAGTGCGTATTATCGCGGTGGAAAAAGAACCGCATGCCCACCGTACTATGATGGACGGTCAAATTGAAGACATCGACCGCGTTGCACAAATTGTGCAAATTGTCACAAATCGGCTTGAAGAAAAAGCAGGCTGTAAGCTTTATCGCGCGTCTGTTGCCGCCGCAGGTAGAGCACTTCGCACCCAAAAAGGCAGTGCAAAAATAGATTTTGGCACAGTGCAAACCTTAAACAACGAACAAATTAACAATTTGCAAGCGGCGGCGGTTGCTGATGCCGAAACCCATTTGCAACGAGATTTAAGCGAAAAAACACAAGAACTCGGACGTATGTTTTTGGTGGGCTACACCGCCATAAATTTGATGATAGATGGTTATTCCATGCCAACGTTAGATGGACACTCGGGGCAAATTGCACAGGCTGAAGTGGTGGCTACTTTTCTTCCAAGTGAAGTTATAGAAAGCCTTTATACGGTTTTGCGCATTTGTAATTTACAAGTTGCAAGCATAACGCTAGAGCCAATCGCTGCATTAAATGCCGCTATTCCGTCAGATTTGCGCCTGTTAAACTTAGCGCTTGTCGATGTTGGCGCAGGCACTTCTGATATTGCAATTTGCCGTGACGGTGGCGTTATCGGCTACACAATGGCAACAATTGCAGGCGATGAAATAACCGAAGCCATTATGAAAGCTTGCCTTGTGGATTATTTAAGTGCAGAGCGAATGAAAGCAGAGCTTGCACAAAATGAAGACATAAGCTACACCGATATATTGGGATTAGAGCAAACTTTAAGCGTAACCGAACTTGAAAAAATAATAGAACATGATAAAAACATGCTTACCGATGAAATTGCAAGCGAGATAACAAAATTAAATGGCGGTGTGCCATCCGCAGTGTTTTTGGCAGGTGGTGGCAGCAAACTTGCCGATTTATGCGCAGGCGTTGCAAAGTCGCTTGAAATGGATAAAAAACGTGTTGCAATTGCAGGTGGACATTTTAAAAATAGCGCAGTATCGGACATTATCGATTTAAACGACCCTGAATTTACAACACCGCTAGGCATTGCTGTTTCGGCAGGGCTTGGGCTTTTAAACGACAGTTATCGTATAAAATTAAACGGCGAGCCTGCTAAATTATTCAGAAATGATGGCGTAAGCGTGCTCGAAATATTGATGATGAACGGCTATTCTTATGCTGATTTAATTGGCAAAAGCGGTAAAAATTTAATTTTGGACGTAAATGGCAAACGCAAAGTTTATATGGGAACCCCATCAATCCCCGCAGTTTTGCTTGTAAATGGCGAAGATGCTAAACCATCGCAAATTTTGCACGCAGGCGACGAAGTAGATTTTGTTGCCGCAAAGCACGGAAAAGATGCAATTGTTAAGGCATCGCAAATTTTAAAAGACTATAAATCGACACATATTTTGGTAAATGGTGAAAATGTTTCAAAAAATGCAATTATTCCGAACGGCGCTTTCATTGAAACATCACGCACCGTTAAAAAAAGCAAATATGTTAAAAAAGCGCCGGCAAAACCTGTTAAAGTTATTGAAAATGATAAAATAACTTCAAGTGAAGATATAGATAATTCAGCCGATGTTTTAAAAATTAACACTGATGAAATTTCACCTAAAAACGCAGAAGTAGCCAAGGAAACACAAGTAATAGCGCAAAAGGAAATTTTATCCGTCGAAACTAAAGTTGAAAATAGCGAAAATGAAAGCTTTCCTGTTTTAAATAGCACTCAAGAAAAAAAGGAAGAAAGTGCGAAAATCAGCAAAAAAAATGATGAGGCTGTGACAAAAAAAGACGTTGATTTGCAAAATACAAGCGTAAACAAGCAATATACTAATTTTAGTTTAAACGATGCTCCGCTTAAAATGCCAAAGAAAAAGGACGGTAGTGCGTATTATTTAATGGATTTGCTCGAACTTAGTGATATAGACTTTAGAAACCCCAAAAAGCCTATTGAAATGAAAGTGAACGGCAAAAGTGCTGAATTTTCAACGGAATTAAACGACGGTGATGTGATAGAAATTTTTTGAGGTAAAATAAATTTAGATGTGTCGGCTTTATTTGAAAATTAAGAAAAGCAGTTTTAATATGGCACTTATGTGCTTGAAATTTAATTAAATTTAAATGAAAAAAAGGATGCAACGAAATTTATTTCGTTGCATCCTTTTTGTTTTTATAAAAATATAAAAGTTATTTTTTTTACAATATTATTTGCATAAAAATAAAGCGCCTTTGATAATTAAAACTTAAAATACAACAGCGACAACAAATGCCAAAGCAAACATTGCCATAAAACCGCCTATCATTATTGCAAGTGTTTTTGAATAGTTTTTTGGTGTTATTTGTCCGTTTTTATCAAGTTTTTTTATTATGGAATGCAGACGGACGAAATACATTGATATTGAAAGAACAAGCACCCCTGTTGTAATAATTTTCAATGTTTCATCGCCGAAAATTACTATGACGATAAGCAAAGCTATGAAAATTAGTTTCGAATTTCCAACCCAGTTAACTAAATAGCTGGCAAAAAGGTGGTCGTTTTCATCTTCTTTCATTTTATTCCATGCGTTAAAAACAGAAACACCGTTTCCATATTTGAAATCAGGCTTAAAATATAAAATTATTACATTTGAAAGTTCTAAAAGTATAAATATAATTATTGCAAAATCCAAAATATTCATGAGGCACTACTTTCTAATTCTTTGTTGCAAAGGGTTAACTTAAATAAATCTTTAATTATTATACCTTATTTTAGCGGTTTTTACAACTATCATCACAATAATTTTAATATTTATTTATATATATTTGACGTTTTCAATAATAAGATAGATAAGCTTATACACATTTCATGCATAGTTTTAGTGATTGCATTTGATTAGCTTGTTTTTACACATCAAACCAACACAAACGAGCTGTGATGAAAACAACACAGCCCGTAAATATTGAATTAATTATATAAAGATATATACAAAATTTTAAACAGATAAATTTGCGCTTTCGCCAAGTTTATCTTTATTTTCAGCTAAAATCGGGTTGATGATTTCACTTAAAAATTCGCTTACTTGTTCGCAGGCTCTTCCTGTGAAATCTTCTGGGTTTAAAAGTGCTGTAATTTCTTCTTCGCTCATACCAAAAGCACTGTCGGCGCTAACACGTTGTACTAAATCGTTGGCTTTGCCTTCTTCTTTCACAACTTTTGCCGCCGCTTGTGAGTGAACCCTCAATTTTTCATGTAGCTCTTGTCTATCTGCGCCTTTTTTAACCGCACTCATCATAATGTTTTCTGTCGCCATAAATGGTAATTCTGCCATAATGCGCGCATGTACAACTTTTGGGTACACCACTAAATTTTCGCTTACATTCATCATGATGTTTAAAATTGCATCGACACCTAAAAAGCCTTCTGCCATTGCAATTCTCTTGTTTGCGCTGTCGTCTAATGTGCGTTCAAACCATTGTGTGCCTGTGGTAAATGCAGGGTTTAAAACGTCAACCATAACATAGCGAGCAAGTGCGCAAATACGCTCTGTTCGCATTGGGTTGCGCTTATACGGCATGGCAGATGAACCGATTTGGCTTGTTTCAAAAGGTTCTTCCATCTCTTTAAAATTGGCAAGTAAACGGATGTCGTTTGCAAATTTCATTGCGCTTTGTGCAATGCCGCTAAGTGCGCTAAGGACATTATAATCTACCTTACGGCTATATGTTTGTCCGCTTACAGGCACAATTTCATCAAAGCCGAAATCGGCAGCAATTCGCGCATCTACGTCTTTAATTTTTTCGCTGTCGCCTTCAAAAAGTTCAACAAAGCTCGCTTGTGTGCCTGTTGTGCCTTTGCTTCCAAGCATTTGCAATGTATTAATGCGGTGTTCAATTTCGGCGTAATCCATCGCAAGTTCATTTAGCCAAAGTGTGGCACGTTTGCCAACTGTTGTAAGCTGTGCCGGTTGTAAATGTGTATATGCAAGCGCAGGCATATTTTTATATTCGTCGGCAAATTTAGCCAAATTGTTCATAACATTGACAAGTTTGCGTTTAACTGTCAAAAGGGCTTCTTTTGTGATGATTATGTCTGTGTTATCGCCGACATAACAGCTGGTTGCGCCAAGGTGAATAATGCCTTTTGCGTTTGGGCACTGCACACCATATGCGTGCACATGGCTCATTACGTCGTGGCGGCATTCTTTTTCACGTGCAATGGCGACATCATAATTGATGTTTTCAACTTCGGCTTCAAGTTCGGCAATTTGTGCATCTGTTATGGGTAGGCCGTTGGCTTTTTCGGCTTTTGCAAGCGAGACCCAAAGTTTACGCCATGTGATGAATTTTTTATCTTCTGAGAAAAGATACTGCATTTCTTTTGATGCATAGCGTGTTTGAAATGGTGAAATATAGGCGTTGTGTGACATGATTACTCCTTTATTTTAAAAAGATTTTTGTGTGATTATATATGTTTGTTTTTTAATTGGTTGACATGTGCTGTTATTTTGAGTGTAAGCGATAAGCACCGCAGTGCAATGCAAGCGAGCAACCGCCGTAAGGCGGCTCTTAGCGAGTTGTAGGAATCCGTTCCCCTTAGGCGAGCGCTGTCATTCCGAGCGCAAGAGAGGAAGCCGTTCCCCTTAGGTGAGCGCTGTCATTCCGAGTGGAGAGAGGAATCCGTTCCCCTAGGCAAGCGCTGTCATTCCGAGCGCAAGAGAGGAAGCCGTTCCCCTTAGGCGAGTGCTGTCATTCCGAGCGTAAGCGAGGAATCCGTCTTTTTAGTCGGTTGCATCTATCGCAAACTTTCCCACGAGGAAAGCCCTTCTTTTCGGCGGGAAAAG
>CAYJGV010000121.1:0-5251 GCA_964369715.1 uncultured Bacteroides sp. | reverse complement strand
CGTATGTCAATCTAAATGTTAGCGAGCGATTGTGATTGTTCTTTGTTGCGGTTCTAAGAGCACAGCGTTGGGGGTCCGGGGGCATACGCAAGTCCCCGGCGGTTTTGCTTCTTTTCCCGCCGAAAAGAAGGGCTTTCCTCGTGGTGAAGTTTGCGATAGTGACAACCGCCTAAAAAGACGGATTCCTCGCTTACACTCGGAATGACAGGGTGCGGTTTGCCTAAGGGGAACGGATTCCTCGGCTACGCTCGGAATGACGAGTGTGCAAAGCCAAACCCGTCATTCTGAACGAAGTGAAGAATCCGCATTTCTTGTGGAACGGATTCCTCGCTTACGCTCGGAATGACAGCGTGCGGTTTGCCTAAGGGGAACGGATTCCTCGGCTACGCTCGGAATGACGAGTGTGCAAAGTCAAACCCGTCATTCTGAACGAAGTGAAGAATCCGCATTTCTTGTGAGAACGGATTCCTCGGCTACGCTCGGAATGACAGCGTGCAGTTTGCCTAAGGGGAACGGATTCCTCGGCTACGCTCGGAATGACAGCGCACAAGGCTTACAATTACTGCGCTTTCTCGCTTACACCCAAAACAACAAGCAACAATGCTCGCCCCTAACATAACACAAATTTTGCATAAACAGGAGATTAATATGACTAAAGTACTTATGATTTGCCATGGAAATATTTGCCGAAGCACCATGGCAGAATTTGTTTTAAAAGATATGGTTTATAAACGTGGATTATCAGAGCAATTTACAATTGATTCCGCAGGGACAAGCAGAGAAGAAATTGGCAATGACATTCACTATGGTACAAAGAAAAAACTGCGTGACGAGGGCATACCTTTTGAAAAACGACGCGCAAGACAAGTTGTTGCCACTGATTATGATAATTATGATTATCTTATTTGTATGGATAGCAATAATTTACGAAACTTAAGCAAAATTATTCCACATGACCCACAAGAAAAAATAAGTTTACTGCTGGATTTTGCCGGCAAACACGCCGATATAGCCGACCCTTGGTATACAGGCGATTTTGATATTACATATAACGATGTAATTTGTGGTTGCATTGGGTTTTTAAACATGTGTAAATAACGCTTTTAATTCTTACATTATAATAATATAATAAGTTACGATTTAAAACCACAACACAAATACATGTTTATATCAGAGTGTGCCACTAAAAGAATATAAATAATATAAGTTTAAATTGCGCTATTTCGATTATTATTAAAATTAAATTTCATTATTATTGTAATTTTCATTAAATAATGTATAATAATATAAGTAAAACCAATTATATAGCTGTAGTGTCAGCGTTTTTTGATATTATTTTTTAATAATTTTAATGCATTTTCGCCTTATTGCACTTACAGTATTTTTAATATACGGAGGCTTTTTGATGTCCACTAATTTAAAAATTATGCCTGTTTTAATAGGCGCAGATATGAATTGCTATAATATGGCGCGCGCCTTTCACGAGGCATACGGCATTGTTTCCTATGCGTTTGGGCGCTGGCAAATGGGCGAAACCATGTACAGCCGCATTGTTAATTTCACGGCAGTGCCCGAAATTGACAGCGAAGAAGTGCTTTTAAAAACTGTCAGTGATTTTGCAAACAAAAACAGCAATTACAAATGCATTGTCCTGGGTTGCACCGATGATTACGCCAGCCTATTAATGGATGTAAAAGACAAATTACCACAAAACTGCATTGCGCCTTATATAGATGCAAAACTTCGTGAAAAACTCGTCAACAAAGCGGATTTTTACAGATATTGCGATGAATTTGATATATTATATCCAAAGACTTTTGTAGCTGCATCTGCGCTTAAAAAACACGAAATAACAGCAGAAATTATAGGTTTTGAATACCCTATAATAATTAAACCCAGCAGCAGTATAAGATATTGGAAATTTCCGTTTGACGGCATGAAAAAAGTTTATTTTGCCAATAGTGAAGAAGAAGCACAGGGCATTTTAAGTGAAATTTACGCCTCGGGCTATGACGATGAAATGATTTTGCAAGACACTATCCCCGGCGATGACAGCTTTATGCGTGTTTTAACAGCATATGTTGACAAAAACCACAAGGTTAAAATGATGTGCCTTGGACATGTGGGGCTTGAAGAGCACACGCCCAAAGCCCTTGGCAACCATGCAGCTATAATAACCGAATATAACGAAGAACTTATGTTCAAATTAAAAGATTTTTTAGAAAAAATCAATTATACAGGTTTTGCTAATTTCGATGTGAAATACGATGAAAGAGACGGCACTTATCGTTTGTTCGAGATAAATTTAAGGCAAGGACGAAGCAATTTTTATGTTACAGGTGCAGGCTTAAATTTGGCAGAATTCATTGTTAAAGATTATGTGCAAAACATAGATTTAGGCGAATGCAATTATTTTAAAGGTGAACATTTTTGGCACAGTGTACCACGTGGCGTAGTGTTTAAATATGTAAGAGACGCAAAATTTATTCAGCGTGCAAAACAGCTTTGCAATCAGGGTAATGAAAGCATAAGCCTAAATTACAAGTACGATTTATCGATGAATTTCAAGCGTATTGCCTATTATATTGTGCACCAACACAGATATTATAAAAAGTTTGAAACATATTATAAAAAGCAATAAACATTAAAGGGTGGGGCAAGATGCAAAACGATAAAACACCAAAAGTTTTGGGCATTTTAGGCGGCCTTGGGCCAATGGCGTCTGTTTATTTTTACGAGCTTATTACAAAACACACCTACGCCCAAAAAGACCAAGACCATATAGATATCATCATAAATTCAAGGGCAACTACGCCAGACCGTTCGTCTTTTATAATGGGCGAAAGCAGTGAAAACCCATTTAATATTATGGAAGAGGACGCAAAGCGTTTAGTGGTTTATGGCGCACAGGCGATTGCAATACCGTGCAATACAGCGCATTATTTTTATGAAAAATTAAACAGCAGCATAGAAATACCCATATTAAATATGGTGGAGCAAACAGTTATTGCGGCAAAAAAACGTGGCGGAAAAGTTGGTATTTTTGCAACGGAGGGAACAGTTCAAAGCAGGACATATCAGCGTGTGTGCGAAGAGCACGGAATAGAATGCGAAGTGCCCGACGAGCAACACAGGCAATTTATTACACAAGTTATATTTAATTGTATAAAGCAAGGAAGGCCGGCAGATATGCGCCTTTTTGAAGATGCGACACAATATATGCAAAGCAAAGGCTGTTCGTGCGTTATACTTGGTTGCACCGAGCTTAGCATTGTTAAACGAGACGAAAATTTAAGCGATTATTTTATAGATTCGATGGAAGTATTGGCAAAAAACACAATAGAGCTTTTTGGCAAAACACCCATAGGGCTTTAATATTACAGGAGATTATTATGTGTGGATTTATCGGCTTTACAGGCACGATTGAAAACAAAAAAGAAATTATTGAAAAGATGATGGAGCGCATTGTTCACCGTGGACCTGATATGGGTGACTCGTATGTGGACGAGCAAATTGCGCTTGGGTTTCGCAGGCTTTCTATTTTAGATTTATCCGAGGCAGGCAAACAACCCATGCAAAGCGAAGACGGCGATGTTATCATTATTTTCAATGGTGAAATATACAATTTTATGGAAATTCGCGAAGAGCTTATTGCAAAAGGACATACATTTAAAAGCCAAACCGATACCGAGGTGCTTTTGCATGGATATATGGAGCATGGCGAAGAAATTGTTAAAATGTTAAGAGGCATGTTTGCCTTTGTAATATGGGATAAAAAAGAAGAAAAAATGTTCGGTGCAAGGGACATTTTTGGCATCAAGCCGTTTTATTATCACAAAATTAAAAACAGCGATTTAATGCTTTTCGGCAGTGAGATAAAATGCTTTTTAGATTTTCCGCTTTTTGAAAAAGAAGTGAACAAAAACGCACTTTTACCATATTTGACATTGCAATATTCCGCCACAAGCGAAACATTTTTTAAAGATGTTTATAAATTGCCGGCAGCACATAGTTTCACATATAAAAATGGTGAAATGAAGACAGAGCGTTATTGGGATGCCGATTTTAACCCAGAAGAGCAAACTTTTGAAGATTGCGTTATTAATTTACACAAAACTGTGCAAGAAAGCGTAAGGGCGCATCAAATTGCAGATGTTAAAGTAGGGTCGTTTTTGTCAGGCGGTGTCGATTCCTCTTATATAGCGGCAAGCCAAATGCCCGATAACACTTTCAGTGTCGGTTTCGAACAAGATAAATTTAACGAGACAAATTATGCAAAAGAGTTAAGCGATATTTTAGGCATTAAAAATTACCGTAAATTAATTACGGCAGACGAATGCTTTGATGCGTTTGAGACTATACAATATCACATGGACGAGCCACAGGCGAATCCATCAAGTGTGCCTCTTTATTTTTTGGCACAAATGGCAAGAGAGCATGTAACCGTGGTTTTAAGCGGTGAGGGCGCCGATGAAATTTTTGCGGGATACGAATGGTATGCCGACACGCCATCGGTCAAGAAATTCAAGGCGAAAGTGCCTTTTGGTGTGCGTAAGGCTTTAGGCAATTTTGCAAACAATATGCCGTACTTTAAAGGTAAAAACTTCCTTTTAAAAAGCAGTGAAAAGCCCGAAGATTATTTTGTGGGACAAGCAAAAGTTTTTGAAGAGGAAGAGGCTGAAAAAATATTAAAGCCAAGTTTTAAAGACGGCAAAAGGGCAAAAAATATTGCGGCAAAAATTTATGATAGAGTTAAAAATGCTGATGAAGTGACAAAAAAGCAGTATCTTGACATGAATATGTGGTTGCCCGGAGATATTTTATTAAAGGCAGATAAAATGTGCATGGCGCATAGTTTGGAATTAAGGGTGCCATTTTTAGATAAAAAAGTTATGGAATTTGCAAAAACAGTGCCTGTTGATTATCGCATAAATGACACTGACACAAAAGTTGTAATGCGTGAGGCAAGCAATAAAATTTTACCGGACGATTGGGCAAACAGGCCGAAAAAAGGCTTTCCTGTGCCGATTAAATTTTGGCTTAGAGAGAAGAAATATTATAATATTGTCAAAGAATATTTTACGGCAGAATATGCTGATATTTTCTTTGATGAAAAGGCAATTTTGAAATTATTAGATGATCATTTTGAGGGCAAAGCGGATAACCAACGTAAAATATGGGTTATTTTTACATTTTTGGTTTGGTATAAACGCTTTTTTGTGGCTTAAGTTTTGGCTTAAGTCATTTTGAA
>CAYJGV010000120.1:0-5342 GCA_964369715.1 uncultured Bacteroides sp. | reverse complement strand
CAGAACTGCTATCGTCAGAACTGCTATCGTCAGAACTGCTATCGTCAGAACTGCTGTCGTCAGAACTGCTATCGTCAGAACTGCTATCGTCAGAATTGCTATCGTCAGAATTGCTATCGTCAGAACTGCTATCGTCAGAACTGCTGTCGTCAGAACTGCTATCGTCAGTTTCTTTTGCTGCTTCTTCTTCTGCTAATTGCTCGGCAGATTTTGCAACTTCAATTTCAACAGGTACAGTATAACTGCCTGTTGTTGTGCTTTTTCCCATTGTTATTTTTATATTAAAGTTAGCTTGACCGTGGCTGATAGTTGTAAATTCGCCGCTTGTGCTATCAACATCTAAAACACCTTTATTGTTTGTGCCGTAAGTAATAATGCCTGTTGCTGGTGTGTCACTGAATGTGACAGGTGCAAAGCCACTATCGCCATTTGTTAAATTTAGTGTTTCACTTAAAACAACAGCAATTAAGCCGTCTTCTGTGTATGTTAAAATATCATCATTTTCATCGGTGTAAGTTCCACTCTTTGCATTGTCTATATCATCGGATAAATACAGAACATTGCTTGCGAAATCTTCTACAGCAGTGTGTCCAAAAACTGTGCCATTTTTGGGGTCACTGTTTGTTTGATTTACAATCGCACCGGAGAATACATTTGTTAACGTGCCGCCTTGGATATCGCCAACAACGCCACCGGCTATGGCACCGGAAACCTCGGCAAATGTACCACTGTTTGTTATTTTGCCGCCCTCGCCCATAACAGCTGCGATAGAACCGGCAACATCACCTGAAATAGTAGAATTATCTATTTTAACATTGCTTATTGTACCGTTGTTTTGCACTGCAACTACGGCACTGTTATCTCCGTTTGAGATTGCATATGTAAATAATAAATCATTCACAGTTCCGCCTTCAATTAATTCAAACATCGCGGAATTATCAGCAGATAAAGTCATATTAAAAATAACAGCACCATTGCCATTTAAAACACCGCTGAAAGGCTCTTCAATAGGATCGAAAGTAATTTCGCTCATATCGATAGAATCGGTTTCTTCGCTTATTTCAAAGTATGCACTCGGATTTTCACGTATTTTGTCAAAATCGTCAGCCGTAGTAATTATAAACGGGTTTTCCTCGCTTCCGTCTTCAATTATTGGTGGTGCATCACTTTGTGGGGTGTCGTCTAGATTTTCGTCATCTGTCGCAAATGCCGAATAAGGCAAAATGGACAGCGCAAAAACAAGTGCAAGCATTAAAGAGCACAGTCGCCTTGCTTTGAATAAGTGTGTTTGTTTCATAAGTAAATTCCTTCCGATAAAATGATGATAATATATTTAATTTTAAAATAATTATAATAATCTCACTATACATTATACAATGAGTTTAAAATTATTGCAATAACAACGAATATATGCAATTTTTTTACAAATAGTTGTCGATAAAATGCATGAATATATGGCAAATGCTATATATAGTGTAATATTAATATATAATACTATATATAGTGAAAAAAATATATTTATACTAAGTCTTCTTGCTTTTATTACGTTTTAATGACATTATTTATTGCAAAAAAATATCAATTTTAATCGAAAAATATTATTTTTGTATAATTGCACAAAAAACACGTTCAAAATTCATGCAATTAATACATATGGTTCAGACGATTATCTTAATAAAATTTAATTAAAAATCAAATAAATCGCATAAAAAATAATATGTGATATTCGATTATATCGATTTATCATTATAAAATTACAGATAATTATATACAAGATAAATGTTTTGTAGTATAATGTATAGCATATATCTTTATATAAATATTGAAATTATGTGATGTTTTATAGTTTTTGTATGTGTTTTATATAAATATTAATATCATAAACAATAAAATAAAAAGGAGAACGCAAAATGACAAAACAAGAAATATTATCACGTGTTGACCATACACTTTTAAAACCGGAGGCAACATGGGAACAAATTAAAACATTGTGTGATGAAGCAATTGAAAACAGCACAGCAAGCATATGTATACAACCATGCTTTGTTAAACAGGCAAACGAATACATGAGTGGCAAAATACCTGTGTGCACAGTTATAGGTTTTCCTTTAGGGGCAAACACAACAAAAGCAAAGGTAGATGAAGCAAAAGACGCACTATTAAACGGATGTGAAGAATTTGACATGGTTATAAATATAGGCCGTTTAAAAATGAATGATATAGAATATATCGAAAACGAAATTACACAAATTAAAAAGGCTGTTGGAGATAAAATTCTTAAAGTTATAATTGAAACTTGCCTTTTAACTGATGAAGAAAAAGAAAAAATGTGTGATGCTGTGTGTAATGCAGGTGCAGATTATATTAAAACATCCACAGGGTTTTCAACAGATGGCGCAACACCTCACGATATCGAACTTTTTGCACGTTGTGTAAAAAACAGGTGCAAAATCAAAGCGGCGGGTGGAATACGCAGCGTTGAAGATATGGAAAATTTCATAAAACTTGGTGCAGATAGGCTTGGAACCAGCAGTGCGATTAAAATTTTTGAAAATTCAGATGTAGGAAATGCATATTAATTTTATATTAAAATAAATTTAAACAGGAGAGTGAAGAACACATGGCTATTATTAAGATTGATAATTACACAGAAATTACCCCACAGATTAATGAGCTTAGCAATTTCTGCACACAAAACGGGACAATAGACCCAGAGCTTTTTGTGCAACATAAAGTGTTTCGTGGCCTTAGAGATTTGCAAGGTAATGGTGTGCTTACGGGTTTAACAGAAATAAGTGAAGTTAAAGCCGCAAATGTAGTTGATGGACAAAAAGTGCCATGTGAAGGCGAACTTTTTTATCGTGGAATTAACGTGAGAACTTTAGTTGACGGCTTTTTAAAAGAGGATAGATTTGGATTTGAAGAAACAACTTATCTTTTGATATTCGGTGAACTTCCAAACGAAAAACAGCTTAGCGAATTTTGCGAATTGCTTGAAAAATATCGTCAATTACCCGTAAGTTTTGTGCGTGATATAATAATGACAACACCCTCTAGTGATATGATGAATGCACTTGCAAGAAGTGTGCTTACAATGTATGGCTATGACGATAATGCAGACGATGTAAGCATACCTAATGTATTGCGTCAATGTTTGCAATTAACAGCACTTTTCCCCTTAATGAGCGTTTATGCTTATCAATCATATTGCCATTACATGAGGAATGAAAGCCTTGTAATTCATCATCCACAGCCAAATTTATCAACTGCTGAAAACATTTTGTATATTTTGCGTGCAGATAGTAAATATACAGAATTAGAGGCGAAAATTTTAGATTTAGCCCTTGTTTTGCATGCAGAGCACGGCGGCGGCAATAACAGCACATTTACAACACATGTTGTAAGTTCGTCCGGCACAGATACATATTCGGCAATTGCAGCGGCATTGGGAAGCCTTAAAGGCCCAAGGCATGGTGGTGCGAATATTAAAGTTGTCAGCATGGTAGAAGACATGAAAGCAAATTTAACCGATTGGGCAGACGAAGAGCAAATTGAAGAATATTTGCGTAAATTATTGCACAAAGAAGCATTTGATAAAGCAGGATTAATTTACGGTATGGGCCATGCGGTTTACTCTTTAAGCGACCCTAGAGCAAAAGTGTTTGAAACATTTGTTAAGCAACTTTCAATAGAGAAAAACTGTACAAAAGAATATGAGCTTTATTCGGCAGTAGAACGCCTTGCGCCTAAAGTTATTGCCGAGGAGCGTAAAATTTATAAAGGGGTTGCAGCTAATATAGATTTTTACAGCGGTTTTGTTTATAAAATGCTTGGCTTGCCGGAAGAACTATTTACACCAATTTTTGCAATAAGTCGTATAGCAGGTTGGAGCGCACACAGGCTTGAAAGTATAGTTAATAACGGCAAAATTATCCGCCCTGCATTTAAAGCTGTGCATCCTCGTGCAGAATATGTAGATATGAAAAACAGAAAATAAAAATTAGTATTATCGATGATTTATTTAGAACTTTAACAATAAAATGATACAAAGGTGCTTACAAACATATTTTGTTAAAGCACCTTTGTCAATTGATTTAATATTTTATAAATGGAGGAAAATAAAATGCTTATAGTAACAACAGAAACTATTTTCGGTAAAAATTTAGAGGTTCTTGGACTTGTAAAAGGTTCAACAATTCAAAGTAAACACATAGGAAGCGACATTGGCTCAAGCTTTAAAACTTTAATTGGTGGCGAGCTTGGTGCGTACACTGAAATGATGAACGAGGCAAGGGCGCTTGCCACACAAAGAATGGTTAGCGAAGCGCAAAATATTGGCGCAGATGCAATTGTAGCAATGCGCTATTCATCTTCATCGGTTATGTCAGGGGCAGCAGAAGTTATGGCATACGGCACAGCGGTAAAATTTGTATGATGACGGAAAGTGTAATCAGCTTAACATCTTTGATGTTTATGGCAATTACTTTAATTATAACTATTGTTTTGCCTATAATATTTTTTGTGTTTTTAGCTGTTAAATATAAAGGTATTATTCCGGCAATTATCGCAGGTGTTTTGGGTTTTTATACATCGCAAATTTTAATAAGATTGCCTATTTTACAATTTTTAAGCACATTGCCTGCAGTAAGCGAATTTGCAAGTAATTATACAGAAATTTATGTTTTAATTTTAGGCATAACAGCGGCGCTTTTTGAAACCGCCGGAAGAATTGTTGTGTTCTGGTTTTTAAGAAAAAACCTCAGTTATACATTTGGCTTTGGCGCAGGTTTTGGGCATGGGGCAATAGAGGCAATGTATTTAACAGGGTTAACTTATTTAAACAATTTAATTTTATCAGCGGTGATTTATATTCAAGGCTTTGGTGGTCTTGTCGCAATTTTGGGCGATGAAGCAATAGCGCAAAGCGTGTATGACGCTTTTAGTACAACACAGTCTCACTTGTTTTTAATGGCAGGTTTCGAGCGCATTTTTGCAGTTGTCTTTCACATAGCGATGTCATTAATAATTTGTTATGGCTTTATGGTTAAAAAAATCATACCATGCGCTTTAATAGTTTTTGCATTGCATAGCTTTTTGGATATTGTGGCAAGTATGCTTAGCGTTTGGGGTGTGAATTTTATTGTGATAGAAGGAGTTTTGGCATTGATTGCCATTGCATGTGTTTTTATTATAATAAAAATCAAGAAAAAATTCCCTGTTATAGAGATACCGAAAGACGAGGCGAAAAAAGCGGTAGAACAAGGATATTAATTAATATTATAGTTTTAAAAGGCTCTTTGTCAATAGTTGGGGTAAACCCGAAAAAAGAAGAATTGCAATCG
>CAYJGV010000119.1:0-5347 GCA_964369715.1 uncultured Bacteroides sp. | reverse complement strand
AATTTATATTAATATAAATTTATTTTAAAAGTGAAATGTGTGTAATTATTATTTAGCTGATTCTTCTACTGCTCCACGTTTAATTTCAGCAATACGTGCTTGGATTTCTACCATTTTCTCTTTTGTTAGTGGGTAGAACTTCATAGCTACTAAATTACAAATCCATCCAATCATCGGTGCACCGAAGAATAATGCCATTGTAACCCAGAACAAATCAGGAGTAAGTGGAGTATCTTGTGTGGGTTGTGTTTCTGTAAAACCAATTGCAGCGATAGCAAGTGCAACGATTGTAGAAGCAAATGATGAAATCAATTTATCAACAAAGCTGAATAATGTGCCCATTAAACCGGGAACATAGCGTCCACTGCGATAAACTTCGTAGTCTGCACAGTCTGCTGTCATAGGTATAACAATGTTGCCGGCCATACCATTGCAAACCATCATCACTAAATATGATACAATATAAATACCAGTAAATAGTGTTAAACCGCTTGTAAAACTAAAATCAAGAGTTGTAGGATCTAACAGTATGAACGCAAGGAACATAACTATAGAACCTGTCATAGCACCAAGAGTACCATATAAAAGTGCTTTTCTTTGGCCTAATCTTACAGCAACAAATAAAATTGCACCCATAATTAATACTGTTGTAGGCAAACTTAAAACTGCGCTTTGTAAACCACTTTGATTAAAATCTCCAACGATAACACCGAAGATCATCATTGTAACTACAGCATGACGCATTATAGAACCAGATAGTTTATCTGTGGAGGCTGCAACAACAAGCATTTGAATTGCGCGGTTTTTGCGTAGAACTTCCCAATAATCTTTAAATCCAATTCGTTGAGCTTTGCCTGTGCCGAAAAATTCTGTGCGGTCTTTACGCCATAAACCAATAACACCAAATACTGCAAACACAGCTGAAATAGCTGCAAATATTAACCAAAGTTCAACATACATTGCAGGGTTAACCCAAGCAGCTGCATCACCATATTTTGGTACTAAATACATTGTAACAAGTAGTGGAACTAACGAGAACAATACTGTGTTGAAAATTGAATCGAATATTGCGAAAACAGGGCGTTGTTTTGGGTCGTTTGTCAAGCAAGATTGTGCTGATTTTGTTACAACACATTGTGCTGTGTAACCAATGATATAAATACCATACAAAACAACATATGCGGGGAAACGAAGGGCTTGAGGCATACTGGGAATTGTTAGGAATATTGCACCTGCGGCAATAAACATTATTACATTTCCAAGTAAGATGAATGGCCTGTTTTTACCAAATTTTCCGTTGGTTTTGTCTACTATATAACCAACAAATGGATCGGTAACGCCATCCCAGATTCTCATAATAGTGCCAATTGAACCGGCAAGAACAACACCAACGCCAACAATACCTGTTAAGAAATATGTAATATACATAAATATGAACATATATGTGTTAGTGGAAGTATTGTTTAAGGCATAAAAGCCAATCTCCCAAATTTTTGCGCGGTGAATACCGCTCTGCGGATCATACAAGGGTTTTTTACTCATTTTTATTCCTCACTTTCTTTTATTGGAACCGTTGTTCCCTTAAAGGCCTAATATTAATTGTTAAATAAATTTAATTATTTTGTTAAATATCTGTGACCTTTTCTTTTCATAACTATTTTATCATGAATACAATTAATAAATCTAGGCATTTATTGCTGTTTTTATATTGTAAATATTGTTATTTGCGTCATTTTGACGATAAAATATATATAATTTTGTAACATTTGTTATTTCATTTTTGTGAAAAGTCATTAAAATTTTTTTGCTAATACTATTGTATTAATAATATTTTAAAGTTTTCACAATTTTTTCACAAAGTTATTTAAATTACAATGTAAATCTTGTTAAATGCAATATACACAATATTAAAAAATGATTGAATATCAATAAAAACAATGAATTTTTAATGAAATATCATAAAAATATATCACATAATATGCATTGGCTTGGCTATAAAAAACGATATAAAAAGCATTCAAACAAGAAATTTGCAAATTATTAAAAAAGAGTGCAATTAATTTGATAATGTAGTATAATATTTTATATTGTTATTTGCGTGTCAATTTATAGCTTGATATTCCATAATTTATAAGTAGTAAAAAGATAGAATTATCTTTTTACGCAAGCATAAATATTAATTTAGCGATGTCTATAATGTAATATATACAACAATATGGGGGTAAAACATGAGCAGTGATTTAAAACTTTTTCCACTTGGATTTGGAATGATGCGCCTTCCTAAACTTGAAAACGATGAAATTGATATGAAGAGTGTTTGCGATATGGTAGACGAATTTATTGCAAATGGCGGTGTCTATTTTGATACAGCATATTTTTACCTTGATGGTAAATCTGAAATAGCTGTTAAAGAGGCAGTTGTTCAACGATATCCCAGAGAAAAATTTTTATTAGCGGATAAAATGCCACCGAATAATTTAAACACACATGAAGATCTTGATAATATTTTAAATGACCAATTAAATAAAACAGGTGCGGGATATTTTGACTATTACCTTTTTCATGCATTGCAAGAGGGGAATATCGACCAATTTAACCGTTCGAATGCTTGGCAATGGGCACTTGAGAAAAAGCAAGAAGGTAAAATTAAAAAATTTGGTTTTTCTTTTCATGGAACGCCAAAATTGCTTGAGCAGTTGTTGACAGAGCACCCGGAAGTTGAATTTGTACAATTGCAAATTAATTATGCCGATTGGAAACACCCAACAATTGCAAGCGAAATTATTTATAATATAGCACGAAGCCACAATGTGCCTATAATTGTTATGGAACCACTGAAAGGCGGTTTTTTGGCAGGCTTTGGTGAAGCGTATGAAAGCATTTTAAACAATGTTAAAAAAGGCGATAGCCCGGCAACTTGGGCGATGAGATATGTTTTAAGCCTAGATGGAATTATCATGATTTTAAGTGGCATGTGTGAAATGGGTCAAGTTAAGGATAATATTGAAACCATTAATGAATTTGTGCCGTTAAATGCAGATGAGAGAGGCGCAATAAACGCAGTTAAAGAAGAACTTGCTAAATGTCCTATTGTTGAATGTACATCTTGTAAATATTGCGTAGAGGGATGTCCTGTGAATATAAATATCCCTGAATTAATAAGACTTTGCAATAATTATTCAATTTACGGACAAGCAGAAAAAGCTAGGATGTCATACAATCACTTTACAAAAAATAGGGGCAAAGCACAAGATTGCATAGCTTGTGGTAAATGTGAAAACGTATGTCCGCAACATTTGCCAATCATAGAAAGCATGCAAAAAACAGCTGGAGTTTTTGATGCATGATTGCATAAAAAGGAATTTTAAAGGGGTAAATTACACTTGAAGCTAAATTTGTTAAACTCTGCAAAAAAACATAATAAGGAAATAATATTGTTTGTTTTTATTGTGTTTATATCTTTGTCACAAGGGCTTGATGCGGCGTTTGTGTCTGATTTTAGGGCATATAACGGTGATTTTCAAAATTACAATATGATAAGGCGTATTTTAGATGGACAAATACCATATGTGGATTTTGCAAGTTATTTGGGCCTTGGCATAGTGTTGTTAAATGCACCCTTGGTTGCACTTAACAACACATTTACCATGTCAATTTTAGTCACTAATTTTACGTCTTCTTTGCTTTTTTACACAGTTGCGGTAGTGTTTTTTTACCTGATAATTAAAAATAAAGATTTAGCATTTTTTACAACATTAATGTATATCATTACTGTGCCTTTTTTAAAAATGTATGCAGGTTATTTTCAATTCACGGCATTATCAGGACCGGGCACTTCAATGCGAATGGCAAGAAGCTTTTGGCCTGTGCTTTTAATTTTAATTTTGCTTATAGTGCTTAGACGAAATAAAGACAAAATCAATAGTTTTAAAAATATAAAATTCTTAATAATCTCGGGCATTGTCTTGGGTTTTGGTGCGGTTTGGAGCAACGATTTTGGTTTTTCGTGCATGATAAGTGCATTTTTATTAGTGGGATATTTGCAATTATTTGTTTATAAAAATAAATTTATTTTAGCATTTAAAAATATGTTTATTTTTGGCATAAATATTGTGCTTGGCATGATTGCCTCAATTACAATTGTGACGGCTGGTAATCCGCTTGAATATATAATAGATACACTTGGGGTTTCAAGTTATCAATTTTGGTATTATGGTTCGTCCGGTAAAAGTGTATATTATACAGATTTTTTTGTAAATTGGTTATATAATATTAATTTAATTATATGTGCAATTTTGCTTGTGTATTTAATTTACAAAACTGTAAAGAAGAAGCCCGAATTTAATATTATTTTAATTTTGTTCGTTTTTATAAGTAATATTATAGCTTCGCTAGTATATTTTTTTGGCTCCGGTGGAATTTTAGAAGAAATCATACCTTATATGGTGTTTTTAATTTTAACTGCGCTTGTAATTGAAAAATTAGCACAAAAAACGGATTATAAAAGCACCTTGACATTAAAAAAATGCAATAAAATATTATTGTGCGTTTTTATTTGCTTTGGTACAGTTTCGCTGGCAAGCAATGTTTATGCTTATAATTTTGATGAGAGAGACGTGCCTTATGTCAGCGAATTGGGTGGTTATAATGAGCACGCGCAAGAAATTTATGCACTTAGCGAAATTATAGGCGAAGAACAAGTGTTTTCAACATACGCTTCTGCGCTTGAAGTTGTGTTGGGAACATATCAGCCGAGCGGTTATGATTACGGCATACATGTTTTAGGCGATGAGGCAAGGCAGGAATACATTGATGATTTCCTTGAAAACGATTATCAATATGCAACAACATTGACAAATGGATATACTTTTTATGAAGCATGGATAAAAAGGACAAATTGGTTTTGGTATAAACATTTGCTTGAATGGTATGAGCCTGTGCAAGCAACAAATTATAACTTGCTTTGGGAAAAACAAGAACAAAGCAAGGCGATAGACGCACAAATTGAGCTTGAAGTTAATAAAATTTCCGATAACACATGGGAGATTATTGCAACGGGTGATGTGGACGATTACACGATTGTTGATGTGCAAATTGCATATGACAGCGAATTTGTGTTTAATTTGTATCGCCTTAATGCATTTGCAAAACTGGTGAGAGTTACAGATGAAGGAATGCCCGTTGAAAGCGGGAAAGGTTATAAAAATTACCTTTTAGATGAAAAATCTGATGGGACGAGTGTTCCTATAACAATTATGAATAACACTGGCAGCATTATGTTAGAATCGTATCCGCTTGAGTGCACAAAATTGAATGTGAACGATGTGCAAGTGCTTAAAGTGTTGAA
>CAYJGV010000118.1:0-5379 GCA_964369715.1 uncultured Bacteroides sp. | reverse complement strand
TTAAAAATTAAAACAAACTTGTCCTATATATTCCCTCAAATACACCCTAAACAATGTAAGCAAAACAACAACGCCCTATCATCAAATTAATATATGATAATGGAGGCAAAGTAAATCGGAACTGTTGACAAAGCCGCCTTCAAAAAAGCGTCGGCAACACCTCCAAAGCCTGCCCCCATTATACATCTATACAAATTAAAATTTATTGACCTGTTGCTGTTCTAAATTCTGTCCATGCTTTAACATGTGCCTCGTCTGCCTCAGCGCTAACATTAAAAATCATCTCTGTTTCGCTGTCGAAATTTTCAGGTAAAGTTAAAAACGGTTTGTATTCATCTGCAATTAATTCATCTGCTGCTGCATTTGTGCTGTAATAACCAAGCCATTCAAAAGCTGCTTTGCCGTTTTCTGCACGAAGCATGAAATCGATAAAAGCATGTGCTGCATCTGCATTTGGTGCGTTTGATGGTATAAATTGTGTGATTAAACCAAAGCCTACACCTTCGCTTGGGAAAACAATTTCAAGCTCAGGGTTTGTCAATGCCGCCATAGTTACTTGGCTTGTGTACATAACTGCAACGCCAACTTCTCCGCTTAACAAATCATCTTGTAAATTATCGTCTTTTATTAAACGCACATTTGGTGCAAGTTCGTTCAATTTTGCGCCTGCTGCTTCAATTGTAGCAATGTCTTCTGTGTTATAGCTTTCGCCCAAAACTTTAAGCGCCATGCCGTTAACAACACGATAATTGCCAATTAAAGCTAAATTATCTTCTAAAGATGGATCCCATAAATCGGCATATCCTGTAATTTCAATATCGATTAAATTAGGATCGTATACAATTGTTTGAACACCTGCGCCGTGTGGCACTGTGTACATATCCTCAGGATCGAAAAACTGTCCTTGATATGTCGGATTAACATTGCTTAAATTTGGTATTTTTGTTTTGTCAAGCTCTTGTGCAAGGCCTTCTGCTATAACTGTTTCTACAATGTAATCATCAGAAATAACAAGGTCGTAATCGCCGCCCTCTGCCGCTTGTAAGCGTGAAAGCATTGTCTCGTTTGTGTCAAAGCTTGAATAATTGATTTTTATGCCTGTTTCTGCTGTAAAAGCATCAAGCAATTCTTGTGGGAACATGCCTTCCCATGTGTAAAGGTTAAGTTCGCCACCCTCTGTTACAACTTCTTCAGTTGCTTCTTCTGTGGTTTCCTCTGTTGTAGTTTCGGTGGTTTCCTCTGTTGTTGTGCTTTGCTCTGCGGGTTGAGAGCAAGCTGCGAATAAACTTAGCGACAACACTAAGCATAGAATAAGTGCTAGTAATTTTTTCATTTTTTTCCTCCAAATGATTTGTGTGTTTATGTGCGTGTAGACTAGACAGTGTATGCACAAATGTCGAGACTGCCTAAAACACATAAAATTTATTTATTGCTTTTTGAGCGTGAAAGTACATTGCTCAAAATAACAAGTATGATAGTGGCGGCAAGCATAAGTGTGCAAAGTGCGTTTATTTCAGGCGTTACACCTGTGCGCAATTGCGTGTAAACTTTTATCGGCAATGTGTTCACATTTACGCCTGTCACAAACAAGCTGATAATGACATCATCAAAGCTCATTGCAAAGCTTAAAAGCATTCCGCTTAAAATAGCGGGAAACAAAAGTGGCAATGTGATATCAAAAAAAGCTTTAATTTCGCTTGCACCAAGGTTTTTTGCGGCCTCGGTAAGGCTTTTATCCATGCCGACAAGCCTTGCCTTTACAAGCATATATATATAAGGTATACAAAAGGTTGTGTGTGCTATTATAAGCGTTGTCATGCCAAAAGGCAAGCCCAAAAGGGAAAAAAACACTAGGAATACCATTGCGAGAATAATTTCAGGTATCATTATGGGAAGCATTGTTAAATATTCGATGGGCGTTTTTGTTTTGGTTTGCACTTTTGTGAACCCCACCGCACCGAGTGTGCCTATTATTGCGGCGGCAAAACTGGAGCAAAACGCAAGCACAAGGCTGTTTTTAAGCGCAACAAACATTTGTTCATCTTTAAAAAGTTCTTCATACCATTTTAATGAAAAACCGCCCCACACACTTGAAATTTTGCTATCGTTAAACGAGTAGATTATAACTAAAATTATCGGCACATACATAATTAATGTGACGACTGCCAGATATACATGCGAAAATTCAATGCGCCTTTTTTTATTTAAAACGGAGTTTTTGTTCATTACAGCAAACCCTCCAGTTCATCACTTTTGGTTATGCGCTTATAAAGCGCAATAAGCAATGTTGTGATAAGCATTAAAACCACAGCTAAAGCGGCGGCAAAAGGCCAATTGTGCGCCTTTAAAAGTTGGTCTTGTATCAAACTGCCCACAAGCACAATTTTGTTGCCGCCTAAAATATCGGCAATAAAAAACAAACCCATGCTTGGTATAAAAGTTAAAATAAAGCCCGATAAAAGCCCCGGTAAGGTTAATTTTAAAGTGATGGTTAAAAACGCTTGTAATTTTGTTGCGCCAAGGTCTCTTGCGGCTTCAACTAAGCTCCAATCCATTTTTTCAGCACTTGAAAAAACGCTTAAAATCATAAATTGTAAAAGTGCGTAAACCATGCCTATTACAACGGCAGGGTAAGTGTAAAGCAGTTTTAGGGGTTTGTCTATCACACCCAAAAACATTAAAAAGCTGTCTAAAGTGCCATTTGCACGCAATACAATTATCCAACCGTAAAGGCGAATAAGGCTATTTGTCCAAAAGGGCACCATTAATAAAATTGTCATTAAACGTTTGCCTTTTGGCGAAAGTTTTGCCATGAAATAACCAAAAGGATAACCCAAAAGCACAATGAAAAAAGTGCTTGTTATCGCAAGGCGAAAAGATTCAACAAAGGTGTTTAAATAAACAGGGTCTAATATATTCGCATAACTTTGAATGCTGAATTCGTTTACAACACCCCAGCCCTCGGACGGGGTTGTAAAACTTAAATAAACCATGTAAACAAGAGGCCCTGCGACAAAAATAAGTGTAAAAAGATATAAAGGTAAAAGCGTTAACCATATGGTTTTTCGTTTTTTCATTCGCTTTTTGCCACCTCGTTTTCTTTGTGGCTTTTATTTTTATGGGGACATTTTTCGCCTTTTTTATCGGCAGAAATTTTTGCATCGTCCACATCTACAGGCACTGCGCTAAGCGCTCGCCAATTAAGCATGACTTCATCGCCAACAACTACGTCAATATCTATTCCATGACGGCTTGCAATTAAGTTAAGGCCACTTTTTGTGCTTAATGTTATTCTCAATTGGCCGCCCGAGAAAGTTTTTTCGCTAACTGTTGCACGCATATCACATTTGCATTCGCTTTTGTTAAATTCGATGTGCTCGCTTCGCACCGCAAGGCGAACTTTATCGCCCTGTTTGAAATCATAGCCACAAATACATGCATTTGCACAGCCGTCTTCACATTCAAGACGCATTGTACCATCTTTTTCATTTATGCTTTGAACTGTGCCTTCAATTAAATTTGCGTTGCCGACAAATGTTGCGACAAAGCCTGTTTTGGGGTGATCGTAAATTTCTGACGGTGTGCCGATTTGCTCGAAATTACCTCCACGCATAACCGCAATTCGGCTAGACATATTAATTGCCTCTTCTTGGTCGTGGGTTATATAAATAAAGGTAATGCCCAATTGTTTTTGTAAGCGTTTTAATTCTGTTTGCATTTGGCGGCGCAATTGTAAATCCAGTGCGCCAAGGGGTTCATCTAAGAGCAAAATTTTAGGTTTGCTTACAATACTGCGCGCAATAGCAACCCTCTGGCGTTGTCCGCCAGAAAGCTCTTGCGGCATACGGTTTTCGAAACCCTCAAGCTGAACAAGGCTAAGCGCCTCTTTCACCGCTTTTTGCATTTCTTCTTTAGATGCCCTTTTTAATTTTAAGCTATAAGCAATATTAGCGCTTACCGTCATATGCGGAAATAAAGCATAGCTTTGGAAAACCATGCTCATATCACGCTTATTTGGTGCATTAAAAGTTATGTCTTCGCCCTCAAGTATAACATTGCCGTTATCAGGCGTTTCAAGCCCTGCCAAAATGCGCAACAGCGTGGTTTTTCCACAACCGCTTGAACCTAGCAATGTTATAAATTCGCCCGAAGATACATGCAAATTTACATTATCTAATATTTGTGCAGCACCGAAACTTTTGCTGATATTGTTAATTTCTAAGATATTCGCCTGCATAAAAGCTCCTTTGCGTTAAGTTGTCTTTGTGCATTATTAATAAAATTTGTAAAGAATTTTATACATCTACTATTGTAACAAAAAAATATGTATAAGTACAGTGTTTTTTGTAAAACTCTTATTTTGGTTATAAAATTCATAATTGCTATTGAAAAACAAATTTGGAGCAATAAGCCAATTTATGTTTTATTTGGCGCATAATTTTGTGGTTATAGCAGAGATAACTGTAAATAATAATAGTGCTGTTAAAAGCAAAACATGTAAACAAGGAGGATAATTTATGAAACAAACAATTAAAGAAAAGAATGTAAAGAGCATTATTATTAAAGCATTGATTTTTACTTTTTTATTCGTAGGTTTAAGTAATAATGCATTTGCAATGAACAATGGGCAAAACGAAGTAGATTGGCAAAATTTTTCAAATGGAATAAATAGTGCACAAAGTGGTGCTGTTTTAAATTTTAGCGCACCGGGCACATGCAATTTTGTACCGCACAATGTTTTTCAAAATTTAAGCGGTAAAAACGTAACAATTAATATTTCACGCAATGGCGAAACTTATGTTTTAAACGGCAATAATTTAAGCGGTTTTGACATCAACGCAAGCCAAACTTTCGAAACTTTAAAAGCCTTGGGTTATATGACAAGCACATATTATGTTGAAAATCTAGGCGTATCACCACCGGCTGAAATTGCACCCACACCACAACAGAATATAGCGCAAAACAGCACAAGACAAGCAGAGAGTAAACCAACAGATGAAGACAAATATAATTTATATGGCATGTATAAATAATATGTACTTTTTGCGATAATTTATATCATCACAAAAACAATATTATCGGCATATGGGCAATAAAGTGCCCATATGCCGATTTGTAATGTGTGATTTTTGTGATTATAAAGTAGGGTTTTGAATGAGTGTAGAATGGGGTTTGCAAGCATGGCAATAAAACAAATTTTTACATAAGGCTAAAGTGTAGTTTGCAAATTGTGCAATTATAAACATGCTTATAAATGAAACCTATAGTGAAATTTATAAATTTGGCGATTAAAATAAATTTTTAAATGAAACTAAAGTGCAATTCACAAAATTAAAAACTAAAGCAAAGTTTTAAATAAAACTATATGTAGATAAGCAA
>CAYJGV010000117.1:0-5438 GCA_964369715.1 uncultured Bacteroides sp. | reverse complement strand
CCCGACCTGCTGATTACAAATCAGCTGCTCTACCAACTGAGCTACACCAGCGTATGTGCTTATTGTTTTTCAACGCTTAATTATTATAACAGATTATTTTTAAAATTGCAATACTTTTTTTAAATTTTTTTAAAAAAATTCGCACATCACTTTTGCGGGGGGTAAACCCCCACAAAATTTAATTATTAAAGTATTATTTATTGCTTCTTGCTATATTGTTTATCTTGTTGGATTAACAATATTTCTCCAATCTAAATCGCCACGCTCTAAACCGTGGATTAAAACTTCGGCGGTGGCAATATTGGTTGCTATTGGTATATTGTGCACGTCACAAAGACGCAGTAAGTTCATTTCGTTCGGCTCGTGTGGCTTAGCAGAAATAGGATCACGGAAAAACAACAACAAATCAATTTCATTGCATGCAATTCTTGCAGCAATTTGTTGGTCTCCGCCATGATTACCCGATAAAAAACGTTGAATTGAAAGCCCTGTGCTCTCTGATACCATTTTGCCTGTCGTGCCTGTAGAAACTAAAGAATGTTGCGATAATACGCGAGAATATGCTATGCAAAATTGTATCATCAGTTCTTTTTTACTGTCGTGTGCTATTAATGCTATATTCATTTTTATACCTCCGTTAAGTATGTGTATACTTTACCCATCTATATCTTTAAAAACCAGCGGAATTTCTTCGCCGCAAAGACGCTTTGAAATCGCGTCAAACACTTGTGAAGAAATTAAATTTTCGGGCAAGCTCTCGCCCGTATTAGCCGATTTTTTTATATGTTCACAAGACGGCACAACACCCAATAATGCTGTTTGTGTCTCGTCAATCATCTCATCTAAGTCTTCAATTCCACCACTGAAAACTTCATTGTCCACCTTGTTAATTATCAATTTAACATCGATGTCTGTGTCTTCGCTTAAGGCGTTTTTTATAACTTGCCCGCCTCTAATTGCAAGTTTATCAGGCGTTAAAACCAAAATTGCTTTGTGTGCAACAACTTTTGCCGCATAAAACGGAACGCCTATGCCCGATTGCACATCGATTAAGATAAAATCGAATAATAGTGCAATATCATTTATCATTTTTATAAAAATTTGCGGTTCTACGTAACATTCATCTTTAGGGGCGCATAAGACATATAAATTGTTATAAAGCTCGCTTTTCACAACAGCCTTTTGTAAAGGACATTGCATGTTAAAAACATCGCTTAAATCATAAACAATATTGCCGTTTGTGCCGGAAATTAAATCTAATGTACGAGGTCCGCTTCCAAGCTCTATACAAAGCACACGTAAGTTTTTTTTCGAAAGTGCCGCACCCACAAGCGCACAAATGCTTGTTTTCCCTGTGCCACCTTTTGCACCGGCAAACATAATAATTTGTGCTTTTTTGCCGCGCATATTTTCCTCCTATAAACCGAAAAAATAGTAAAAATAACGTTATAATGTTGTTTTTGCCTTTAGGCTCACAAATTTCTATATGGACAATTATAACATAAATAAAAATATATTACAAGAAATTTTATATAGTTGCACAAAAAAATTTTAAAACGTCAATAAGCACTTATAAATTTCATTTATAGGAAAGCCCATAACATTATAATAACAGCCTTCAATACCTTTGATAAATACAGCCGCTTTGCCTTGTATTCCATAGCCTCCCGCCTTGTCATACGGCTCATCTGTGTCGATATATCGTTCAATTTCATCTTCGGTCATCTTGTCAAAAACAACTTTTGTTGTGCTTGTAAAAAAACGCTCTGCATCATTTGCTTTTATAAAAACACCTGTGTGCACATCGTGCGCTTTTCCGCTCATTGCATTTAGCATTCTTCTGGCATCTTCCTTATTTTTAGGCTTGCCAAAAATTTCTTCGTTGCAGCTAACCACAGTATCACAGCCAATTACAATTTCATCTTCGTGGTTTTTTGCAACAGCAAGACATTTTTCCCTCGCTAAAGCAAGTGCCAATTTTTCCGGGTTTTTCTCCACTATAAGGCTTTCATCAACATTGCTAACTATTGTTGTAAACTTATTTGTAATTACATTCATAAGCTCTATTCTTCTGGGTGATTTCGATGCAAGTACGATGTTTTTCATTGCTAACTTCCTTTATTCATTTATTGTTATCTTCCTGTAGAGCCAAAACCGCCCTCGCCTCTATTTGTGTTTTCAAGCTCTTCTTTTAAGGCAAAGTTTGCAATAAACACAGGCATAATGCACAATTGTGCAATTCTCTCACCGTTTTGAATAGTGTATGCCTCTTTCGATAAATTCACAAGCCCTACGCAAATTTCGCCCCTGTAATCACTGTCGATAACACCAACACCATTGGAAAGCGTTATGCCGTGTTTAATTCCAAGGCCGCTTCTTGCAAACACAAGCGCAACATATTCCTCACTTGGCAAGGCTATGGAAACTCCCGTTGGCAAAATTGCATTTTCGCCCGGTAAAATTGTGCAAGGGCTTTGCAAAACAGCGTGCAAATCTGCTGCAGCACTGCCATTTGTGGCATATTTCGGCATTTGTGCGCCGTCCCTAACAAGTTTAATATCTATGTCTATTTTTCCCATGCCTACCCCCTGTTTTACTTGCTTAAAACACCTTTTTCATACAGACCACGTGTATATTTGTCATCAAATTTTTCAGCGTTTATAAGTTTTTTAACAATTTTTAAAACATCATCTTTACTTTCGTTTGTAAAATATGCTGTTGCGGAATTAGTTGTAATTTCATGCAATCTATCGCCCATGTAAATGGGCACAGCATTGTAAATTGTGCGTGCACCGGCATTTAACGGCGCAGAACATTTCACATATAATTTCATGTCTTTTCTATCTTTTAAATATCCCTCACCTGTGCAATTTTTGCACGATGTCACATTTAAAAGCGGACATGATCGAGTTATCATCAACGGCATGTGCCCATAAATTATGCATGAGGTTTCAATATCTTTTTCAGCTGTATTCAAAGCGTTTAATTGTTGCTTTGTGGGCATTGAATTTTGCATTTGCCTTAATGTCTGCTCTAGGCTCATTGTTATTTTTGTAGCACCAAGCTCACTGTATTTTGCACAAGAAAGCGCATTTGTGACATTAAGCCCAAAGCCACCGAAAATATTGTAGTTTTTACACATATTAATATGAGATATATTTTGCGCATAAAATCCGGCAAAATTTTCGCCTGTTTGCTCTATGGTCTTTTTAAGCGCTTTTTCTTGTTCGGGTCTTGCGCAAAAACGTGGCAAACTTAAAAATGTAATTTTCTTTATTTCGTCGCTTATTTTATCGTGCTGATGTATCGGTACGATGAACCCCTTTATATTTTCGCTTAAAAGTTCATTCGAAAGCTGCGATATATCGCTTAAATAAACATATAGCGGAATATTGTTGCAGTTTTTTCTCACAGACAAATTTGCATTACTTGGCACTGTTGTCAACAGCATAATTTCCTCGCTGTTTGCCGCCTTACATTCATGCGGTTTCACTTCACTGCGTATTGACAGCAATTCTTCTGCCGCCACTCTTCGCATTTCGTTTAATTGCGATGCCGGCAAATAAAATTGTGCGCCGTTTACAACGATATCTTCTTTTAAATAAAACGGTGTTGTGCCAAGTTTTGATGCCGATTTAATTATGGCGTCCTCTTGATTTTTTTGTGCTGTTTGCGGTTTTACTTCACTTTTTGCAGTGGCGCTGTTGCCGTCTTCGTCGCTTATAACAAGGCTTGCCTCTTGCTCGTTTAAGTTCACTGTTATTTTTACAGGCACGCTTTGCAATTCTCTGCGGAAAAGCTCTCGCAATTGTGGCTCGGCTTTTTTGGCAAGAACACTGTCCTCTTTTGTGCGTGTGCCAAACATATTTTCGCTTATTTCACCGCTTAAATACGCATTTGTAAAGCCCGAACGAGAGAACACGTCTTGCAATAATTTTTCGTCATATTCCTCGTTTTGCAGTGTTTTTTTACACGCGTTGACACATGCAGCAGCATATTCGGGCGAACGCAAACGCCCCTCGATTTTAATACTGCTTACCCCTGTTTTTGCAAGGTTTTTCAATTGCTTTATGTGTGACATATCCTTTAAAGAAAGATGATAATCATCGCTGTCGTCCATAAAAGCTGTGTCACTGTTTTGCGCGCTGAACGGCAATCGACATGGCCCTGCGCAAGCGCCACGGTTGCCGCTTCTTCCGCCGTAAAATGCGCTCATATAGCATTGTCCTGAAACGCAAACGCAAAGTGCACCATGCACAAACACTTCGGTTTCAATGCCGCAATTTTCCGTAATATGCTTTATTTCGTCAAAGCTTAATTCACGTGATAAAATCACACGAGTAAAACCTAAGTTTTTAAGTGCTATTGCACCTTCAAGCGAGTGCACGCTCATTTGAGTAGAGCCATGAAGCGACAAGCTTGGCGCCATTTGTTTAACAAGCGTTGCGACGGATAAATCCTGCACAATAACTGCATCTGCGCCAATGGCGGCTATTTTTTGAATAGAATTTGCCATTTCGCTTAGCTCGCTTGGGAAAACAATAGTGTTAAGCGCAATATAAACTTTCACGTTTCTTGCACGACAAAATTGAACAGCGCTTTTAAGCGACTGTTCATCAAAATTTGTTGCCGAACTTCTTGCGCTGAACTGTAATAGCCCAAGATAAACAGCATTTGCCCCTGCCATAACTGCAGCATGTAACATCTGCTCGTTGCCCGCAGGAGCTAAAATTTCTATGTATTTATTCATGTTTTACTCTTCGTCGTCTAAATCGCCATCAAGGCCACTACGCAAAAGTTCGGCTTCTTTTCGTGCCTCTTCCGCTGTAGTTTTTGCCTTTGCTGCCTCTTGTAAATATTCTTTTATTTGCTCTCTCATATTATCAAGAGCCAAAGATTTTTTCTCAAGCTCATCTAAATAGCCCATAGCGGTTACAACCGTTGCCGCCATGCCTGAGGCCGACGGTGCTTTTTCAAGCATCGCCCTTATATCCTTATCTAAACGCTCTGATAGCGAGGAAACATATGCCTCACTATCCTCGGTAACTGTTATGTATTCTGTTCCTAAAACTGTAAAACGAACCTTATTTGTTGACATTAAAAAGCTCCTTTCAAAACCATACAAAAGTATATTTATTTAATTATACTAAAAAACTTTACCAATAGCAAATATTTTTTAATTATTTGTGAAATACCATTTTAATATGATATAATTATAATAATTTATGCTTAAGTGTAAAAGTTTAATTCAAGAACTTGATTATAAGAATAAGCTTTAAATAAAAGTTAAGTGTAATTCACAAAATTAGAAACTAAAGCAAAGTTTTAAATAAAACTTATAGGAGATAAGCAAAGCTGACAAATGGCACACATTAGCAACAACTAGAACAATGTAATCGTGAGCGTATGTCAATCTAAATGTTAGCGAGCGATTGTGA
>CAYJGV010000116.1:0-5523 GCA_964369715.1 uncultured Bacteroides sp. | reverse complement strand
GCCTTGCCTACAGCCTTGCCGGTGTAGCACTTGTTGAAATTGTTTTTTCTTGGCCTGGCATGGGCCGTTTGCTGTTAGATTCTATAAGCAGGCGTGAATACTCTATTTTAAGTGGTATTTATCTCATGCTATCAATAGCGATTGCAACCGTTACTGTTATGTTAGACGTTATTTATGCAATTCTTGATCCACGTATACGATTAAAATAAGTAATGTAAAATTTAATTGATTTTTTCATAAAAATACATATTAATTGTATATAACTTTTTGTGAGGTGTGAAACTTTTGAAAAAAAAGGCAGTTGAAAATAAGAGTGAATCAATATTTTCACGCTTATTTGGTATATATTCTTTACGCATAGGAATTGTTCTTTTTATTATTTTATTATTTGCGGCTATTTTTGCTCCGGTTTTAACTCAATATGAACCTATGGTATTAAGTGACAGTTTGCTCAGTGCCCCAAGCAATGAGCATGTGTTTGGCACCGACCAATTCGGGCGTGACCTGTTAACTCGTATTTTATACGGCACCAGAACATCACTTATTATTGGTTTTTTGGCGGCGGGACTCTCAGGAGCAATCGGCATAATAATTGGTGCTATTTCAGGCTATTTCGGTGGCAAGATAGATGCCGCTTTAACATTTTTAATTAGCATTTTTGATATGACACCCATGTTTTTTCTTATTTTAATTGTAATAGCAATGTTTGGCGGAAGCATAACAAACGTTATAATTGTTATTGGCCTTACAACCTGGACTGCAAACGCAAGATTAATGCGTGCTGAAACTGTTTCTTTGCGTGACCGTGTTTTTGTTAAAGCCGCTATTACAGCAGGTGAAGGCAAATGGCGCATACTTTTAAAACACGTTGTGCCAAACGGAATTTATCCACTTATTGTAAACACAACTGCAAATATTTCTGCCGCTATTTTAATGGAGGCAAGCCTTTCTTTCATAGGGCTTGGTGATGCAAACATAATTAGCTGGGGGCAAATTGTTTTCGATGGGCGCAGTCAAATTTCCGGCGCATGGTGGATAAGCACTTTTTCAGGTATTGCAATTGTTTTAACAGCATGGACATTCTTTTTATTGGGCGATGGATTAAACCGTTTAATCACGCCTAAGTTGCATGTATCCGGGCATTAAATCAGTTACACAACAACAAAAGTTTACAAACATTGTTTCATTGATTGCAAAAAAGAGGAGCGCTTAGATGTCTGTTTTAGAGATAAAAAACCTTAATATAACTTACAACACAAACAACCGCAGTGTGCTTGCTTGCGACAAAATAAATATGATTGTGCACGAACAAGATTCTATAGGTATTGTTGGCGAATCGGGTTCGGGTAAATCCACTCTAGCAATGGGTATTTTAGGATTACTTCCTTCTCCTGTTGCACAACTTAGCGGCGAAATTTTATTTAAAGGCAAAAATATTGTTGGGCTATGCGAGAAAGAACTCTCCCCTATTCGTTGGAAAGAAATTTCAGCTGTGTTTCAAAAATCAATGAACGGGCTTTCTCCTGTTCATAAAATAGGTAAGCAGATGGACGGCATTTACCGTGTGCATAACCCAAAAGCCAGCAAACAAGAATGCCGCGAATTAGCGCATAGTTTACTTGCAAAAGTTAACCTTTCAAGCAGAGTATATGATTTATATCCACATCAGCTAAGCGGTGGCATGTTGCAGCGAGTTTCAATTGCTTTGGGGCTTATGTTTAACCCCTCGCTAATTATTTTAGATGAGGCCACAACTGCACTTGACGTTGTTACAGAAAGCCAAATTTTACGAGAAATTACACACCTTGAAGAAACACAAAATGTAACACGCCTTATGATAACGCACAATATGGCTGTTGTTGCTTCAAGCTGCAAAAAAGTTGTTGTTATGTATGCCGGACGCATTATGGAAAGTGGCTACAGTACCGATATTTTACGCTTTGCAAAGCACCCTTACACTCGTGGCTTGCTTCGCTCTTTCCCATCATTCACGGGCGAAAAAGGCAATTTGCGTGGAATACCAGGCTCTTTGCCAGATTTAAGCTCACCCATAAAGGGTTGCGCTTTTGCCGCAAGATGCGAAAAGGCACAACAAAAATGCAAAGAACAACGGCCTGAGTTAAGTGAAGTTAAACAAGATTGGAATGTAGCATGTTTTTATCCGCAAGAAGGTGAAATATGAGTAATATAGTTTTAAAAGTTGAAAATGTTGTAAAACATTATTCACAAAAAGGTGCTATGAGCATTGGTGATAAAAAATTGCGCAAGCAAGTTGTTAAAGCTGTAGATGGTGTAAGTTTTGAATTGCAAAAAGGTGATATACTTGGCGTAATTGGCGAGAGTGGTTGTGGCAAAAGCACACTTGGGCGTATGCTGATTAATTTAGAATCACCTACAAGTGGAAATATTATAATTAATGGGCAAAACACAAAAGTTGTAAACGAGAGCATTAAAAGCCAGCGTCTTGCCTTTAGAAGTACTGTTCAGCTTATATTTCAAAACCCATATGAGGTATTTGACCCTCGTGAAACAATTGAAAAAGTGCTTATGACACCACTTAATTTGCACGGCATAGGCAAAGACGAAACAGATAGACACAATATTTGCATAAAAACGCTTGAGCAAGCAGGGCTTCGCCCCGCAAAAGATTATATAAAGAGGTTTCCTCATGAGCTTTCGGGTGGGCAATTACAGCGCATTTCAATTATGCGCGCCATGCTTTTAAACCCATCTTTTATTGTTGCAGATGAAGCAGTTTCCATGCTAGATGTCTCAATTAGAGCCGATATTTTAAACTTGCTTGAAAAGCAAACGCTTGAAAAAGAAGCTTGCATGGTTTTTATAAGCCATGACATTGCAACAACACGTTATATAACAAATAAAGTTGCAGTTATGTATCTTGGAAAAATTGTAGAAATTGGTAACACCGATGATGTTTTGCACAGGCCAATTCACCCATACACACGTGCTTTAATCTCCAATTCAGCTTCAATTGACCCAACGCAAAAACGTGAAGTGATAAACATAGACGGCGAGCCTCCAACACCGATTGGAACTGGCCCGGGTTGTTATTTTGCACCTCGCTGTTACATGCGTGGCGAAAAATGCGAAAATGAATATCCACCAATGACACACGCAGGTGGCGGACATTATTACAGTTGTTTTTATCAAAAAACTTAAGTTAATATTTATACCAATAACTCAAGCATTTATATTTTAATATATAATTTTACAACTTCGCATTTAACATTTGTTGTATTTCATACGCTATCTTACTAAGAATGGAGATTTTTATGAGCATTCAAAACATATTAAGCAATGTTCCTGATTATAAAGCATTTTTAACAGTTGAAGAGCTAAATTGTGAACTTATCAAACTTAGCAAGGAATACCCAAATAAGGTAAGCATAGACGTAATAGGTAAATCTACTAAAGGCCGCGATATTTTATGCGCAAAAATTGGAAGCGGTAGCCGCAACGCACTTTTTTACGGTTGCCCCCACCCAAACGAGCCCATTGGTGCAATGATGAGCCACTATTTTGCAAGGGCAATTGCAGAAAATGACAGCTATCGTGAAAAGCTTGACTTTACATTTTACATTATACCTGTTTCGGATGTTGATGGCACCATATTAAATGAAAAATGGTTTAAAGGACCTTTTAATTTATATAATTATGCACGCAATTTTTACCGCCCTGCCTCTCATTTACAAGTTGAATGGACATTCCCCATGGATTATAAAACTTACAAATTTGACAAACCAATGCCTGAAACAAAGGCGCTAATGAAAGTTATAGATGAAACGCAACCAAAATTTATTTATTCGCTACATAATGCAGGTTTTGGTGGCACATATTGGTATGTTTCGCACGAACAGCCACAAAGTGTTTATGATGCGCTTTACAATTCCTCAAAAAACATGGGTGTGCCACTTAATTTGGGCGAACCTGAAATGCCGTTTGCAGTTTCTTTTGCGCCTGCTTTTTATAAAATGCCTTTCGCCAAAGATATTTACGACTATTTCGAGCAATATACCCCGGGCGACCCTGCACAAAAAATGTTTGGCGGTGAATGTAGTGGCGCCTATGCCGGCAGCGACACAATAGAGCTTGTAGCAGAGCTTCCCTACTTTTTAGAGCCACGAGTGAACAGTGAAAAAGAACTTGATTTCCCACGTTCTAAAGCCGTTGAACAAAAACTTGACATCACACAATGCCACCTTGATGATTTAAAGCTTTTTTACGAAAAAGCAAAACCATATTACACAGATGGTAATTTGTTTGCAAGTACGCTTGACAATATGCTTAAAATGTTACCTGGCAATATTGAAAGCGAGAGAGCCTTTATTAAAACAAGCGAACAATTTAACGAATTATGTAAAGAATCCGAGGCTTTTTCGAATGTAGAGATGACAAAATTTTACCATCTTTTAAACTGGGGAACTATGGTTAGAAGTGTTGAATGTGAAATTGAAAGCGCAAATAGTGAGACAAAAACAGAACTTGAACATATTAAACAAGATGCACAAAATATGCTAAAGCTAAAAACAGACGAACTTGAAGCACAGCTTAATTACAGTGTTATACCCATTCGCAATTTAGTTATAGTTCAGCTTGAAAGCGCACTTAGGATTTTAGAGCAAATTTAAATATAATATTTAAACTTGCTTATAAAATAAATTGGGCAAAAGCCCACAATTTTTTAGGGGGATTAAGAAAGATGAAAAAACTATTGACACTATTGTTGGCACTTGTTTTATCGCTTGCACTATTTGCAGGTTGTACAAGTGGCAACGAAGCACCGGAAACAAACGATGAATCCACAGCAGACGGCACTCAAAGCACTGATGCAACCACAGAAGGCCCACAAAGCGGCGGCACATTTATTGTTGGAATACCAAATGAACCGTCAAGCCTTAACCCTGTTATCACAATGGATGAAGGTTCACTTTACCCGGTTATTCAAATGTTTAGTGCACTTGTTGTTACAGACGCAGATAACAATATAATTCCGGACCTTGCAGAAAGTTGGGAATATAACGAAGATTTCACACAGCTTACATTTAAACTTCGTGAAGGTGTTAAATGGCACGATGGCGAAGATTTCACCTCTGCCGATGTTAAATTCACATTTGATGCAATTAAAGAAAATGCGGCAACACTTTCTGCAAACCTTGCATCGGTTTCTGAAATTACAACACCCGATGATTACACTGTTGTTTTCAACATGGCAACACCAGATGCAACACTTCTTTATGCTTTGGCATGGATTTCGGGCAACCAAATAATACCTATGCATATATATGAGGGAACAGACCTTTTAACAAACCCAGCTAATATGGAGCCTATAGGTACAGGCCCGTTTAAATTTGTAAGCAAAGACAGCACAACTATCACACTTGAGGCTAACCCCGATTACTATGGCGGTGCACCAAGCCTTGAAAAAATTATTTTTCAAGTTATAACAGACGCTGAAACAGAGTATCAAATGTGGAAAAACGGCGAACTTGATTATATGTATAA
>CAYJGV010000115.1:0-5893 GCA_964369715.1 uncultured Bacteroides sp. | reverse complement strand
TGCCTTGCTGCCGCAATTGCTGCACATATTCCTGACATTCCACCGCCAACTACCACAAAATCATATTTTTTTGATATTGTTTTCATTTTAAACTCCCATTTGCTATTTAATTGCTTATTTAAACAGTCAACTTGTAAGTTATCATATAAGCATATTTATTTAAAAACCGCTTATCAGCGGATTTTAATAAACGTATATTATTTTGCTTATTTGTTATTTTGACTTTTTATTTTTAATAGTTGCTTCAAGGTGTGTTTCCATGCCTATTCTTGCGGCCTTTTCATTTCCACTTGCCACTGCCTCATAAATATTTCTGTGATAATGATAAATTTTTTCAAGGTTTTCTTTTGTATTGCTTGTATCATCTATACTTTGCCTTAGCCAACCGGAGTATGCGCAAACAATTGCTGCAAGCATATTATTTTTTGCACTGTATGCAAGTTTTTGATGAAATTTAAAATCACATTTCAAATATTCATCATTTATTTCTGTTGCAGATTCCATTGCCTCAACAAGCTCTTTTAGCTCGGCTTTTTCTTCATCTGTTATGCGCTGTGCGGCAAGCTCTGCCGCATTTGTTTCAATTAGGTTTCTCACTTCAAGCACTTCGTCAAGAGTTGTATTTTCTTTTTCAAACATATCAGTCATTGCCTGTATCATAACTTTTTGCCCTTTATCTACAACACAAATGCCTTTGCCATGTATGCGTTTTACAAAGCCTCTAACTTGCAGGGTTCTTATCGCCTCTCTTATTGTAACGCGTGAAACACTGAACTTTTCACTTAACTCACCCTCGCTTGGCAGATACCCCAAATCATCATAATTTTTTTTCAAAATCATATCTTTTATTCCTATAACTGCTTCGTCAACTCTTGTCATGCCCTCACCCCTTTAAATATTAATTTTTAAATATAGCACTTATCATTTATTATCTTTAGTGCTAATATACATTTTATATGCTGCATTTAAATGCTCTATCATTGTTTTTCTCGCTTTTTTGGCATCGCCGGTTTTTATTGCTTTATAAATATTCCTGTGATAATTATAGTTGTGCTCCAGATTTTCTTTTGTTTTATTTGTATTATAAATTGCAATTTTTAGCCACTCTGAATACGCATTAACTATTGATACCATCATATTATTTTTGGTGCATGATACAATTTTTTTATGGAATTCATAATCGCTGGCAATATATTTTTCATCTATTTCTTTTGCTTTATCCATTTTTTCCACAAGCAAAAGCAATTCGCTTAAATCTTTTTCACTCGCCCTTGTTGCAGCAAGCTCTGCCGCTTTAGGCTCTATCATAGTGCGCACTTCAAGCACGTCCTCAACAGTTAAGTCGCGCTTTTCAAACATATCGGTCATTACTTGTATCATAACTGTGTTGCTGTTATCGGCAACTTTTACACCCTTGCCATGCAAACGTGTAACAAAGCCCCTTACTTCTAAGGTGCGCACTGCCTCTCTTACCGTAATTCTGGATACACCTAGTTTTTCGCTAAGTTCACCCTCGCTCGGCAAAAAGCCGTTTTCATCATAACACTTGTCGTGTATCATTTGTTTAATTGATATAACTGCCTCGTCAACTCTTGTCATAATTTATCACACTCTTATATTTTATTTATATTTTATTTTGCCTATATTTACCTATATTAATATTGTAATATATTTATGTGCGTATGACAATGTTTTTATTATCAGTCATATATTATTTTCTTAGCCATTAATTTTTATAATTGCCTACATCTTCCCATCTCGTAATACATCAATTAGGGCAGATGTAGGCAATTAACGCTTTATATTAGATTTTATCCGTTTAGAATAGCTTCGTCGCCACGCTCTTTAATATTTGTAATTGTAGTAGCTAAATCTTGTTCTTCTACAAGATATTTTTCAACTTCTTCCATGTATACAGCTTCATAAGGAACATTGTTAGGTCCTGTTATTTTTTCATTTACAAAGATCATGTCTTCATTTGTGAATATGTATAGGAAATCATCAAGTGTAATGCCGTCAACAGGCTCTAGAACTTCTGCTGCATCTACAAACAAGTTAGATTGATCAACTGTGCGGATAGCAGACTCAGTTGTATCTGCATATTTAGCGCCAAGTGCTACAAGATCCATACCAATTTCTAAAGAAAGCTGTGGGTCTGCCGCTGTGATAGGAATACCAAAGCCGTTTACAACACCCCAAGATTTCATTGTTTCGCCAGCGTCTACAGGCATTGGTGCAATACCAAGTTCCCACTCACGTGGATATGTCTCAAAGTCCATTGCCCAGCTTGCAATCCAACCGCCGGAAATAGCCATCGCATAGTTGCCGTTCATGAAATCTGTCGGGCCTGTTTTTGCTGAAATTACATTAGCATGTGTTGGCATGCTTTCATCAACATGCATCATATTATAAACACGTTCCATGCTGCGTGCAAATGCAGGATCTTCAATGTTTGAAACGCCGTCTTCTGTGTAGAAGCCTTCACCGCCGCCAAGTTCCATTATAGCATCGCCATATGTCCACATGCTCCAGTTTAAGTAGAATGCACCGTATTTTTTGTCGCTGCCTTCGCCTTGTGTTACTCTTGCAGCAACTTGTGCATATTCGTCCCATGTCATAGGTACTGTTGCATCAGGGTATGGTTCGCTTACTGCGTCAAATAGAGCTTTGTTATAATAAAGCACCCAGCGTGTTATATTGTGCGGTATCATTACTATATTGCCCTCAGAATCTTTTGCATTTTCAAGATAAGGGCCAAACTCTGTTGTAAAATCATAATCGCTCTCGGCAATAACTTCATCAAGAGGCATTATCAAGCCCTCGCTAGCATATTGCTCTTTAAGCATTGGATTTGCAACAATAATAAGGTCAACTTGTGAACCGCCTGCTATTGAAACAGGAACTTTTGTATCAAAGTCTGCGTCACGTCCATGGAATTCAAACTCGATATTTGAGTATTTTTCCATTGTTTGAATTTCTTCCATTGCAGCCATCATTTTATACTCTTCATCCATACCGTTTAGGTGGATAACAACAGTTTGTTTTTCGCCACTGTCTTGTGAAGTATCTTCTGTTGTGTTCTCTGTTGCTGTGCTCTCGCCTGTTTGCTCTTCTGCTGGTGTTTCCGAGCAAGCAGCAAATAGTGTTGCCATCATTGCAAGCACAAGTAAAATGCTAAGTAATTTTTTCATTATTAAATCCTCCATTTAATTATATATTAGTTTACAGCTTTACTGTAATAACTACCCTTTTACGCCTGAGAGCGTAACGCCCTCTATAAATTGCTTTTGTGCGCTTATATAAACTATTATTATTGGTATAAGTGCAAGTGTTGCACCTGCCATTTGCACTGCAAAGTTTGAAGAATACTGCCCCTTAAAGCTTGCTATGCCAACGCTTAAAACCTGTTTGTCTATGTCGTTTATATAAATTAATGCACTCATATATTCATTCCAGCCCCATGTAAATGCCAGTATAAAAAGTGCCGCAAGTTGTGATTTTGCAAGTGGTAGTACTATTCTAAAAAATGTTTGATACTCGTTACTACCGTCTATTCTTGCTGCCTCAAGTAGTTCATTTGGAATTGTTGCAAAAAACTGACGCATTAAAAATATCGAAAAGCCGTTAAATATCCATGGCAATGCAACAGCCATTATATTATCGATAAGTCCAATTTGCTGATATACTAAAAATTGTGGTATGATTCTAACTTGGTTTGGTATCATAAGCGTTGCTATAAAAAGCGCAAACCATATTTTTTTGCCACTAAAATTTAATTTAGCAAATGCATAACCTGATAGTGAACTGAAAGCAAGAACAAAAAACACAACCAGTGCCGCCAGTAGCAATGTATTGACATACCAGTTTACAAAGGGGAACTCTGTTGTTGCTGTTAAATAATTTGTAAAGTTTGGATTTGAGGGTATCCACTCAATCGGCATTCTGAAAACATCTGCCTCAAACTTAAATGATGCCGATAGCATCCAAATTATTGGGAAAATCATAACTACACCGAAAAGCGCAAGTATTGCAGTAATTACTATACTCGATGTAAGCCGTTTGTTTTTAGTCATTTTTGCACCTCTCTATTTAATAATTAACCCATTTTTTCTGACCAAGAAATTGCACTACTGTTACAGCAAGCACAACTAAAAAGTACACCCACGATGCAGCAGACGAAAAACCCATATCAAACTGCTCAAATGCTTCTTTATAAATGCTAAAAACCATCGTGTAAGTTGTTGTTCCCGGCCCGCCGTTTGTAAGAATTTGCACCTCTTCAAATGTTCTGAAAGCCATAATCATATTTGTTATTACAAGGAAAAATGTTGTTGGAGATACAAGTGGCACTGTAATTTTTAAAAACTGCTGTACTTTTGATGCTCCATCAATTGACGCTGCCTCGTAATAACTGGGGGAAACACCTTGTAGTGCTGCTAGAAAAATTACTATGCAATAGCCGATGTTTTTCCATATCAAAAATACTGCAACCGTTGGCAGTGCCCATGCAATACTTGTTGCCCAACCGGGTGGGTCTTGCATACCAAGTGAGATTAAGAAGCTATTTACAGGGCCAAATTCCGGGTGAAATATTGCCGAAAACACAAGGGCTGATGCAGTTGAAATTGCAACATAAGGCATAAAATAAGCTGCCCTTAATGCACCCCTTGCAAAAATTTTACCGTTTAAAAGCACTGCCACAACAAGCGCTAAAAATATAAGAAGTGGAACTACCATAACAGCTAGTTTCAAGTTATTCCAAAATCCTGTTATAAAATACTCATCTTTAAAAACATCTGTGTAGTTTTTAAAGCCTATGAATTCTGAGCCCTCAAGCCCTTTAAACATATTCCAATCCATAAAGCTTAAAAACAGCGAATAAAAAAGAGGAAACACCATAAAAGTTAAAAAACCTATGAGAGAAAAAGATATAAAAGAATACCCAACAAGGTTTTCTTTTAATTTTCTCATGTTTTTTGTGTGCGCACTGTTATTTATTGCTGTTTTATTTTCAATGTTTATGTTTGCACTTGCCATATTTAACATAACCTCCAAGCTTTGCTAAACTTATTTTAAACCAATCTATCGACTTATTATATGATATGATATCATATAACTTATGTTTTATAACAAGACACTCGCTTCTATTAATTTAAAACAAGTGCCTTATATATAGCAATCAAAAATTATCTTGTACTTATCATATATCATATAACAATCACATTCAATAGACAAATTACACGAATTTTTTCGATTATCTTTGTCTATATTTTTATAGATATACGCTGTACTGTTGTATATTCTTCTAAACTATAGTGCGAGCAATCTTTGCCAATGCCGCTTTGTTTGCAGCCGCCATGTGGTAGCTGGAACGCATAAAATGGCTCGTTCACGCACACACTGCCGGAGTCTATCTCTTTAGATAGTTTTAGCGCTGTGTTTAAGTTTGTTGTATACACATAGGCCGCAAGCCCAAACTCTGTGTCGTTTGCAAGTGCCACAATGTCATCACTGTCGTTAAACGTTAATATAGGCATTATCGGGCCAAAAATCTCCTCTTTATACACAAGCATTGTATCGTTAACATCTGTTAAAATAGTTGGCTCAAAATAAAAACCGTTGCCTTCTGCCCTTTTGCCACCGTGGACAATTTTTGCGCCTTTCGCCACTGCATCGTCAACAAATTTTTGCATTTGCACTACTGCTTTTTCATTAACAAGTGGCCCTAAGATATTTTCGCCGTCAAGTCCTGTGCCAAATTTAAGTGCTTTTGCAAAATCCAAAACACCTTTTACAAACTCATCTTTCACATCTTCATGTACAAAAATGCGGTTAGGTGCAACGCAAACTTGCCCACTGTTGCCAAATTTGCCGTCAGCTGTGCAAAAAGCCG
>CAYJGV010000114.1:0-6024 GCA_964369715.1 uncultured Bacteroides sp. | reverse complement strand
ATTAGATTGACATACGCTCACGATTACATTGTTCTAATGTTGCTAGTGGGTGCTGAATGTTAATTTTGTTTATCTACTATAAGTTTTGTTTCTAATTTTGCTTTAGTTTCTAATTTTGTGAATTACATTTTAAGTTTTTAAAAGCTTGTTATATTATCAAATTCATGAATTACACTTTGGCTTTAAAGATAACAGCTATAACACAGCACATAGTGCAGAAAAACTATGTTAAATCATATGTCATTCCATGTCAAATTGTGAAATCTGCTTTTATCCACGGCAATTCTATTCACCCAAAAACAAAACAATTATTCAGGAGGAAAAAATGAATAAAAACACATATTATATAACTACACCAATCTATTACCCAAGCGATAAATTGCATATAGGGCACAGTTACACAACTGTTATTTGCGATGCATTAGCGCGTTATAAACGCCTTGAAGGCTATGATGTTTTATACCTTACAGGCACGGACGAACACGGCCAAAAAATACAGGATAAAGCCGAAGAAAAAGGCGTTACACCGCAAGAATATGTTGACGAAATTGTTAGTGGCATAAAAGAACTTTGGCAATTAATGAATATTTCTAACGATAGATTTATTCGCACAACCGATGATTATCACGTTAGCGCTGTGCAAAAAATATTCAAAACTTTGTACGATAAAGGCGATATTTACAAAGGCGAATATCAAGGCCATTATTGCAAACCATGTGAAACTTTTTTCACTGAAAGCCAATTAAATGATAAAAAATGCCCTGATTGCGGTGGCGAAGTTTACGAAGCTAAAGAAGAGGCATACTTTTTTGCAATAAGTAAATATGCTGATAGGCTGTTGAAATTATACGAGGAGAACCCTCATTTTATACAACCCGAAACACGTAAAAATGAAATGATCGCCTTTATAAATCAAGGTTTGCAGGACACATGCGTTTCACGCACAAGCGTAAAATGGGGCGTGCCTGTAGATTTTGATGACGCCCACACTGTATATGTTTGGGTAGATGCGCTTTCAAACTACATAACCGCGCTAGGCTATGAAAACGATAAATATAACGATTATTCAAAATATTGGCCTGCTGATGTTCACATTGTTGGCAAAGAAATTTTACGTTTCCACACAATTATATGGCCGGCACTTTTAATGGCGCTTGAATTACCGCTTCCCTCTCGCGTGTTTGGGCATGGTTGGCTTTTACTTCAAGGTGGCAAAATGAGCAAAAGCAAGGGCAATGTTGTCGACCCTGTTGTGCTTTGCTCTCGCTATGGCACCGACGCAATACGCTACTTTTTAATGCGTGACGTACCTTTTGGCAACGACGGTGTATTTTCTAACGAGGCACTTATCACACGCATCAACTCTGATTTAGCGAACGATTTAGGCAATTTACTAAGCAGAAGTGTTGCTATGGTTGAAAAATATTTCGGTGGTACATTAAATTGTGCAAAAACACATATTGCAAACGCAAATTGTGAAAGCGACAAAGAACTGATTGAACTATGTGAAGCTATGCCTAAAAATTTAGCAAAACACATGGACGAACTATTTGTTCCACAAGCTATTTTAGAAATTTTTAAAGGCATACAACGTGCAAATAAATACATTGACGAGACAATGCCATGGACACTTGCAAAAGACGAAAGCCAAAAAGAACGCCTTGGAGAAGTGCTTTATAATTTGTGCGAAGTTTTACGCTATGCCGCTGTTTTACTACAGCCGTTTATGCCGGAAACCGCACCAAAAATTGCAGAGCAATTGGGCATTAATTTAAGCGATTACAATTTGCAAAGCGTTGAAAAATTTGGCGGTTTACCATCTGAAATCATGGTTAAAAAAGGCGAGGCGCTATTCCCAAGGCTTGAAATGGACAAAGAAATTGAGTATTTAAACGAAGTGCAAGCACAGCAACAAGCCGCTGCTGCACCTGCGCAAGAGCAACAATGTGAAGCGCAAGAGCACAAAGACGAAATAAAATTTGACGATTTTGCAAAATGCGAAATGCGTGTTGCAAAAGTTTTAACTTGCGAAAAAGTTAAAGAAAGCAAAAAACTGCTTATATTAAAACTGTTCGATGGAGAACGCGAACGCACAATTTTATCCGGCATTGCAAAATATTACGAGCCCGAAACTCTCGTTGGCAAAAATGTTGTTATTGTGGCAAATTTGGCGCCACGTGCGATGCTTAGTGGCAAATATTTAAGCGAGGGCATGGTTATAAACGCAGAGGACAGCGAGGGTAATTTAACTGTTGTCACATTACCTGAAAGCGTTAAACCCGGTAGTTTATTGGGATAAAACAAATATATTTTATTGTATAAAATGCGGATATCCTTATAACAACAATGAATATAAAATTTAGATAAAAAAAAGAAGCTGTCAATATTGACAGCCTCTTTTTCTAATATAATGCTAATTTTTTGTAATTAAAGATACAAATTCATTAAAATTTCATCGCCATAACCATCATCGAATTTAAAAAATTTATCATATTTTCCAATTTCAACAAAGCCAAATTTTTTATATAAATTAATGGCGCTTACGTTCTTTGAATTAACCCCTAAATGAATAATTTCGGTTGTGTTGTTGCCTTTTGCAAAGTCTATCATAGTGTTCATCATTATCGTGCCTATGCCTAATTTCCAATATTTTTTCCTAACTGAAATTGCAAGATCAGCTTGATGCGCAATTCGCTTTCTGGGTGCAGACATCATGCTTCCTACAGAAACTATTTCGCCATCAATTTTTGCAATAAACATAGCAGATGTAGTGGAATCAGACAAATTTTCAATAAATTTTTCTTCATCTTCAATCGACATTTTAAATTCATTTGCACCAAATAAAAGATTGTCGCTTTCACCACCAATCAAATTAAGATATTCGATAAGGCCCTTGGCATCTTCTTTTATTACTTTTGAAATTATTAAGTCAAAACCATTTTTTATTTTCATTTCATCCTCCTAATTGTTCTACAAAGTTTATTAACGTTGTTATGTGCAAAAGCTCTTTTATTTGACGGGATAAACACATTCAAACTCTTCACAAACAACTAATATTTCATCGGAAAATTCTTTGTGTATTTCTTTCAGCTCATTTTTAAAAAATTGTTCATGAACTGTTCTCCAATACTCAAGAGAAATATCGCCCTCTCCTTCTTTTCTAGCATGTTCTTCTGAAACATCTTTGAATTTTTCAACTGAAACTTTAAACGTTTTTGTAATGCAAACCGGCTCATTTAAAGAATTCAAAATAATATTAAATTTGCCTATCAGAGGAAGTGGCGCATTTTCATTTAGATAAAAATCATACGCTGAGCAAGTTGCCGTTTTTGTCCCCTCTAAGACTAATTTTGCTAATAAATCAGTATCCTCTGGTGTTAAGCCGCCAAATGCCCACGCATCATAACTTGTGGCATCAGGATTTATTTTTAAATATTCCATCCACATTTTCTCTGTGCTTTTCATTATAGGTAACTCCATTTGTAATAAACAATATAAATTCAATCATCATTATACCTTAATGAAAAAACAAACGCAATAGCATAATAAAAGCTGAATAATACAAAGTTAAACACAGCATAGGACTATGCAATATTTTAAAATTACACTTACCTGTACCCTTGAAAGGAAAAAACATGATATTTGAAACACATTCACATTACACAAGCAAACGCTTTAAAAGCCATTTGGACGAACTATTACAAAGTTTACCGCAAAACAACGTCAAGCGTGTTGTCGATTGTTCAACCGATTTTGAAAACGCACTTGAAGTTTTAAACCTGTGTGAAAAATATAATTTCATTTACGCCGCTGTTGGAATTCACCCACAAAGCTTAATAGAAGAGGATAGCTCTACAGTAAAACGCTTTAAGGGCGATTGGCAAACAGAACTGAACGAAATTGAAAAACTTATCGGCCATGAAAAAATTGTTGCCGTTGGCGAATGCGGACTGGACTATTACTGGCCTGTGCCTAAAAAAGAACAAAACGAAATGTTTAAAGCGCATTTAGAACTTGCCAAAAAGCACGATTTACCAATACTTTTACATGACAGAGAAGCCCATGCAGATATGTATGAATTTATAAAAGAGTATAAACCGAAGGGGATTTTGCATTGCTACTCCGGCAGTGCAAGCGACGCAAAATGGATAACAAAACAAGGACTTTTGTTAGGTGTCGGCGGCGTAGTGACATTTCCAAACAGTAAAAAATTACAAGAAACCGTTGTGGAAATTGCACTTGAAAACATTGTGCTCGAAACCGATTGCCCCTACCTTGCCCCTGTGCCTCATCGTGGCAAAGAATGCAATAGCGCAATGATTATACACATTGCCGAAAAAATTGCAGAGCTTAAAAACGTTGACGTGAACGAAGTGCTTAAAATCACACATGACAACGCGCAAAAATTATTTTTTGCTTAAAAACTATTGCCCAAAATAGGTTTATATGGTATACTATTATAAATAGCAATGGTGCTATCCGCTTATTTAAGTGCGGATAGTGCTATTTTTTTGTAATTTTTTTCTAGAATAAGGAGTGTACCCATGGCAATTTATAAAAGACATATTCCGATAGATTATTCGAAGTTCTCACCGGATATTCCTCAAAATGAACTTGAGGCAAAATTCGGTTTGCCAAACGATGTACAATTTTGTACAGAATGCGTGATGAGCAACCAAAAACCAAATTCGTGCTACGAGTTTGAGCATAAGCCCGACAGCATTAAAAAAAGCATGCACATACAAGCGGACGGCGTTTGCGATGCATGTCATGCTTGCCATGATAAAGAGGTTAAAATAGATTGGAAATTGCGTGAAGAGCAATTGAAAGAGCTTTGTGACAAGCACCGTAAAACCGATGGTAGTTACGATTGTCTTGTGCCGGGAAGTGGCGGCAAAGATAGTTTTTATGCCGCACATATGCTTAAATATAAATACGGAATGCACCCTTTAACTGTTACATGGGCGCCGCATATTTACACACCTTGGGGTTTTGATAATTTTCAAGCGTGGATACATGCCGGCTTCGACAATTATTTATGCACGCCAAACGGCATGACACACAGGCTTTTAACAAGGCTTGCAACCGAAAATTTATTTCATCCGTTTCAGGCTTTTATATTAGGACAAAAACAACTTGCACCTAAAATGGCGGCAAAATTTGGAATACCGCTTGTTTTCTATGGAGAAAACGAAGCTGAATTCGGTAACCCTATCGCCGATAACGAAACAGCTTTGCGTGACGAGCGCTTTTTTGCCACAAATTCAAGAGATAATATTTATCTTGGTGGCGTAAGCCTTGAAGAACTTGAAAAAGAGTATAAAATTGATGCGAATGATTTATCTATTTATTTGCCCGGCGAAACCAGTGATATTAAGAAAAACGGCGTAGAAGTGCATTATTTGGGCTATTATTTAAAATGGCATCCGCAAGGCGCTTATTATTATAGCGTCGAGCATGGTGGTTTTAAACCTGCGCCTGAACGTACAGAGGGCACTTATTCAAAATATAACAGCATCGATGACAAAATTGATGATTTCTTCTATTACACCACTTATATAAAATATGGTTTAGGCAGAACAATTTACGATGCTTCGCAAGAAATCCGCAATGGTGAAATTACACGTGAAGAGGGCGTTATGCTTTCAAAACGTTATGACGGAGAGTTCCCTATTAGATTCGAACAGGAAATTTGGGATTATTTATCACTTGATGAGATGCATTTCCCATGGGCGAAAGAAATTTTCGAGCAACCGATAATGGACAGAGAATATTTCTTACATTTAGCGGATAGATTCCGTTCGCCACATATTTGGATGCACAAAGATAGTGAATGGCAATTGCGACACAAGCCGTTTAAAGGCAGCAGCAAATGCAGCTTTGGTATACCTGATTAATTTTTTGTTATAGTTAAATTTGTCATTCCGAGCGTAGCCGAGGAATCCGTTCCCTTAGGCTAGCCGCCCACCGTCATTCCGAGCGTAGCCGAGGAATCCGTTCCCTTAGGCTAGCCGCCCACCGTCA
>CAYJGV010000113.1:0-6430 GCA_964369715.1 uncultured Bacteroides sp. | reverse complement strand
GCCACAAACAAAAACGGATAGTATTACAGCTAAAGCTGTGATACTATCCGTTTAATTTTATTTTCATATTATAATTGCATTGTTTTGTAAAAAATCTACTAAAACCACTGCAATTTTTATATTAAAAAAATTATCATCCTATCGCCAATCTTCAAGCGAAACATTACCGCTTACGTTGTCGACACTTATATCAATGCCGTCATTATTTGTTTCGTTGTCATAATCGTCGTCAATTCTGCCGCTTACGGAATTTAAGCTTATGTTATACTCTGCGTCATCAAGTATTTCAACCGTTAAATCGCCATTAACACCGTCATAACTTATATTTTTTGTGCTGCTATCGGCAACACAATTTACATTTGCGTTAACACCGTCTATGTCAATTTTTTCAAATACAGCATAAACTTCAATATTAGAGTTAACGGTGTCGATATCAAGCTCTTCGCCTGCTTGCATAATTTCAATGTCACCATTTACATTGTCAATATCAATCGTGCCGCTTGAAAGTGCATCAAATTCGATATCGCTATTTGCAGCATTTATATTGTATTCAATTTTTGAGCCTTTTGGCACTTCAATTACAATATCGCCTGTTGTCGTAATAAAATTAAAGCCGATGCTCCATTCAACACCTTGGTTAAACACTAATTTTCCGTTTTTAAAGCTTATTGTGTTTTCTACATTATCGCCAAAGCCAAGTAAAAATCCGCTTGTTTCGGTATTGTCATAAAATGTAACTTTATCGCTGTCTGTCTCGTAAATTTTAATATCAGCATCTCTCAAATAAACTTCAATTTCTTCAACATCTTCATAGCTTTGCACATCTTGTGCAATATTGCCCGAATTTACCTGCGTAAAACTCCACGGTGAAAACACATCGAATGCGCCGAAATTAAATACAGATTTGCCTAAGAAATTAACGCCTAAAAAGCCAAGCGCTACAGAAATTAAAAGTATCAGTAATGCTATCAGCACAATAAGTTTGATAGCTAGTGTTGTTTTTCTACTCATCAGTTTGCCCCATTTCATGTATAGTATTTATTATTGAGGATAAAACCCCTGCAATCGGCCATATTATCCACGAAATATGCCAAATGCCAAAGATAAAGCTTGCAAGCAAATAAACAAGCAAAATTATGCTCCAATAAATTGACATAATACCCTCAAATTGCTTTTTCTCTTTATTTGTTTGGGGTTTTTTATGTTCCATTTCATAATAATCTTTGTGCGATTTCGGCATTGTTGTGTGTATATATATTTGTATGCCGGCGGCAATTGCAGCTAATACAAAAAAGCCTATAATCCCTAAAACCGCTATAAAATCTTCTAAAAAAGTTCCTGAAAATAATTCTGAAACAACACCCATTAAAATTATGCTAATAACTGCCAAAACGCCAAATATCATTGTTACAATATCTGCTATAGCTTTTTTCTTTGTGCTTTTTTCAGCTTTTACTATAAAATCTTCATCGGGTTTTATCTCGTTTAACATCTCGTCAATATCGCCCATTCCGCTAACAGCTATCGAGTAAGCCTGCGTTTCACTTTTGCCCTCTTTTATTAAATCCTCGAACTTGTCATTTAAATTTGCAAGAATTTCTTCTTTCATCTCTATTGCTTTGTTTGTTCGTGGGATATCCGAAAAAAGAACATCGACATAATTTTTTATTTTATTGTTCACCATTGCTTCCTCCTTGTTTTAATAAGTTTTCTATCATTATTTTTGCCCTTTGCCAATCGTTGTAATTTTCGTGGTAAAGGTGTTTTCCGGCATCTGTTATTGAATAATACCGACGCCGTGCACCTGTGTTTTCATCACCCCAATAAGAGACGATAAGCCCTGCTGTCTCCAGCCGCCTAAAAGATGTATAAAGCGTTGCTTCTTTAAGTTCAAATTCACCGCTTGTTGCGTTTTGTATAGCTTTGTTTATCTGGTAACCATAGCTGTCACCGTTATAAAGCTGTGCTAAAATTATTGTGTCCGTATATCCTCTTATAATATCAGGTACATGTAGCATTTTGCACCTCCTTTAGTTTTGAAGTTTATCATGGCACTATGATAACACAAGATACCTCGCCTGTCAAGGTATCTTGTGAAAAAATATATATAAAGCTGTAAAAATGACTTTTCGTGTTAAAAATATAGGTAAAAATAGATAAAGTTAACAAAGCTTTTATGTTTAATTTACAGCAAAATATTTTGACAATATTGCAAGAATTGACAAAAACATGTATAATAGCAAGTGTAAAATTATTGTAATATAGTTGTTTATTGCGATATATTTATAAAAATCAAAGATTTGCCATAAGATGTTTTAAAGCAATTTTTATGAAATAAAGACGTTGACAGATAAAGGTTTTGTCGACACTCTGAAACAGGAGAAAAAATGAATATAAACGACAACAATAAAGTTATTGCGCTTTTGATAGATGCCGAGAACGTTTCGCCCAAATATATAAAGACAATTTTAGGTGAAGTTAGCCTTTACGGCACACCGGCATATAAAAGAATTTACGGTGACTGGACAGCGGGCGAAATGAGCGCATGGAAAAAAGTTTTAAATGAGCATAATATTTCTCCAATGCAACAGTTTAGTTATACGCAAGGCAAAAATGCATCGGATAGCGCAATGATAATTGACGCCATGGATATATTATATGCTAAAAATGTTGATGGGTTTTGCCTTGTTAGCAGCGACAGTGATTTCACAAGGCTTGCGGCACGTTTAAGAGAAAGCCGTATGTTTGTAATTGGCATGGGCGAGAGTAAAACGCCTGTTGCTTTTAAAAGCGCCTGCGACACGTTTAAATATCTGGATATTTTACAAGGCATGAAAGCGCAAGACAAAACAATGGCGCAAAATGATAAACAAAAAAGCAAAAAGCCTGAAAAAGCAAAAACGAAAAAAGCAAACACCGCACAAAGCGTTGAAAACATATTAGAAAACGAAGAAGAATTGATGCACGCATTTGTGCCACTTGAAGAGATTATAGAAAAAATTAAAGAGATTATAGATCGTGAATCTAACGAGGACGGCTACACATCGCTTTCGCAAATAGGTGTCACATTAAGCCGTGTTTATGCCGATTTTGATTCACGGAATTACGGCTTTAACAAATTGCATAAACTTATAGATTACACAGATGCCTTTGAAACGAAATATGAAAACATGAGCGGCGGCGGCAGGAATTTAACAGTAAAAAATAAATAAGATTATCAAACAATTTAAATTCTTTATATAAGTACAGGAGGGTTTTATATGAGAGTTCTTATCACAACAGACTTATACATTCCCACAATAAATGGGGTAGTAACCAGTGTTTTGAACTTAAAAAAAGAACTTGAAAAAAGAGGAAATGAAGTTAAAATTTTAACTCTTTCTCAAACACATCATTCATACGAAGAGGACGACGTGACATATCTTGCGTCGGTTTCAGCGGATAAAATATATGATAAAGTGCGTGTCGCTGTGCCTTTTTACAGCACACATATAAGAAAACTTGAAAAATGGCAGCCCGAGATAATACATTCACAAAACGAATTTTCAACATATGTCGTGGCGCAATATCTATCATTTAAATACGATATACCGTTAATTCATACCTATCATTCCGTATACGAAGATTATGTGCATTATGTATTGCCCCACGAGGAAAACTTGGGCAAAAAACTTGTTAGCTATTTTACAAAATTAGCGGTTAGAAAAACCAATATAGTAATAGCGCCCACAGATAAGGTTAAAAACCTTTTAGAGGGCTATGGAATTGCACCCGAAGTTGTTGTTATACCTACCGGTATAGATGTAAGCAAATTTAGCAATGCGGCAAAAGGTGGCTTTTGGCGCGAGCAAAAAAAGGCAGAACTTTGTATAGATAAAGGCAAACTTGTGTTTTTGTTTGCAGGAAGAATAGCAAAAGAGAAAAACATTGAAGAAATTTTACGCTATATGAAAAACATAAAAAGAGACGATTTTGTGTTTATTATCGTTGGCGGTGGCCCATATATGGAAGAAGTAAAAGCGATTGTAGAAGAATATAATTTAAAAGACAAGGTGTATTTTACCGGCATGGTAGAACCTGAGCAAATGCCGTTTTATTATACTTTAGGTGATGTTTTTGTCTCGGCATCTACAAGCGAAACACAAGGCCTAACTTATATAGAAGCGCTTAGCGCTGGCTTGCCGTTGCTTTGCAAATATGATAAATGCCTTGATGGCGTTTTGGACAGCGGTTTTAATGGTTGGGGCTTTACAAATGAGGAAGAATTTAACGAACATTTTAATGATTTGTGCGACAATAAAGGTAAAATTGCATTATTGCGCCATAATTCTTTGGAAAGTGCACGTAAATTTTCTGCGGAAGCTTTTGGTGAAGAAGCGGAAAAAGCATATGTTACAGCAATTACACAAAAGCATTTAGAACAAAGACCCAAATTGCTTACACATTTTTTATTTAGCCTAAAAGAATCGCCGGATATTGATATAGATTTAGATTAATAAATAAAATTAAAGAAATAAAGATTTTACCGCAAAATATTTGCCTTAGGGCTTTGCCCTAAGAACCCGAATTTTTTCGAAAAAAATTTAGTAAAACTTTTAACATAAAACAAAAACCACCCGATACAAAAATCGGGTGGTTTTATTTTATAAAATAATTGGTTTATGAATTATCACTTTGTTCGCTTTGTTCCTCGGGTTCAACTATATCATATATTCTGCTTATACCCTCAAGTAAAATTTCCTCGTTTATGCTGCCTTGTACACCGGCAACAATTTCTTCGTTTTCATCTATAAAGTAAGTTGTGGGAAGAGAACGAACGCCGTAAGTGTAAGCGGCCTCTTGGTCTACGTCGTATAAAACAGGGAAAGTAAAGCCGTTTTCCTCAATATAGCTTGATGCTACACTGACGGATTCGCCGCCTTGAGAATCTGTCATGTTAACCATTAAAAACTGCACATCTTCGCCGAGTTCTGCATTAACTTTATCAAAATCGGGCATTTCTTCTTTGCATGGTGGGCACCATGATGCCCAAAAATTAAGCACTATCGGTTTGCCGTAGTAATCGGATAATTTAACTGTGTTTCCGTCTAGATCTTGTACAGTGAAATCAACGGCATAAACAGCGTCGCTCTGTTCTTCTTGTGTTGCTTCACTTGTGCTCTGCTCTTCTTCTTGTGCGTTCTCTTGCGTTGCCTCGCTTGTGCTTTCCTCGCTTTGCGATGATGAAGTTTGCGTGGGCTCGGGTGTTGAAAGCTGGCTTACAGGCGCAAAAGTTTCACTTAAAAGAGAATAAGTTATGCTTGCACCAACAACTAAAGTTGCAAGAATTGCTATGCCTAAAACAAGTTTTGTTTTTCCGTTCATAAAATTCTCCGTTCTGCCGTTAAATTATAAGCAAAACACTATATAATTATACACGGCTGTATTGTTTTTAATTATGCGAAGTTGCAAATGTAATTTAAAATATCGTTTGATTAACGTGAATATTTGCTGTTTTAAAACGATAACAACGACAATAAATAATTCATAGTGCCGCTTGCCATCATAATGCCTGTAATTATAAGCAAAATGCCTGCGATTGTATTTACAATTTTATAATTTCGTTTTATAAAATTAAAGGCTGTTTTTAAATGCTCTATAAGAATTGCGCTCATAATAAACGGTATGCCAAGCCCTGCCGAGAATATAAGCAACATGATTATTCCTTGTGTGCTTGTTGCGCTTTGTGCGGCAAGCATTAACGCCGAGCCTAAAAATGCGCCTGCACAAGGTGTCCAACCTATTGAAAAAACAATGCCGAATAAAACACTGCGAAAGAAACCGCCTGTTTTTTTAACTTGAAATTGCTTTGTGCTATTCAATAGCTTTATTTTAAGTATACCCAAATAATGCAAACCGAAAACAATAACTATTGAACCTGTAACAATATTAAAAACAGTTTGGTATCTTATTAAAAGACGACCGAGCGTTCCTGCAAATGCACCAAGAAGCACGAAAACTATTGTAAAGCCCAGAACAAAACCAATAGCGCCTATCAATGCACGGCTTTTTTTGTTTGCTTGTTCGCTTTCAATTGAATCACCCGCAAAATAAGAAACATAAACGGGCAACATTGGTAAAAGACATGGGGAAATAAACATTAAAATCCCCTCTAAAAAAGAAAGTAAATATTGCATAATAAACCTCCCACTTTGTGGCGGTGAACTATTTTAAAATTTGCCTAGACATATTTGAAAATAATTGCATAAGTGAATTTTGTGTTTTTAGCATAACATATAATTATTATATGTTCAAGGGAAACTATACTAATTTCATCTACTTTTCACATATTCATAAATTTATTTTGACGCATTAACTCTTTGCCATTCCGAGTGTAGCCGTAGGAATCGCTGTCCCAGCAAACCTCACGATTGTCATTCCGAGCAAAGGC
>CAYJGV010000112.1:0-6516 GCA_964369715.1 uncultured Bacteroides sp. | reverse complement strand
AACAATGTTTCTTTTGGTCATGATGATATTTTCGACCCATGGTATCCACTTGGAGATGGAAATATGAGAGATGTTGTTCATATGGGACTTCATGTATGTCAAATGATGGGATATGAAGAAATCTTAAATAGTTATAAGCTTATCACGCATAATGCTGCTAGAACGCTTAATATCTCTGATGATTATGGAATTTCGGTTAGAAATTCAGCGAATTTCTTAATCTTTGATGCTAATAATTTCTATAATGCATTAAACAAGAAAAGCGAGATTTTATATCAATATAGAAACGGACAACTTCTCACTAAAAGTATTCCAAGCCAAAGAGAAATTTTCATTTAAATAAAAAAACCGACTTGTTTAGCATTAAACTAAATAAGTCGGTTTTCTATTTTATTAATCATTTTGTAATAATACTATAACCACTTGATAAAATATAATAAATTCCACCTTCTGTTTGCTGTTGGTATAGATGGTATTTGTCAATTCTCTCATATAGTTCCTCGATCGGTTTACGCCAATTGAGCATATCATTTTCTTCGTTTGGGTCGTAATTATACTCGCCATGATAAAGGTAGCCATCTAACCGTGTCAAAAACACCTTTTCTACCATTTCTTTTTTCTTTTCTACATCGAATATTTCATAAAACCCAAAAAGCTCAGCTCCTATACAATTTGCAAATAAGTTAATTTCAATATCAATTGAAACAACTTCTTTAAACAAAACTTTAGCTTCCACAATATCTCCAGCATTGTCATAATCATAATATTTTATATCAAATTGGACTGTGCTATCCATGTATTTAGGGTTAAGGCTTAGTTTTAGTAATGAGCCATCAAATGTTTTAATCAGTAATTTTGATTTTTGGTTATTAATCAAATAATTCCCTCCAATTACATAAAATTTATTATATATCAGCCATTCTCTTATCTAGATAAGACTAATTTCTTTTTTTCTTTTGATTTGCACCAAACTGAATAGTAAACTCAGCGCCCTTATTATTTTTAGCTGTTATACTGCCTTTATGTAATTCGATTATTTCTTTTGAAAGAGAAAGTCCAACACCTGTACTTCCATGATTTCCTACATAAAACCGCTTAAAAATATGTGGTAAGTCGGTTTCCGATATTCCCTCTCCATCATCATGAATAATTATTATTATATTGTTATTTTTAATTTTAGCCGATACTTTGATTTGCGTTTTTGCGTAGCGTAGAGCATTTGAAATAATAGCATTTAATGCATTATACATATACTTTTCATCACATAAAAGCACGGCTTCCTCTCCTGAAAACTCACAAATAATATCAATGTTTTTCTCTAAAGAAATCGGTTTTATGTACATTAAAAGTCTGTCAATTATTTCATAAATATTTATGGGATATAAATTTAGTTTAAGCGCCTTACTATCAAGTTTTGAAATTAATAAAAGCTCTTCTATTAATCTCTCCATAAGAGCACATTGATTTAAAACTACCTCACAACTAGAATTTACATCGGTAGTAATTCCTAAAGATATGCTTTCTGTATACCCTTGAATTGATGTTAGCGGTGTTTTTAGCTCGTGAGAGGCATTGTTGAAAAATCGTTTTAACTTGTCTTCCGCATTTTCTAAATATTTCCCCGCTCTGAAACCTATAAAAAGTGAAACGAGCAGAATTATCAACGTAATTATAACAAAAATTTGATTTAGCGCCTCTAAAATATAAAGATAATCGCCTGTATTTACATATAAAACGAAATCATCACTTCCGTCAAGAAAAGTAAAAAATATTTTGTTTGAATTTATATGTGCAGTGTGAACCGTGTATAAATCAAAGGTATTATCATCAATAAGCTTTAATAATTCTGCTTCATGGTCATATAAAAAACTTTGATTTTCTAAATTTCTATATATAATCCTTATAGTAACTGTGCTTTGTTCGTCAGAAAGACTATTGATTATTATTGGTTGGTCATTTATAGTTGTATCGCTCAGAAAATCTGCTTTTTGATATATTTCATAGCTTTTACCAAGAATTTCCTTTGATTGTGTTTCAATATCATTTCTTATTATTACATTTACCGAAATAATGATTGAAAGTGCGGATAATAAAGCTATTCCAAACGTCAGAAGCGAGGAGGAAAGTGATTTACGCATTTTCATCTCCTCCCGAAACATTTAAAATATATCCATATCCCCATTTATTAGCTATTATAACTATGCTTTTAGCACTGAGTAATTTTTTTCGTATTCTTCTGATAGTCTCATCAACTGAGCGGGTTTCAATAGCAATATCATACCCCCAAACATTGACAAGTAAATCCTCTCTTGATACTGCTTTATTATTGTTTGTAAGCATGTATGAAAGGCATGAAAATTCGAGTGTGGTTAGTGGTATTTCTTTGTTTTTACAAAAAATAGCGTGAGCATCAGAACTATATGTTAAATCGCCAAATGAGGCTCCTACATTTTTTGTTTGCGACATATCGGCTCTTCTAAGTAAAGATTTTACCCTTGCATTTAAAAGTGTCGGCTTAAATGGTTTTGTAATGTAGTCATCGCTTCCAAGTGTTAGCCCTGTGATTTGGTCAATATCACTATCTCGTGCTGTAAGCATAATAATGGGCACAGATGAAAGTTCTCTTATCATATTGCATATAGTAAGTCCATCACTACCGGGCATCATTATATCTAAAATAACTAAATCACAAGGTTTTTCTTGGAACTTGGAAAATAAATCATTTCCGTTCTCAAATGGTAAAACATTATATCCTTCACTTTTTAAAAACATTTCGATTAAGTTTCTAATACTTAGGTCATCATCTGCAAAATATATTAACTTACTCATAAGCAATACCTCATAATAATTTTTTCACCTAAATTATACATCTTTTGTCATATTTTTACTAGAGGTTTCTATTTTATTTTACAAAATGATTTATCAATTGCATTTGTAGGACAAGTAGCTTTACACTTTCCGCATTTTATGCATTCAGCATTGTTAATCTCACTCGTTACCTTTAAACTCATCGGACAAGCTTTATCACATTTAGCACAATTAACACATTTGTTTTTATCAAAATTCATTTGATACATGCTAAATTTATTAAAAAATCCATAGAAAGCACCTAATGGGCAAAGATATTTGCAAAAAAATCTACTGTTAAATATCGAGGCTATCGAAATTGCAATTAATACTCCCATTTTCCAGTCAAATAAAAATCCTATCGTTTCTCTTAATGATTCATTTGTTGCAATTAGCGGTATCCCTGCTCCGAGCGTACCTGCTGGACAAATCCATTTACAAAAATAAGGTGAAGCAACACCAAATTTATTTACTAAAACTACAGGTAATATTATTGTCAAAGCCAAGATGAGATATTTAATATATCTCATTGGCTTATCTATTTTTTTCGGAATTGTAATTTTGGGAGTTGGTATTTTATGCAGTAAATCTTGAAAAAAACCAAAAGGACATAGAAAACCACAAATCATTCTACCTAGTAACACTCCAAAAAGCATTATAGTTCCAAATATATAGAATGAAAAATTGTATTTTCGGCTACCCATAACCGCTTGTAGTGAGCCTATCGGACATGAGCCTAATGCACCAGGGCACGAGTAGCAATTTAAAACTGGCAAACATACAGCCTTGCTATCACCTGTGAATATTTTCCCTTGCACATAACCTATAAGATATCCGTTGAATAATATCGCTGATACTGCCTGTATCGCTGTTCGGATTTTTGAGTGTCTTTTTTCTCTGTTCATAAACTCACCCTATTCCTATACATTCAAGACAAATTGAAATAGCTTTTGATAACATTATAATTTGTTCTTCACGAAGCAACCCAAATATAATGAATGAAATCGATGCTACGAGTATGATTGCTCGGCTTAAATTTTTAGCCTTCACTTCCCACACCTAGTCTTTCATCTACATATTTATTATAGTGCGCAGTAATTTCATCAGGGTCCGTTGTATCGGGTGCACCCTTAATTATATCACCCACAATATTTCCTTCACTGTCTACAAATATAGTAGTAGGAAGTGCTTGTGCATTTACCAAAATGCTTTCATACATACTTCCATCAACTTTTAAGGTTTTAAAGTTTGCATTACTCTCTCTTAAAACATCTTTTGCAAATTCAGGATCCGATTCATAATCCACACAAATTGACAGCATATTTACATTTTCAGGCAATTGGTCGCTAAATTTTGCAAGACCTGGCATTTCTTCGATACAAGGCACACAGCCTGTACCCCAAACATTAATCATCGTAAGGTCGTAATCAGCAAATACCTCACTAGTTACCTCGTTTCCGTCTAAATCTGTGGTTTCAAATGTGACTTTTTCGTACTTTGGTTCTTCTGTCACGTTTTCGTCATTCATTTCGTCATTTCTATCGCTCACTTCTTGTGGTGGTTTTTCAGAACTATCGTCTGAGAGTTTCGTGTTACAGCCTGCTAATACAGATATACATAAAGCAGATATTAGTAATAATGTTATTAATCTTTTCATTTTAAAATCCTCCTAATTTATATCAATGTCATCTACAACAAATAGATTTAGAGCCTGTTCTCCGAATTGTAGCTTAGTATTTGGTGCCCACTCGCCATCTATAAGTTCAATATTTTCAACACCCATTTTTCTAAGTGTATCTAAATCATATGTCCATCCGATTGCCATAAGTTCATTTGCGATTTCATCATAATCACCGTTTTGTCCATAAACAGTGATTTTTTGGTCTACACCTATTTTTTCATAAAACGCAGTTTCACGCTTTATGGAATCAATGTGATACTCATACCATTCCCCGCCCTCTTTTGTTTCAGGGTTATCATCTTCTTGTGTAGCTCCACCATGCCAACCTATTACAGAATTTTCATGGAGATATAATGTTTTTGCAGCTGTGATTAAATAATTTGCAGCTGACGAAAAAGCTAAATTGCGCACTTCAACATCAAGTCCTTTTTCATGGATAAAATCACCAAAATCCATACCAACATTTATTTCTCCGCCACCTGAATTTAAAACAATCCTATCAACATCATCGGTATATAAATCACGAACTTTTTGAAGCCCTAAAACACTGATATACCCATCATAAACGATAGAATTTCCATCTCGGTAGACACTAAGGTCGTTTGTTACATCAGGTGTGTCATAATTTAGGTATGCTTGTGAGTAAAAGTCATCTCGATTAATTACAAAATACTTATCGTTTGTTTTCCACTCATCACCAATGATTTCAACATTTTTAACACCTAATTTATCAAGAGCGTCTAATGAATAGGTAAAGCCATCTTTATCTTTTAATTTTTCTGTAAAATCTTGACGTTGTCCTAAAGTTGTTATTTGTTGTTCTACACCGATTTTAGAAAAGTATTCACTCTCAATCCCACTGTCTTCCTTTGATAAATGAGCAATTCCACCATTAAATCCAACTACCGAATTTTCATTTAGATAAAGCTTTTTTGCGGCGGTTATTACATAGTTTGCAGCAGCTGAAATAGCATAGTCTTTAACTTCTACCGAAAGTTCATTATCAAAAACAAACTCACCTAAAGCAATTCCAGCTTTCATATCACCATTTTTTGAATTGATGACAAGTTTATTTATAGAATCGCTATATAATGACTGGGCTTGTTTCACACCATCATCGGTTATTTCACCATCATATACTATTGTATTTCCCTCTATTTTTATTGTCGCCTCTACTTGATTTGAAGTATTCATATTTTCATCAGTTTTAGTCATCATACATCCTGCCACTACTGTAGCAATAAGTGAAGCTGCAATAATTATTGCTATTATTTTACGGGTCATATTCATGTCCTCCTTTTTATTATGGTTTTATTATAATTAATTCATGAATTTCAATAAACCATAAACCCCACATAAAAATGACACAAAATTGCGTTAAAAATAAAACCGCCAGTTATATATTTTGTTTGAAATACAGATATCAAGTCTTTATTTATATTTTTTCTTTTACATAACTCTATTAAAGCATGGCGAGCTATTTGATTAGGTTTAGTTTTATTGTTCTCCCTGCTAGTCACAGATGCAAAACCAGCATGTAGTTCTTGTGCCATAGCTTCTTGAGAGAGAGACCCAATTCTAATCGCATTATCTTGATTATCTCATTTAACGCCATTATTAGTTCTCCAATCTCGATTATATAATTATACATTCTATGTTAAATCATAAGCTATAGCTTATTACAAATTTTAACTCGAATTATGTAAAAAAACAGCACAGATGCTTTCAGTTGCATCTGTGCTGTTTCTCGTATTCAGTTTGGTCAAAAAGCCCTTTTATGATACTCTCATATTTACTGGCTTTTACCAGTAGTACAGTCATTTTGACCATGGTTTTTGGCTTGCTTATACAAAATGCATACCGTTAAATTACGGGCGCAAAAACACCCCTTAGCACAAAGCTAAAGGGCGAATTTGGTGTCGAGCTTCTCGACTGTGTCTTAGTTACAATTTGGAAGTCCGAGTATTTTTGTTGAAAACTACTTTTAA
>CAYJGV010000111.1:0-6548 GCA_964369715.1 uncultured Bacteroides sp. | reverse complement strand
ACACCAAATTAAAACACTCTACTAAAGTTAGTTCTCAAACTAACTTTAGTAGAGTGTTTTTTAGCCCTTAATTCCTGCAGTAGCCACGCCTTTAACAATATTTTTTTGGAAAATTATAAATATTATAATTATCGGTGCCGATAGCAATGCACCTGCTGCCATTGTTAAGCCCATGCCTGTTAAATATTGAGAACGGAAAACAGGTAAGCCCACAGGCACTGTTACAAGTTCCGGTGCAGTTATTGAAATAAACGGCCATAAAAAGTCGTTCCAACTTTGCATAAAAACAAGAATTGTAAGCGCCGATATTGCTGACTTTGCAAGTGGAGTTGCTATTTGTATGCACATCCTAAGCCAACCGCAACCATCTATCTTTGCCGCTTCAAAAAGCGAGCTTGGCAAGCCGTCAAAAAAATTTTTTAATATTATAATTGCAAAAGGTGCCGCAACAGCGGGCGCAATTAAAGAAAACCTTGTATTTAACATATCAAGCTTAAAAAACAAATCATAAAGTGGTATAAGTGTTGCTTCTCTTGGTATCATCATGCCTGCCATTACAAGTACTAAAAGTACACTTTTACCCGGAATTGGTATGCGTGAAAAAGCAAATGCCGCCAATATACATACAATAAGTATGCCAACTGTTGTTAATATTGATGTTAACAAGCTGTTATACACCCATAAAAAAACATCTGCTTGTGGGTGGTTTAAAACATTTTGTATGTTTTCAAACGTAAACGGTGGTGTAACCCAGCTTAAAACACTTAAAACATTTTCACCATCCGGTTTAAATGTAACTGCCGCCATCCATAGAATAGGCACAAGCCACAGCAAACACAATGCATACGCCATAACGTTAAACGCAATTTTCACCACTAAAGCTTTTTTATCATTTTGCATTTAGTCCACCTGCCTATTCATAATTTTTAGCTGAAATACAGATACAATTAAAATTACAATCAACAACACAAATGAAGCCGCAGAGGCTTGCCCCATTTGAAATGTTTTAAATCCTGTTTCGTATATATATTGCAAAAATGTTCTGCTTGCGCCACCTGGACCGCCCTCTGTTATTAAAAACACTTGTCCAAAAATTTTAAAAGATGCTATAACTTGTAAAAACAGTATAAGCACATGCGTGCGGCTAAGGCTTGGTATAGTTATTCTAAATATTCTTTGCAGAGTTGATGCTCCATCTATCTCTGCTGCCTCATATTGCTCTGTTGGGATATCTTGCAAGCCTGCAAGATAAATTAACATATAATACCCTGTATTCCACCAGAATGTTACAAGTATTATAGATATCCACACAAGGTTTTCATCTGTTATCCAAAATATCTCTTGCTGTATACCCATTGCGTGAGTTGCCGCATTTAATAAGCCTGTATAAGGCTGAAACATGTTAAGCCATATTGCCGCAGTAATTGATACCGCTAGAATATTAGGCAAAAAAAACGTTGAGCGAACAAATGTAACACCTTTTAATATTTTACTATCTACAATTAAAGCTAAAATTAGCGAGCCAAGCATAAATATAGGAGTTGAAACTGCAACATACATAAGTGTATTTATAAGCGCACCCCAAAAAACATCATCTTGCGCAAGCCTTATGTAATTGTCAATGCCTATAAAAACTTTATCGCCTGTTATGTTCCATTTAAAAAAACTAATAATAAAACCCTGAATCATAGGGTATAGGTTGAAAATTGCGTAGAATATAAGAAAAGGCAATAAAAATACATAACCAATTATTGCATCTTTTAAGTTAAATCTACGCTTTAAAGCAATTTTTTCTTTCAATATTCACACCTCAATGTATAAAAATTGGGAACAACAATATTTTATTGTTGTTCCCATCAATTCGGTAGTTACTGTCTTTTTATTTTTATAAATTCGGCAACAATGAATTTAAATTATCTTTAACTGTTTGCACAGCCTCTTCAGGTGTAATTGTTCCGAGCATACCTTGTTGGATTGGGTCTGTAACTTCTGGTATTTGATGTAAATTTGCATTTGGAATTGTGTAAATAGGTATAGCTACATCAAGTGTTTCATCATAGTAAGATGGCCAAGGCATACTTTTAAACTCTTCTGTTTCTGTTGAGGGAACATATGCAGGTAGATGTCCTGCTTGTGACCATTTATAGTTGTTTTCGCCCCAGTATTGAATAAATTTTAAAATTTCAGTAGTTTTCTCATCTGTCATTTCATCATTTTTAGGTATGATGAAAGCATGGTTTGTTGTTATTAGTGCATTTTGTGTTCCAAGTTCTGGGAATGTTGTAACGCCGAATGCTTCTCCAAGCGAATCTGCTGCTGCTGAAACATTCCATGAGCCGTCAATGTAAAAAGGTACTTGACCTGCTTGGAACATTTGAAGATCTGCCGGAGGTGTTAAGTTTTCAGGTACATAATCCGCATAAATTTGTTGATATTTTGTAAGTGCTTCCACTGCAAGTGCTTCATCAAAATTAACAGTGCGTGTTTCATTGTCAACAAATGTTGTGCCGCCAAGTTGTGCATACATTGTAAGCCAACCTAAAACTAATTGTGGTGGGCGCATAGTAAGTGCTAGTGGTGCCGCAATTCCTGTTTCGCTTGCACTAGCGCTCATAAAGTCCATAAAATTATCATATCCTGCTTCAAGATTTAATGTGCCGTCATCATTAAGCACACTTGTTCCTGCAAGCAAATCTTTATTATACATAAGTACACGAACTAAATTATCACAAGGTACTGCATAATATTCACCATCAACTTTTGTTGCTTCCATTGCATCAGGGGTATATCCTGCAAAATCTATATCTACACCCAATCTCTCAGCCTCGCCGCTGATAGATACTATCATATCGTCTGCTTGTAGGCCTGTGACAAAGCCACCCACATAAGAAATTGCCATGTCAGGGCCCTCGCCGCTCATCATGCCTGTTTTTAACTTTGTTGCAAATTGGTTAAAATCTTGCTGTTGAAAATCAATATTAACATGAGGGTTCATCTCATTATATTCATCAACTATTTGGCTTGCAACTGTTACGTCTCCACCGTCCCACATTGTCCAAAATACAATGTCAATAGGCTCTTCTGATGTTGCCTCTGATTCTTCCGCTGTGGTTTCACCATTTTGTGATTCTTCCGGTGTGCTTGCCTCAGATACTGAATTACCTGTGCAACCTGCAAGTAATGCCATCATCATAATTAGTGCTAACAATATTGAAAACATTTTTTTCATTTTTGTTGTATCCTCCTAAAAATTATAGTATAATAAACGAACGTTTGAACATTGCATTTATTATTTTGTATGTTTGTAGTATGGCGCCAACTACTTTACAATGCCAATTTAACACAAAAATCTTATTGCTGCAATATGCACTTTTTAATACAGCTGATTTTTAAGACCATTTTTTGTTAAAGCGTAAAAACTGCTATGTTTTTTGCAAAATGACAATTGTTGATTTTGGAGGGTTTAAATGCTTACCAAGGGTTTATCAAAATATTTTTTGCGTTATTTTACGGCAATTGTAATGCCTGTTCTGGCAGTGTCTGCTCTTTTATTATATAACGATATATCACGAAATATCGAAAACACCCAAGCAAATGCAATGGTAAATGTTTCACATATTTCATCTCAATTTGATTTGCTTGACGCACAACTTCACACCTCAGCTCTTCATATGTCCGGTAATGAAAGCCTTGTATCTTTAAATGCAAGCACTTTTGACCCTACCACTTATACAGCAACCAGAATATTTGACCTTTTGCGCTCTTACGAGCGGAATTTGCCGCCTAATATAAGCATGATTTATTATATAAGGGGTGGTAAAAATATATATGTAAATGAAAAATTCTTTCAATACGAAGATTTTTTAGTAAGTGAAGAATATGGCAAGTCACTCACTAATTCAAACCTTTATCTAAATTTAAATAGTGTATTGACAAAGCGCTCGATTAATATAAATGAAGATAGCGAAGATGCTTTATACAGCACAACAATATACTACCCTATTCCTGAAATTAGTGAAAGCCCATCATCTACAGTATGTTTTTTACTTGAAGATGCATATTATCAAAATTTAATCGACAGATTTTTTCCTCACATGCAAGCTTCTATGATCGCCGCAGATATAAATGGTGAATTTATTTATAATTCCGCAAGCCATATTTATAGCGAAAGTGAATTTACACAGTTGCTTATAAATAATCCTCAATCTGGTGTAACTCAGTTTCATGCAGATGGCAAGCATTACATAATGCTACGTGATATTTCGCCCACAAGCAAGACAACATTTGCTATTTTTATTCCTTATGATATATTTTTCGACACAAATTATCATGGCAACATAACGTTTTTCCTTTTAGTTGCAGCAATGATTATAATTGTTATAACAACAGCTATTTTACTGGCATATTCGCATTACAAAAACATGGAGATAGCCGATAAGCAAAACGAAATCATCGCATTAAAACTTAGTAGCCGTGATATGCTTATAAAAGAAATGGCTTTGCGCCGCTTTGTCCTTGGCAGTATCCCAAATGGTGACCAAAAAGCACTTGAGTATAATTTAAACTGTGCCGGAATTTCATTTAAACACAATGGTTTTTTTGTACTTACATGTAGATTTTTCGACTTGACAATTTCTGATACTATTATTGATACACTTATTAATGAAATATCTTGCCTTAAATTCGAAAAAGCCGACTTTTATCCTGTGCAAGTGGCAGATAACAACGATTTGGCTGTTATAATAAATTGTGATTATAAAAATGCCGCAATCGACAATTATTTGTTAGCTTTTACAGAATTATTCAAAAAAATTGACTTGCAAGAATATAGCATAGGGTGTGGAAAAAAGTACAACTCAGAATATAAAATCAACCATTCATATGTGGAATCAATTGTTGCAATTAATGAAAAAATAAACTTACAAAAAAACGGCATTTACATTTATAATGATAAAACCGACCATAGTGAAACTGCCAGTTACAGCTACCCTTATGCAGAACAAACATTGATTGAGCAAAGTATAAGAAACGGAAATAGTGAAGTGGCAATTTCTGCAATTAATCATGTTTTAGACAAAATAGATAAATTAGAACACTCGTTATTAATACAAAAATGTTTAAATTTTGATGTGATAAATATGATTGTTAAGATAGCCGCATCTTTTAATGAGCCGTTATCAACAAAGGAAATTTCTCATCTATCAAGTTGGGAAAAATCCAGTGATCTAAAAGAACACCTTTCTCAAATAATAGTTGAGCTAACAAAAACTGAAATTAACAAAAAGCAGCAATCTCAACAAATGACAAAACAAGCTTTAATTGAATATATGCAAAAGCATTTTAAAGAAAATGATCTTTCGCTAGATAAATTTGCAATAGAGTTTAATTTGTCGTATTCTTATATAAGCAAAGTGTTTAAAGATGAGACAGGACAGTCATTTTTGTCTTACCTTACACAAATCCGTTTAAAATATATTAAAGAGCAACTTATTGAGACAAACTTACCTATTAAAGAAATTGTGGCAGAAGCCGGCTATAATGACACTACGAATTTCATGAGAAAATTTAAAAGCATAGAGGGGTTAACCCCGGGACAGTACAGAGCGGTGCATGATAAAACTGCTTTATAATAAAAAATGTTAGTTAATGTAAAAAACCACCTAAATTGCAATTAGCAGTTTAGGTGGTTTAATATTTATTTATTTTTCAATTGGGTTGCTTTCTACGTGGCAGCTATATTTTTTAAATGTAAGTCGGCTAATATTTGTGATTCTTTGGCGTTTTATCGTGATTTTTTGTGTTGCAATATAATTTTTAAGCAATTTCATCTCAGGGTCGTTTTACCGCGAGCTCGCCCTCCCATAGTGCGATATAGCTACATCCCTGAATTATCTGGCATCCTAAATAAAAGTAAATAATGCTTATATTTAGAGAACAGAATATGTTATATAGTATAACACCTCATTTGTCAATTTTTTTTACTAATCGCTCACATTTTCTTGCTTTTTCATTCAAAACACAAAATTCTTACATCACATAGTAATAAATCAACAAAAGCTACCGCTCCAATGGCATTTATATTATCGAAACCGCATTAGCGGTAAAACTACCCTTCATTTAAAACAATTTTACACTACCAAAGTAAAAATAACTTTTGCTCCATAAGCACCTTACCAATATGTATTTTAATAATTTTATTTTCAGGAATAACTAAAGGCTCCCGAGTTCATCGGAAGCCTTTATTTTACTATAAGTGTCTATTAAGCTACTTTAGGATAATATTTAATTTATAGCAACACCACCTGTTGCACAAATTAAGCCGCACTATGCTGTTTTATAATATTATGGCATTCCGTCTGAACCTTTATTACCGTTTACTATTGTAGCAGGTGTTCCTTGTACTTGCCCATTATGTGCGCTGGTAGCGGCTGCGCCACCTGTGCCACCTGTGCCGCCTGTGCTACCGCCAGTGCCGCCATTGCCGCCATTGCCACCTGTTACAGTAGCTGTTCCTGTTCCATTATTTGTTAACACACTACCACTACCAA
>CAYJGV010000110.1:0-6696 GCA_964369715.1 uncultured Bacteroides sp. | reverse complement strand
GAGGAATCGCAACTACAAAGCACTTTATAATGAATACTTGCAGTTTTGCACACAACCGCAAAACCACACCCACCAAAACAAAATAAAACTGTAACATTTACACCCCTCTTTGCATGAAATAAGGCAAAGGGGGAATTTTTATGGAGGCGCTTCGTGTAATTAACGCAGGTTTTACCTATCAGGCCAAAAATGGCGAAATTAAAGCTTTCGAGGCCATTAATATAAATGCACAAAAAGGCGAGTTTATAAGCATAGTCGGGCCTAGCGGCTGTGGCAAAAGTACGCTTTTATCAGTTATTTCAGGGCTTTTGCCAAAATCCGGCGGTGAAGTTTTTGTAGACGGTAAAAAAACAGAAGATACATGCGAGCAAATGGGATATATGCTTCAACGTGATAATTTACTTGAATGGCGAACAGTATACAGCAATGTTTTGTTTGGCCCCGAGCTAAAAGGAAATGTCAATAAAGAAACTAAAGAACGTGCCAATAAATTACTAAAAACATATGGACTTTGGGAATTTAAAGATAATTTTCCAAGGCAACTTTCAGGAGGAATGCGCCAGCGTGTTGCATTAATTCGCACGCTTGTCATGAAACCTAAAATTTTATTGCTTGATGAAGCTTTTAGCGCACTTGATTACCAAACACGATTAAATGTAACAAATGATGTGCACAGGATTTTAAAAAAAGAAGGCGTTACAACTTTGCTTGTCACCCATGATATACCCGAAAGCATAGCGCTAAGCGATAAAATTTTAATTCTAAGCGCAAGACCGGCACATGTAAAAGAAGTTTTACATGTGAAATTCAGTGAAAATTTATCGCCACTTGAAAGAAGAGCACACGGTGAATTTGCACAATATTTCGACCACATCTGGAAGGAGCTAAGCGAAAATGAAGTATAATAATAAAAACATGGCGGCAAGGGCATCGCCCGAAAGGATTGCATATTTAAAAAATATAAAAAATACAAAAAGAGCGATTAAAATTTGGCGCTTTGGCATAATATTTGTTATGATGGCTGTTTGGGAGCTGCTTACAAGGCTTGGCATATGGGACGATTTTTTAATCAGCCGCCCAAGCAGAATAGCCTTAACCGTGCTTGATATGTCATCAAACGGACTACTTATGCATATAGGTGTAACATTGTACGAAACTTTAACAGGGTTTTTTATAGGTGCGTTTTTGGGGCTGTTAATAAGTGTTTTATTGTGGTGGAGCAGCTTTGCTTCAAAAGTGGCAGAACCATATTTGGTTGTGCTTAACGCATTGCCAAAAATTGCACTGGGGCCAGTTATAATTTTAATTGCGGGCGCAGGCACACAGGCAATTATTGTTATGGCAATTGCAATTTCTATAATTGTCACCGTTATGGAGATGCTTTCAGGCTTTAAAAGCACAGATAAAGACAATATGAAAATGGCAAGAACTTTTGGTGCAAGCAAATGGCAGGTTTTTACAAAAATTGTATTGCCGGCAAATTTACCATCGCTTTTTAACACATTAAAAGTAAATATCGGCCTTTCACTTGTCGGTGTTATTGCGGGCGAATTTTTGGTAAGCAAAGCAGGCCTTGGCTATTTAATTGTTTACGGTGGCCAGGTTTTTCAAATGGATTTAGTTATGGCAAGTGTTTTAATTTTGGCACTGCTTGCCGCAATTATGTATAATATAGTGGCTTTTGCACAAAAACGTGTTGCTATGCGTTTTGGCAAATAATATATGTTTTGATATTGCGGCAAAAGCCGTAAAATAATTTGGGAGTGTGTTATATGGTGAAAAAATTGATTATCTTTGCATTGGTGCTTGCAATGGTTTTGGCATTTACTTCGTGTTCACAAACTCAAGAATTAACAATAGTACGTGTTAATGAAGTTACTCACAGCATTTTTTATGCACCGCAATATGTGGCTGTAAGCGAGGGCTTTTTTGCAGAGCAAGGCCTTGAAATTGAAATTACAAACGGTGGCGGCGCCGATAAAGTTATGACGGCAGTTTTGACAGATGCCGCTGATATCGGACTTGCAGGGCCTGAAGCGTCTATTTATGTTTACAACGAAGGTAAAGACGATTACCCTAAAGTTTTTGCAGGGTTAACCGCAAAAGACGGCAGCTTTTTAATGGCACGCACACCGATGGAGGATTTCGATTTTGCCAGCCTTGAGGGTGCGCATATTTTACCGGGTAGAGTTGGCGGTATACCTTACATGGCACTGCGAAGCGTCATCGCACAATCGGGTCTACACCCCGACGAAGATATGAATTTAGACACATCAATACAATTTGAAAATATGACAGCTGCATTTTTATCAGGCACAGGCGATTATGTAACAATGTTTGAGCCAACAGCAAGCGCAACACAAAGTGAGGGCAAAGCGTACATAGTTGCAAGTGTTGGTGCCGCCGCAGGCGAAATGCCGTATACCGCTTATTTTGCAACACAGGAATATTTAAGCGAAAACAGCGAAATAGTGCAAAAATTCACAGACGCAATTCATCAAGCGCAAATATGGGTGCAAGAACACACTGCAAGCGAAGTTGCACAAAGCGTTCAAAGCTTTTTCCCTGACACAGATTTGGCGATTTTAGAAAGTGCAGTGCAAAGCTATAAAGATGCAGGCGCATATGCAATATCCCCTGTTATTGAAGAAGAAGCGTTTGACAATTTGCAAAATGTGATTATGGAGGCAGGCGAGCTTAGTGAAAAAGCTCCGTTTGATGCAATTATTGACAACAGTTTTGCAAAAAACTATTAAAGTTAACAAATAAATTTGTTGAAATCGGAAACAAAAATCTAATTGAAAATGTCGGTTTTAATGAACAATAGATATTCAAGTATTGTGCAAATACTTGAATATTTGTTGTTGTTAGGTCAATAAAGTGTTTTTGTCATAAATACAATATGTAAAAAAATGGGAATAGAATGTTTTTGTGAATTTTTTCATTGTATGCAATAATTTTACATATTGTTTACAAAATGTATATGTCATACAATAGGCATAATTTGCTAATATAACATATAGTAAAGTTGAAAGTTTTCAACTTTTCAACAAAAATCATTGAATAAAATTTCGGATTTTCAATATTTCTTGTTGAAAACTCTGTTGAAAGTGTTGAAAACCCTTATATTTAAGCATTTTTTTTTCAACAATAAAATGCGTGAAATTTGAATAAAAAAATAACAAGTTGAATATTTAGAAAGTTTTTGATATTATAATATAATAAAGTGTAAAATCATGAAAATAGCAACAAATATCCTGTTGACAATATGGTGGATATTGGTTAAGGTTTCTTTTATAAAAAAATGTGCCTTGATAGGCAGAACGGAGCAATAAAAAATGAAATGGCTTTATAAGTTAGAAAATAAATATTCGAAATACGCATTGCATAATATAATTTTATATATTGTGCTGGGCAATTTAATGGTGTATCTTGCGATGATGGTTGCGCCCTCGGCGAATATATATTCGTTGCTTGTGTTCCATTGGCCCTCTATCTTACAAGGGCAAGTGTGGCGGCTTTTCACGTTTATATTTGTAATGACACCGCAATCGCCTATATTTATGGCAATTGCACTTTATGTGGATTATATTGTCGGAAATATTTTAGAGCGTAGCATGGGCGCTTTTAAATTTAATATATATATTTTATTGGGTATAATTATAACCGCGGTGTCGGGCATAATATCGCATTATATAATGTTGCTTTTGCCTATGGGCGAGCTTTATGCTGCCATGAATTTCATCACGGGTGAGCAATTGCTTTATTCGCTGTTTTTAATTTTTGCGCTTATGTATCCTGAAAGTGAAATGCGCTTTATGTTTGTTGTGCCGTTAAAGGCGAAATATTTGGCTGTGTTTTACCTTATTATAGTGGGATATACATTATTTACCGGCACATGGGGTGTTAGGGTTGCGATTATAGCAGCACTTATCAATTTTATGATTTTCTTTGGAAATAAATATATAAAAAATTTTAAGAGAGATTTAAAATACAAAAAAGCTCGTAAACAATGGCGAGACAATAACAGATATTAAATTTTAAGCAGTGTATTAGATTATTTTTAATGCACTGCTTAAATATTGTGAAAATTATTTGAATTCGTATTTGGCAAAATGTGAATTTTATGATATAATTTAATAAATTTAATTAATCGGAGGTTTGTGATATGAAATTAATTACAGCTATTGTCAATAAAGAAGATGCGAGCTCAGTTAGTTCAGCGCTTACAAAAAGCGGTTTTTCCGTTACTAAACTTGCCACGACAGGTGGGTTTTTAATGTCGGGTAATATCACACTTTTGATAGGAACAGACGACGAAAAAGTTGATGCGTGCATTGAGGTTATTTCTTCGCAATCTAAGCAACGTAAAGAGGTTGTACCAAGCACATCAAATTACGGCATAGGTGTAACAACGGCGTATCCGCTTGAGGTTACCGTTGGCGGTGCAACTATTTTTGTAACGAATGTAGAGCGTTTTGAAAAGGTTTAAGATACAATGATGCTGGACACTATAAAAGGCAACGAGCAAACTGTTAGCGAGCTTAAAAAAGCACTTTGTGAAAATAAGCTTATGCATGCGGTTTTAATTTGTGGCGCTGTTGGAATGGGTGCAGGGTATGCAGGGCGGTGCCTTGCGGCAGATTATCTTTATCCAAACGGTGATGAACATGCACAAAATGCTGTTATGAATGGGCAAAGCGGTGAATACCTTGTTGTTGTGCCCGAGGGCGCAGCGGGAGAAATAAAAATAGATGCCGTTAGAAATGTGCGTAAGAATTTGTTTTCGACAGCACTTTCAAGCGAAAGTCGTGTTGTGCATATAAAAAATGCACACAAGCTTAACGGGGCAGGCGCAAACGCACTTTTAAAAGTGCTTGAAGAGCCGCCACCAAATGTGCTTTTTGTTCTTACCGCACCGGGTGAAGCAACTGTAATTGAGACTATACGAAGCAGATGTGCCACTTATCAAATGTCGGGGACAAGCGAGGCACAATGTGAAGAGTTTTTACTTTCTAATTATCCTAAAACGAAGAATATAAAAACACTTGCAGGCGAATATGCAGTTATATTCGGCGGTAAAATAGGAACGTGTATTTATTTTTTAAATAATAAAAACGGTGAAAAAATAATTGAAAGTGCGAAAAATTTTTTTGTTGCAGTTCAAACAAAAAATGCGTATGAAACTGCATCAATATTATCTGTTTACGAAAAAGATAAACTTGCTGCGAAAGATTTTTTAAATTGCATACAAGATTATTGTGCAAATATTTTGCGTAATTCAAATGAAAACGAGAAAGATTTTCAAAAGACGGCTACAAAAATAATTGATGAAGCATATAAAATGAATATACGATATTCACAAAACGCAAATGCAAAACTTGCGCTATGTAATATGGCGATAAATTTAGTTAAAAATTAAAGTATTATTTTATATAGTATTTGTTTAGCGAAAACGGCATATAAAACGAAGGAGTTTTAAAGCGGTGATAAATAATGGTTAAAGTGATAAATATAACTTTTCAAAAGGGTGGAAAAGCTTATTTTTTCTCGCCCGGTGAATTTAAAGTTGAAAAAGGGCAATATGTAGTTGTGCAAACTGTCAGAGGCCTTGAATGCGGGCTTGTAACACGTGGAGAACATAATGTGGCAAGTGCGAGCATACCCGGGCAATTAAAGCCAATTGTGCGCATTGCCGATGATGCTGATGTGCGAAAAATGAAACAAAACCGCACAGATGAAAGGCTTGCTTTTACACAATGCGAAGAAATTATATTAAAACATGGCCTTGATATGAAGCTTATAAATGCCGAATATACCCTTGATAGAAGTAAAATTTTGTTTTATTTTACCGCTGACGGCAGGGTGGATTTTAGGGAGCTTGTAAAAGAGCTTGCTACAGTATTTAGAACACGAATTGAACTTAGGCAAATTGGCGTTAGGGACGAAAGTAAAATGATTGGTGGGCTTGGGATATGTGGTCAACCGTTTTGCTGTAGTAGGTTTTTGAAAGATTTCCAGCCTGTTTCTATTAAAATGGCAAAATTGCAAGGGCTTTCGCTTAATCCGGCAAAAATAAGCGGTAGTTGCGGTAGGCTTATGTGTTGCCTTGCTTACGAGCAACCGGCTTATGAATATTTAAGTCGTACAACGCCTGGTGTAGGCAGTATAGTTAAAACGCCTGAGGGTGTTGGGCTTGTTACCGAAGTTAATTTGGCAGGGCGAACATTGAGAGTTAAACTTGATGATATGCCCATGGCACAGCGTATTTATAAAGTTAAAGATTGCGAGTATTTACGTGGTGGTAAATTTGCACCACATGAACGCGAGGACGATTTTTAAATTTAGCCTTGAAATATTTTTATATTGTGGTAAAATGGTATCAAAGTGGAATAACATCCGCTTAAACTGTCAATATTTAACGTGTTGCAGTTAAAACAATGTAAAAATAAAGGAGGACTATACGATGGCTTATCAAATCAATGAAGAATGCATCGCATGTGGTGCATGTGCAGAAGCATGTCCAGTTTCTTGCATTACTGAAGGTGACGGAAAATATGATATCGATGCAGGCGCATGTCTTGATTGCGGTGCTTGTGAAGGTACATGTCCTGTTGGAGCAATCTCTGCAGGTTAATTTAACGGTTTAACGTTAATAATGGTAAGGGGAGATTTTTCTCCCCTTACTTTTCTTTT
>CAYJGV010000109.1:0-6811 GCA_964369715.1 uncultured Bacteroides sp. | reverse complement strand
GTGGTGTTTCTTGCCAAAACATATGCGCCACCTGTAATTTTATATGCCCATGTTGGGTAGCCGCTTCGATATGTCAACACGCTTTCTTCGACATAAACTTGTGCGCCTTGCCTTGCTGTTTCTAAAATGGCACTGTCGTCGCCATAGTCTGTCAATACGCTTGAAATCCAGGGATCTATTATGACAAATTCGCCCTCACGCTCTTGTGTGCCATCTGTGGGCACGCTTGAAGATGAACTTGATGATGACGAGGACGACGATGAAGACGAACTCCACCCTTGTTGAATAGTGTGCGTTATTGTTGTGTCGCCCTGTGTTAATTCAAAAATGTTTTCGCCACTTTGCAAATCTACCACAATGCCAAAAAATCCATCGGAATTAGTGCGCACCACTTCTTGCCCATTTACATAAAGCGGTACATTTGGGTCTGAAGTTCCCATCATAAAACACGTGCTTGTGTAGATATTTGTAAGTGGATAAGTTACCGCCAAAGCTTGAGACGGTGTGTAGTTTAAAAGCGAAGTTGTGCTTATGGGGTTTAAAACAGCACTTTGTATTTTCATAAATTCACTCTCGAATTGCTGTGCATAGGCGTAATCGTCCACCACAAGCCCAAAAAAGCCTTGACTTAATGTTTCCAAAAAAACTTGTTCGGGGTTTGCCCATGTTTCAATTGTTGTGTAGGGAAGTGGTATGATATTTTCAACAAGTGGTTGTAAAAGCCCCAATCCCTCGGTTTCTTCCGATTGATAATACATGCCTGTGAAAGAATATTTTTCATAAATATCTTGTGCAATATCCAGATTTTCTTCACTTGATATAAAAGCTTCGCTAACAATGCCGTAAATTGCAATGTTTTGTGCAAAAGCTTGTTGTGTTAAAAAATCCATCGGGTCAAATTTATTAAAAAATTCATCGTTGACGCTTACATTGTAGATGGTTTCTAAATCGCTATTCCTGCCAAAAACAGTGTAAGTTTCACCGCTTTCTTGAACAAGCTCTATAAATACGCTGTTAAATTGGTTCGCCTTAGCATAATTGATAAATTCAGTCAAAAATGCCTCTTGTTCCTCCTGCGTGCCTTGCATGCTAAATTCATCTATCGAGGCAGTGGAAAGCACAAGTCCGTTTACATTCCCCTCAATTTGCAAGGGCGCTTGTTTTTGTTCGCCTAAAATCCCAAATTGAAACAGCGTAAAAACTGTACAAAATACAACAATGGCAACTAATATTAAAATTAACACCATAAGTGGTGCTTTGCTTTTTTTACGTTTAAAATGCAATTTTAACCTCCTTCGGTTAGCCGAACTAAATTAATTCGGCTTGATTTTAAAGCAAAAATAAATTCAATTTTCACTTTAAAATCCTGCCCTATATATAATATGGTGTGTGTAAATTAATTATTCTTATTTAAAAAATATATAATAATTTATGGTTTCGTTTGAATATAATTTATCGAAATTTGTCGTTTTACTTCGATGAATTTTTATTATCAATTTACAAAATCGAAAAAATGTTTTGCTTATTTTTGTGTTGATTTTTAAATGATAATTTTTAAAATTTTATTTTGATTCATCTTTTTTATTTTGCTTTAACTCTGCCTTTAAATCTTCAATTTTCTTTTTTTCTATGGCTAATTGTTGGGCTATTTCTTCGGTTCTAACTTGTGTTTTTGAAAGCGACATCGACACTGAAAACAATTTTACAAAAAGTATAAAAATAACAATTAAATACACTAAGTTAACAGGCGAAGCAATGCCCATCATGCTTGAAAAATTAATTGCTAAATCGGGGAAAAAGCTTAAAACGATGAGTAAAAACGAAAAAAGCATCCAGAAAAGAGTGTCTTCGATTTTAACACGGGATTTGCGAATATAGCGTACTATCACAAAAAAAGCGAACATACTTCCTAAAATAAGCATTAAGCCTATATAAAAACTTTCGTTTGCCAAAAAAACCATTAAATAACTCCTTTCAGCGTCTTTTTCTTATAAATTGTATAAAAATTATAGAGGCACCCATGCGAAGCATATAATATGCCGAACGTGTAAAAGTTAAATAGCTTTTGCCACTTGTGCGCTCGTTCATTTCAACTTGCACTTCGCTTATTTTAGCGCCATTTTTAATAAGATAGCTAACAGTATCGGGCTCAGGCGTATAATTGGTGTCGCTTGAAAATTCATCTATCATTTTCTTGTTGTAAAGGCGCATTCCGCTTGTTGGGTCGCATATTTTTTGCCCTGTTGTAAGGCGCATTGCCCAGCTTATTAAATAAGAGCCAAACATGCGCAAACTTTTAGGTTTTTTAATTGTTACAAAACGTGAGCCGATGACAATATCCGCATTATCGTTTTGCATTTTTTCAAGTAATTTTACAATAAATTTTGGGCTGTGTTGGCCATCGCCATCCAATTGAACCGCACAATCATAATTGTTTTCTTTTGCATATTTAAGCCCGGTTTGCACTGCGCCGGCAAGCCCCAAATTGACAGGTAAATCCAAAATAGGATAATTGTTTTGCATGCAAATCTCTTTTGTTTTGTCTTTGCTTCCATCGTTTACAACAATACTGTCATATTGTGGATATTCATTTTTAAGCTCGTCCATCACTTTACAAATGGAGCCCTGCTCGTTATAGGCAGGTATAATTATAAGCAGTTTCATTTTTTCTCCCATTAAACTTTATAAAATCACCTAATGCGGTATGATTTTGTGTGCAAGATAATTATTATTTATCTAAAAATCTAAATGATTTGTCGTAAGACCGTTTATGATTTAGTGCGAATAATCACTAGCAATTAATGCAAAAATCTACAAGCTTTTAACAGCCATATTATTGATAAGATTTTGCTATTATCAATAATTTTTGCGCAATTATTTCCCATGTGAAATTTTGCTCCAAAATACGCTCTGCGTTTTTTGTGGCTTTTTTGCGCCAATTTTCATTGTCGATGGCATATAAAAGCGCTTTTTCAATTTCATTTTCGCTCATATCTTTTATTAATATGCCATAATCTTCGTTTAATATAAGTTCGGGGCTTCCGCCTGTTTTTGTTGTGATTATAACAGTGTTAAGCGCGGCCGCCTCCAGCACAGAAGTTGAAAAACCCTCGGAAAAAGTTGGCAAACAGTATATGTCTGCCTTTTTGACAAGTGCAATGTTTTGCTCGTAAGAAAGCATGCCCAAAAGATGTGCACCACTTGGCAAAACTTGTTTTGCCTGTTCAAACAGCGGGCCGTTTCCCGCAAGAAAAAGTGATGCGTTTTGCCCTTTTTCTTTTACTTTTTCAAAGGCTTTTAAAAGTGGAATTACACCTTTTTCTTTTATAAATCTGCCACTGAAAACAATATTTACATGCCCTTCTTCAAATAAGTTTTCGCATTGTAATTTTGTGTTGTTTGCAATGTTTAAAAGCTGTGTTTTATCAACAGCATTGTGCAAAACTTTGTCACTTTTTATATTAAAATGCATAAGCCATTGACAACATGCCTTGCTTACGCCGTAAAAATCTTTGCTGTAATGTTTAATTAATTTTATAAAAACATGCTCGTAGATGTTTCCCAGTGTGCCCGAAATTCCACCACGCATTAAATGTGCTGTGCCGTGCTCTATAACAATAGACGGTATATTGTGCTTTTTTGCAAATTTTGCACCAAGTAAACAAAGTGGATAAAACCTTGTTTGAATTACGATGAAATCTATATTATATTGTAAAAGCTTTTGTTTTGCATTACTCCATTTTTTGCTGCAAAGCGCAACAGGCATGCGTCCGTTCATGAAGTGCAAAGAGGGGACACGTATGATTTTCACTCCGTCAACAGTTTCTTCGTGCGGTAAATTTTCAAGTGCGCTTGTCACAACAACGGCTTTGTGCCCTGTTTTTACAATTTGCGCTGCAAGGTTGTGGGTGAAGCGCTCTACACCGCCCACTGTTGGCAAATATTGCGCAGAGAAAAAGCAAAATGTCAAACGATAAGCCTCCCCTCGATTTTGTAAAAAGCATTAAATTATGTGAAAAATATATTGCAAAGCGGTTTAAATTCACAGCTTTATTTTATCTACACTTCCTTTAATTTTACCATACAAACATTATTTTTTCAACACTGCGCTGATTAAATGTGTTTTTGCAAAACCCCTGCTTACAAAAACGCAATTTCTATATCTGCAATATTATTATTTTTAATTAAATCATCTTTTTTGAAGCTTGTTTGATAAAGTCTGCTTTGATATTTTACACATTTTTCTTTTTTTAGCGCATTATACAAAGCGCTGTCTTGCACAGCACCCACCATAATAATTTTAGTTTCTGTGCAAATTTTAAAAAGAGATTTAATAAAATGCGATAAATCGTCCATATTTATATCGATATCAAAATAAAAAGCGGCAGAGCAAACGCTTACGGTCTCGTTTAATTTTGGGAAATTAGGGTAGCCAAACAAATTTGTGGGAAAATGCCGAATTAAATTATAAATGCCACTGTATTTTTTAACGACATATTGTTTAAGTGTGCGTAAATCGACAACGCTTGCAATTGCAATGGGCTTGCCGTTTTTATAAAAGGCATAAAATTGTGCAGTGCTTAAAATGTTTTGGCTGGGGTGTTGCAGGCTAAAATCACGTTTGTGCGATAAATTTTTGTAAAATTCATCTGCAAAATCTTTTGTGCATTCTTTTATTAAATAGCCTTTTGGCAAACTGATTTTACCGCCTGTTTTAAACATAAAGCTCGTATAATTGCATAAAAAATTGTATGTCGGCATGGTTTTGCGTTTTTTTTCAAGCATTTTTTGCACATAAATATTGTCAGATAAAATTGTCGAATAAAAATAATCAATTTTGTTGTCTGACGCTTCATTTATAAAATCGTAGGCTTTGGCAATTCCGGTGAATTTTTTTTGGTATTCTTTTAATAATTTAAGCCCTGTTAAATATCCGATATTGCAAATTTTTCCACTTACATAGCCTTTTTTTACAACACAAACGCCAAGGCCTATTATTTTATTTTCACATTCGCTGTCTTTTACAACAACGCTTACAACGTTATTGCCCTCCGCAAAAAAAGACTGCATAGGCGCACTTCCCCTAAGGTATTGCACGCCTATGCCGCCTTCAAAACTTTGTTGTTCAAAAAGGCTTACAATGCCTTTTTCGTCCTCTTTTGTCGCCTGTGTAAAAACATATTTATTTTGGAAGCTCATCTAAATTTTCTCCGATGGGTATGTTCATTTTTTGGTCAACTTCGCCGCCTATTTTTAAGTTCATGCCCCAAAAAAGCGACCATATCGCAGGGCTTGCGTGCCCCATTGCCTGAAAGCCTCTTGGCAAAACATTGTGCGCTTTGCTAAATTCTCTGCGCGCGTTTAAACAGGCAAGGCTTAGCGCCTGTGGCGAAAGTTTTTTTGGCATAAATGAAAGCTCGCCATAATTATAATTATCTTGAAGCCACCATTTATCAAATAAAAGGCGGTTTTGTGCCTTTAAACGCTCGTATAATTCTGTGCCGGGAAACGGCAGCAAATGGTTAAATGCCGCAGTATAAAAACGATGTTTTTCGCTAAAACGTAGCGCTTGTTCAACGGTGCCCTCGTCGTCCTCATCATAGCCGAAAACAAAGGTTGCGTAAATTCCGATGCCTGCATCATGAATTCTTTGCACTAAAACATCACGCTCTTCTTTTGTGATATTCACCTTCTTTTTCATCTGCAATAAATTGTTTTCATTAAGGCTTTCAAAACCCACTAAAATAATTTCACAGCCGCTGTCCTTCATCATTTTTAATAGTTTTGGGTCATAGGCAAGAGATAACGTGCCTTGGCTTGCCCATTTAATATTACATTCTTTTATTTTGGGCAAAAGCTCGTATAAATGAGCTTTGTTTGCAAACAAATTATCATCTACCATAAAATAATATTTATGGCGGTGCAAACTTATATCTTTTATAATGTCCTGTGTTGGGCGCTTATAGTATTTGCAATTATAATAGCTTGCTATAGCGCAAAATTCGCAATTATGGCAACAGCCTCTGCCGGTTTCAACAAGGGAAACAGGCAAGTATTTTTTGCCTGTAAAAATAGAATGGTCAGGCAATTTATCTGTGTATAAAACGCCGCCGTCATAGCGCCTTTGTGGCATGTTTTGCCTGTAATCTTCAAGCACTTTTGCAATTACACCCTCGGCATTGCCTGTTATTATAGTGTCGGCATAAAGAGCGGCTTCTTCGGGCATAAGAGTAACATGATAGCCGCCCATGACAATGTTTACGCCTTTTTCCTTAAATTTAGCCGCAATTTTATATGCACGTTTTGCGGTGTAGGTTTCTACTGTGATTAAGACTAAATCGGTTTTTACGTCATAATCAATGAGTTCTATTCTATCGTCAAAAAAGGTTAAATTAACATAATTCGGCATGGCCGATTTCATAACTGCTATGGTTAGCGGTTCCATCTTCCAACTGCCAATATATTTTTCACCTTGTTTTTTACCTATTGCAGGTAAAATTATAGTTACATTCATGTTTTTTCCTCACTGATGATAGTTTGAATTATTACATTTTAAGCTAGAATTATTAATATAGTGTAAATTGAGATATTAATTTGTGTATAGGGGAACGGATTCCTCGACTACGCTCGGAATGACAGTGCACGCCTAAGGGGAACGGATTCCTCGAGTACGCTCGGAATGACAGTTTGCTTAAGGGGAACGGATTCCTCGACTACGTTCGGAATGACAGTTTGCTTAAGGGGAACGGATTCCTACGACTACGCTCGGAATGACAGTGCACGCCTAAGGGGAACGGATTCCTCGCTTACG